>NZ_JBEGDD010000012.1:0-127209 GCF_040195595.1 Brevundimonas aurifodinae
GGGTCCAGACGCGATGTCGGCGCTCAAGCACCGGCCGCCCCCACCCGGTCTCCGCTTCGCGTCGACCACCCTCCCCGTTCCTGGGAGGGAGAGGCGATCACCCCCACCCCGCCCCTCGACCCCCGCCCCTCGACCCTCTAGACCCCCTCCCCCATGCCCTTTCCCTTCGACATCGCCGCCACCGACGGCCGCGCCCGCGCGGGCACCCTGCGAACGCCGCGTGGCGATATCCGCACGCCGGCCTTCATGCCCGTCGGCACCGCCGCCACGGTCAAGGCCCTGACCGTCGACCAGGTCGCCGCGACCGGGGCCGATATCCTGCTGGGCAACACCTATCACCTGATGCTGCGTCCCGGGCCCGAGCGGATGGCGCGGCTGGGCGGGCTGCATCGCTTCATGGGGTGGGACCGGCCGATCCTGACCGACAGCGGCGGCTTCCAGGTCATGTCCCTGGCCGGCATTTCGAAGGTCAAGGAAGACGCCGTCACCTTCTCCAGCCACATCGACGGCTCAAAACACGTCCTGTCGCCGGAACGCTCCATCGAGATCCAGGCCGACCGCATCGGGGCCGACATCGTCATGCAGCTGGACGAATGCGTCTCCTGGCCGGCCGAGGAACCCCGCGCCCACGCCGCCATGGAGCTCAGCGCCCGCTGGGGCGCGCGGTCCAAGGCCGCGTTCGGTACCCGCGAGACCCAGGCCCTGTTCGGCATCCAGCAGGGCTCGACGTATCAAGGCCTGCGCCGCGAATCCTCCGACCGCCTCATCGACATCGGCTTCGACGGCTATGCTATCGGCGGTCTGGCCGTGGGCGAGGGCCATCAGGCCATGTGCGAAGTGCTCGACTACGCCCCCGACATGCTGCCCGCCGACCGGCCGCGCTATCTGATGGGGGTCGGCAAGCCGATCGATCTGGTGGAAGCCGTCTGGCGCGGCGTCGACATGTTCGACTGCGTCCTGCCGACCCGCGCCGGTCGTCACGGCCAGGCCTGGACCTGGGACGGCCCTATCAATCTCAAGAATGCCCGTTTCGCCGAGGATCAGGACCCGCTGGACCCGACGATCCTCTGCCCGGCCTCATCGGCCTATTCGAAGGCCTACCTGCATCACCTGATCCGCGCCGACGAGATCCTCGGCAAGACCCTGCTCAGCTGGCACAACATCGCCTTCTTCCAGGCCCTGACCGCAGCCATGCGCGACGCCATCGCGGCGGGCCGGTTCGAGGCCTTCCGGCGCGACTTTCACGCCCGCCACGTCTCGAACTAGCGCCGCGACGCCCCCGCCGGCCGGAACCAGGCGGGCGAGGCCGGAGGCGGACAGTTGGCCCGCATGCCCAGCCCCTTCAGATAGGCCCGCCGCAGCCGACCGGCCTCTACCGCGTCCTGCACCGCCCGCGACCGCGCCTGGGCCCCGCTAAGGCGCCGCACCCAGCTGCGATACGGGATAAAGTCGGTCGCCGCGTCCCGGATGGCGTCCAGCGCCGCCTCGGCCAGGGCGTCCTGAGCCTGTTCGTTCAGGGTCGGCGAATCCGGAGCCGGCGGCTCGTCACGGTCGGGCCCCAGCGCCTCGTCCAGCCTCAGCACCTCGGCCTGGATCGGGGCGCACTGGCTCAGGTTGCGCCGGTCATAGGGATTGGCCTGCGCCTGCAGCAGAACCGTGGGGATCTGCTCGCGCCGCACGTTCAGATCGACCAGCGGCTGCGTCGCCGCATCGCCAACGCCCGCCCCCACCTGCCGCGCCGCCGAACAGCCGCCGACCAGGAGCACGCAGACGATGACGGGCAGAGTGCGCACGCCCTATCAGCTCGCCGGACGCAATGTCGAGGGATCGAATATCTGGATCTCCGAGCCGTACTCGATGAACACCACCCTGGTCGGATCGCTCTCCAGCACGCGGAAGCTGCGGTCGCCCGACATCTGAGGGCCCATCGAACCGCACGGCGGTTCGATGGGCTCGGCGTCGGCCTCTCCCGTCGCGAAGGCGTTCCACCGGGTCGCCAGCTCGCCCGTCGGCTCGAAGCCGAAGCTGCCGGGCACCGCGCCTTCAAACGTCACCGGCTGCAGCGTGCAGTTCGCGGTGTCGGGTCCTGGCGACCGGGCTCGCACGGCCTCCAGGATCGCGTCGATCGGCGCGTCAGCAGCCTTGTTGAAGATAACGACGGCCGGTCCGCGCTCGGTGCGGCCGTCATAGGTCGACTCGACCGCGAACCCCGGCAGGCTGTCGTCGGCGACCAGCTTCACATTGCCGAGCTCGGCCGGACAGGCATAACTCCAGACGGCCAGCCCCGATCCCTCGACCCTGCCCCACGCGCAACTGGCGAAGGTCTGTCGCATGACCTCGGACGGTTGCGGATCCGGCTGGACGGTGGCGGCGGGCTCGCCGGTCGGCTGGCAGGCCGCGATCACGAGCACCGGCAGGATCGCCGCGACGGCGGGAATGGTTCGCATGATCGGCCCCCTGGACAATGCCGCCGACCTTACCAGCGACCGTCCCCCTGTCCATGGAGGCTTGCCCTCAGTAGCGCCGGACGTACCAGTCGTCGTCGCCGGACAGGTTGGCGAACTTCCGCTCGTAGCCGTTGTTCGTCATCACCTCCAGGATTCCGGCCCGCTTCTCCGCGTTGCCGGCGTGCTCGATGGTGAACAGCCGCACGTCCCAGCGGGCGAAATCGAAAGGCCGGATGATGTCCAGTTCGGAACCCTCGGTGTCGATCGAGATGTAGTCGATCCGCGGCGGGGCGTTCCAGTGGGCGAGAAGGTCGCTGAGCGAGACCGTCTCGACCTCGTACCGCTCTCCTTCCATGCGGGTCGCGGCGGCATAGTCGCCGCCTTCATAGCCGGCGATGGTCGAATGCAGGGCGATCGGAGGCTGGACGAAGGTCACCATTCGCCCGCTCTCGCTGAACACCGCCCGACGATCGATGTAGCAGTTCCGGTAGGTCTGGATGTGGGGATACCAGTGCCGCGCCGGCTCCGACAGGATGCCCCGCCACCCGAGCTCCTTCTCGAGATAGTGGGTGTTGCTGGCATGACGCCCGTTGGCGGCTCCGAACTCGACGAAGAAGCCGGACCGGGGCGAGCCGAGTTCCCATGCGACCCACAGGTCCTGGAAGAACTGCGAACGGGCCAGCATCGCGTTCTCGATGCAGTACCGAATGAATTTCAGCTGTTCCTCATTGGATCGCTTAAGGCATTCGTCGCGCAGAAGACGAATGACCTCCAGGCCGCCCGCGAAGCTCATCGTGGTGCCGGCCATGGTTCACCCTCGGGGTTATCGGGCGACCGGCCCGCTGGAGGCGATGGTACGTCCTCTCGGGCTCGAACCGAGGACCCTCTGATTAAAAGTCAGATGCTCTAACCAACTGAGCTAAGGACGCGCATCGCGGGCGCAGAACGGACGGGCCGTTTCGCGGTTGCGCCTTCTGGTTCATGAGACGGCCGGGGTCAACCCCGATGATGCAAAGGCAGGAACGAATGACGCCACTGACGGGGGTCCGTATCGTCGAATTCGATGGGCTGGGTCCGGTCACCTTCGCCGGCATGGTCCTGGCCGACCTGGGCGCCGACGTGGTTCGCCTGACCCGCGCGGACGGTGCCTCGGCCTTCGGGGACGTCGGCGGGGCGGTGCTGCACCGGGGCCGGGCCGCCGTCCCGGTCGATCTGAAGTCCGAGAGCGACCGGGCCGTCGTCCTGGACCTCATCCGTCGCGCCGACGCGGTCATCGAGGGGTTTCGACCCGGGGTGCTGGAACGGCTGGGCCTGGGACCGGACGTCTGCCAGGCGGCCAATCCGCGCCTCGTGTTCGCCCGCGTCACCGGCTGGGGCCAGACGGGGCCCCTGGCCGACACCGTGGGCCACGACATCAACTACATCGCCCTGACCGGCGCGCTGCATGCGATGGGCGAGCCAGACCGGCCGCCGGCCCCACCGCTGAACCTGGTCGGAGACTACGGCGGCGGGGCCATGCTGTTGGTCACGGGCGTGCTGGCGGGCATCCTCGAAGCGAGAACGACCGGCTGCGGCCGGGTCGTCGACGCCGCCATGACGGACGGGACCTCCCTGCTGTCCAGCCTGTTTCACGCCCTGTCGGCCAGCGGGCTGTGGTCATCGCAGCGAGGATCGAACCTGCTGGACGGGGCCGCCCCCTTCTATCGCTGCTATGGCTGTGCCGACGGCGGCTTCGTCGCGGTGGGCGCGCTGGAGCCCCGGTTCTACGCCGCCCTGCTGCGGGGCCTCGGCATCGATCCGTCGGACGCGCCCCAGTTCCCGCCCGGCGGCTGGCCAGCTGTGCAGGCCCGCTTCGCCGAGATTTTCGCGACCCGCGCTCGCGACGACTGGGCGATCCATTTCGAGGGCACCGAGGCCTGCGTCACCCCGGTGCTGACGTTCGAAGAGGCGGCGCTTCACCCGCACAACGTGGCGCGGTCCACCCTGGCCGGCGATCCGGTCCAGCCGTCGCCCGCCCCCCGTTTCGACGGCGCGATCGCGACACCGGGGCTCGCCACCGTGCTGGACCGCGCGGCCCTCTCGGACCTCTGGCGTTAGGCGACGGCCGCCGGTACCGCGGCGACGGGGTCACGCCCGGCGCACGCCTCGGCCAGGGTCTCCGCCAGCAGGGCCGGATCGATCGGCTTGGTCAGGAAGGCGTGCACCCCCGCCGCGTCCCAGGCGGCGCGGTGGACATCCATGGCGTTGGCGGTCAGGGCGATGACAGGCGTTCTGCGGTTCAGCCCTCCGGCTCGAAGCCGCGACGTGGCCTCCAGCCCGTCCATGACGGGCATCTGCATGTCCATCAGGACCGCGTCGAACACCTGGGTCATCGCGGCCTCGACCGCCTCGGCCCCGTTCTCGACCAGCACCAGCGAACAGCCGTGCGGCTCCAGCAACAGCGACAGGATCCGCCGGTTCACGGCGTGATCGTCGGCCGCCAGGATCACCCGGCCCTTCAGGCTGGCCTCGTCAACAACGACCCGGCGCGGCGCCTTGGCGGCCTTGACGATGGCCTCGACCGGCAGGCTGAGCGTGAAGACCGACCCCTGCCCGACCGCGCTCTCGGCCGTCAGGCGACCACCCATGATCTCGGCCAGGCGGCGACTGATCGCCAGGCCCAGACCCGTGCCGCCATATCTGCGCGTCGTGCCGGCGTCGGCCTGTTCGAAGCTGTCGAAGATGCCGGCCAGCCGCTCGGGCGCGATGCCGCAGCCGGTGTCCGCCACGGAAACGATCAGCCGGCCATCCGCCTCGCTCCAGTCGACCGAGACCGAGATCGTCCCGTCCTCGGTGAACTTCACGGCGTTGGACAGGAGGTTGAACAGCATCTGCTGAAAGCGCAGCGGATCGGTGCGGACGGCCTCGGGAACGTTCGGCGCGATCTCGACCTGAAGGCGCACGCCGTTGGCCTCGGCTTTCGGCTGCCAGAGCCGGGTGAGCGAGGCCAGCTTGTCGCGCAGATCCATGTCCGACGCCTCGAGCTGCATCTTGCCGGCCTCGATCTTGGACAGGTCCAGAACGTCGTTGAGCAGCCCGACAAGCACGTCGCCGGCGTCGAGCAGCATAGAGACGTGCTCGCGTTGTTCGCGGTCCAGGCGCGTGCGGCGCAGCAGGTTGGCCGCCGAGATGACGGCGTTCATGGGCGTGCGGATCTCGTGGCTGATGACGGCCAGGAAGTCCGATTTGGCGGCGCTGGCCACCTCGGCCGCCGCGCGCTGGGCCTGGGCCTCGGCGTTGGCGTCCTGTAGCGCCTTGGTGGTCGAGGAACTCTGACGCACAGCGACGACCAGATGCGTCATGTAGAGCACCCCGCCGATGGCGATCAGAACGTCCTCGGGACGTCGCGCGACGATGGCCGTGGCGATCGGAAGTCCCAGAAAATAGAGGCTGTGCGGAACGACCGCCGCGATCAGGAGGGGTCGGACATGGTGCATGTGCAGGCTGACGTGCAGCAGCCCTCCGGCCACCTGGACCATGGCGAACAGCTTGCCCGCCTCGCCACCGGCGACCCAGAGGTAGGCCGAAATGCTGGAGTAGACGAGTACGTTCACCGCTGCGGTGACGCTCAGCAGGACCTTGTAGCCCAGCGACGGTTCTGTCTCCGGGCGGCGACGCAGCGGCCGGAACGCCAGCCAGTCAAAGAACTGGCTGACCACGACAGCGCCCAGCCAAACGGCGGGCCAGTAGCCCTTGCTGAGGAACCAGGCGGTCACGGCGATGAAGGCGGCAAGGCCGATCCGCGTCTTCAGCTCGCGAAACCGCACCTGGGCGATCATGGCCCAGCCGTTTGCTGATGTCTGGATCCCCTCGCCCATGCAAACTGCGTCTCACAGAGAAGCAAAGGAACGGTTGAGGAAATCACCATGCCTGTGACAGGCCCCGTGACGTCGGGCGCGCCCCGGGTTATGGAACCGTCGATCAGACAACGCGTTTCGACGCAGAATCCCGGGGAAGATCCACGCACATGAAGCGACTGTTTCTTTTGGCCGGCTCGGGCCTGACCCTGGCCCTCGGCGGCTGCGAGGAGCCCGCGCCACGCGACATCGAGACCGCGCCGCCGATGGAGGCCGACGTCGCGCCGTCCGCCGAAGACACAGCCGCGCCTGTCGTCGACACCACCGCCCCGACCGACCAGCCGCCGCCGCTCGACAACGGCCGACTTCCGCCGGCCAATCCGTCATCGGAAGAATCGGTCCAGCCTGAAAGCGAGACCCTGTTCTACTGATCGTCGCCTTATCGGTGTCGCGATTGACTGCTTCCGGGGCACCGGTGTCGGCCCCCTCGCCGACCGACAGCGCCAGCCGAGGCCCCCGCGTGCTTCTTCGCCATTCCAGTCTGACCCTGTTTGCCGCCACGGCGTCGGCGACACTGATGATCGCCGGGACGGCCCATGCGGACCCCAGGGCCCAGATCAGAGGCACGCTGCCGGACGACCTGCGCGCCCAGATCGAACAGGCCATCGGCGAAACGGACGGCCCGCCGACGAACCGGTTCGAAGCCCGACGCCGCGCCCGGGCCGCGATGGAATCCGCCGAGGCCCTGCTGAGGTCAGAGGGCTACTATCAGCCGTTGCTGGAGGACATCGTCGAGGGCGAGGACACCCCCGTGGCGATCGTCTCGATCGATCCAGGCCGGCGGTTCGTCATCGGCAATCTCGACGTCCAATGGCAGGCGCCGGAGCCTCCTTCAGAGGTGATCGAGACGGCGCGAACGCGGCTCGAACTGTCGCCCGGCGATCCCGGCCGTGCCGCCGACGTCATCGCCGCCGAGGGGCGCATCATCGCCAGCCTGACCCGACAGGGCTATCCCGACGCCGACGTCCAGCCCCGCCGCGTGGTGGTCGATCATGCCACCTTCACCGTGGCCCCGACCTACCGCATCGCCTCCGGCTCGCTCGTTCGACTGGACGGCGTTCGGATCGAGACGGCCGGTCCGACGAATCCGGCCTGGGTGGCCGCCCTCGCGCCGTGGCAGGAAGGCGATCGCTACGACCCCGAACAGGTCGCCGAGCTCGAGCGCCGCCTGCTGGAGACGGGCGTTTACGACGGCGTCGGCGTCGCTCTGACGCCGGCTGACCAGGCGACCCAGACCGGAACGCGCCCGATCGTCGTCACCCTGACCGACCGGCCCCGTCGCATCCTCGAAGCAGGCGCGACCTTTTCGACGGCCGACGGTTCAGGGGTCGAGGGGCTGTGGACCTGGTACAACCGCTTCGGTCGGGCCGACACCCTGACCTTCCAGGCCCGCGTCGCCGACATCGACAGCCGGATCGGGGCCGACCTGTCCCTGCCCCACTGGCGGCGGCCCGGTCAGACCCTGGCGCTGTCAGCCGCCGTGGTGAACGAGGACACCGACGCCTATCGCCGGACAGCCGGGGTCGTCTCGGCCGACATCCGTCAGAGGATCGGAAAGACGTCCTGGGTCAGCTACGGCCTCGGCCTCGACGCCGGCCGCTATGACGAGAACCGCTTCGATCCGCTGACCCAGGCGCCGCTGTCGATCAGCCGGGACCTGGCGCTTCTGACCGCGCGGGGTTCCGCCTATCTGGATCAGTCGAACGATCCTCTGGACCCGACCACCGGCTGGCGGGCCACGCTGAGCGTCCAGCCGACGGCGGTGGCCGGAGAGGACAACATCCTGTTCCTGCGGACCGAGGCACAGCTGACCGGCTATGTTCCGCTGCAGGACGGCGGACGAACGGTCGCTGCTGGGCGGATCAGACTGGGCTCCATCCTCGGTGGCGATGAGCTGACCATCCCGGCCGACCGGCTGTTCTACTCGGGCGGCGGAGGCTCGGTGCGGGGCTATGAATATCAGGGCGTCGCGCCGCGCCTGCCCGACAACACCCCGCGCGGCGGCCTGTCGCTGTTCGAGGTCTCGGCCGAGGTCCGTCGCGATCTGGGGCGCAATTTCGGCGCGGTCGCCTTCATCGACGCCGGGGCGGTCGGCTTCGACGAGGCGCCCGACTTCTCCAACCTGCGCTACGCCGTGGGCATCGGCGCGCGCTACAACCTGTCCTTCGGCCCGATCCGCGCCGACATCGCCTTCCCCCTCGACAAGCGCGAGGGCGACGCCGACTTCCAGATCTACATCAGCATCGGCCAGGCGTTTTGACCGACGCGCCCGAGACACCGGAGCCGGTCAAGGCCGAGAAGCGCCGTCGCACCCGGCTCCAGGCTCTCGCCTTCTTCGGCGGCATGGTCGTCGCGGGCCTTCTGGCCGTGTTCCTGATCCTGGCGGTCGGGGGACGGATGTATCTGGTCTCCGGCCCGGGCCGGGAACTGGTCACCAGCTTCGTCACCGGCCAGAAGATCGGGCGGTACGGGCGCATCAACGTCGAGGGCCTGTCGGGCGACCTGTTCGACGACTTCACCATCCGGCGTGTCACCGTCACCGACGCCCGGGGCGTCTGGCTGGAAGCCAACGAGGTCCGGGTGGACTGGTCCTACTGGCCCCTCGTTGCCCGGCGCTTCCACGCCACGCAGATCACCGCCGAACAGATCAGGCTGCTGCGCCGGCCCGAGGTCGAGCCGCCGGATGGACGCCCGCCACGCCCCCTCCCGCTGGACATCGATATCGACAGCTTCCAGGCGAACGTCGAGCTGCTGGAGGGCTTCTCGAAGGAATACGGCCGGTGGCGACTGACCGGGGAGGCCGCCGTACCCCGGCGCGGCGACAAGACCGCCCGGATCGGCGCCTACAGTCTGAACCGCCCGGGGGATTTCCTCCGGGTTTCGGCGACCCTCGGAGCCGGCCCCGAGGACCTGCGCCTCAACCTTCGCGCCAACGAGGCCCAGGGCGGCCCGCTCGCGGGATCGCTGGGCTATTCCCCCGACCAGCCCTTCTTCGCCTCGGCCGTGGTCAACGGAGAGATCATCAACGCCACGGTCCGCACCGGCGACTTCACGCCGGTCACGGTGCGCGGTCGGTATGGAGCGGCCGGATCGCGGATCTCGGGATATTTCGATTTCAGCGGGTCCGATCTGCTGGGCCCCTTCGTCCGGCGTATCGGCCGAACGGCGCGCTTCGGCTTCGCCTCGGTGCCCGCCGTCGAAGAGGGCGTGCACGGCGTCGCCTGGCGCCTGCTCGCCGACAATCTGACGTCGAGCGCGCGGGGGCGGTTGCGGCTTTCGGATCGCAGCGTGCCGGACGCGCTGAACCTGTCGGTTTCGACGCCCTCCCTCACGCGTCTGGTCGGCTCGGAGACCGGTGGCGCGACACGCTATGAGGCGACCTTCACCGGGGACGCCGAGACGTGGAGCCTGGACGGCAGGCTCAGGATTGAGGACGCCAACTTGGCGAGTTACACGGCCGACCTCATCGCAGGACCGTTCGACGTCACGGCCGACGGCGGTCGCTATACGCTCACGGGCGATCTGGCGGCGAACGGCGGCAGCGGGTCCGGCATCGTCGGCGGACTTCTGGGCGCGTCACCGACGGCCGCGTTCGAGGCGACGCGACTGGCCGACGGCGCCCTCCTGCTCGAGCGGATCGATGCGCGCGGGCAGGCGCTGACGCTGACGGGCTCGGGCGGCCGCAACCTGATGGGCGGCCTGGGCTTTAGCGGCCGCGCCGAGATCACCGATATCGGCCGCCTCCGCCCCGGCGCGCGCGGCGCGTTCGGTGGGCCGATCAGCGCCACCTCGGCCCGGTCGGGCGCGCCCTGGACCCTGACCTTCGACGGTCGAGGCACGCGCCTGGCCAGCGGCATGGCCGAACTGGACCGCCTGCTGGGAGCCACCCCCCGGCTCCAGCTGGCCGGCAACCTGCGCAGCGGCCAAATCGCTGTTGAGCGCGCCGTCCTGACGGGCGCGGCCGGCACCGCCACGGCACGCGGCCTGATCGAGCCGGAGGGACGCCTTCGCCTTGCCCTGGACTGGAACGCGCAGGGGCCGTTCGGTGTCGGACCGGTCGCCATCGACGGTGCCATGACCGGTAACGGAGCCCTGACCGGCACCCTGGCCCAGCCGCGCGCCGACCTGACGGCCAGTTTCGGCCGGGTCGCCGCCGGTCCGCTGACCCTGACCGACGCCGATCTGACGCTCAGTTTCCGACGGGGAGCGGACGCCTCGGACGGACGTGTGGCCCTCACCGCCGGGTCGAACTACGGGCCGGCCCGGGCGTCCGGCAGCTTCTTCCTCGGCGGAAACCGCATCCGGCTCTCGGACGTGGATCTGGACGCCGGCGGCGTAACGGCCCAGGGCGCGATCGCCCTGGCGAACAATACGCCCTCCAGCGCGGACCTGACGTTCACTGCGCGGCCCGGCGCCTTCCTGGCCTCCGGCACCGCAGACGGCCGCATCCGCCTGACCGAGGGCGCGGGGTCCGAGACCGCGATCCTGGACGTCACCGGGCGCAACGTCCGGCTGTCGAATTCCAGCTGGACCCTGCGCACCCTGGAGCTGAACGGGCGCGGCACGCTGGAGCGACTGCCCTTCACCGTGGTCGCCGACGTCGGAGGCGCGACGCCCGTCGCCTTCGACGGATCGGGCGTCTACTCTCGCCAGGGCGACGCGCAGAGCGTGACGCTGAGCGGGGACGGCCGGGTCCGCGAGATCGCCTTTTCCACCCGCAACCCGGCGGTGGTCGCCCTGGCCGGCGACGGGCGGGTGGCGCGGCTGGACCTGTCGGTGGGGGGTGGCGTCCTGCTGGGCGAACTGCGCCAGGATTCCGACGCCGCGGTGATCCAGGCCGACCTGACCAGCGTCGATCTGGGGTCGATCGCGCCCGATCTGCGCGGCCAGGTCACCGGCCGGGTGTCGCTGCGCGGCGCGGGCGATGATCTTTCGGGCTCGGCCAACATTCGCCTGGCCGGGTTGCGCAGCACCGACGCCCCCCGCGGCCTCAGCGTCGACGGGGCCGTCACCGCGACCCTGGTCAACAACACTCTGCGGATCCAGGCCAATGCTTCAGGAACCGACGCGGTGACCGCCACCGCCGACGTGACCCTGCCGGTCGAGGCCTCGGCCGCGCCGCTGCGGCTCGCCATTGCCCGGACGCGGCCCATGTCGGGCGAGATCGACATCGACGGCCAGATCCAGCCGATCTGGGACGTCTTCTTCGGGGGCGAAAGGTCCCTCGCCGGGCAGGTCGATGGCCGCGCTACCCTGGGCGGCACCCTGGCGGCCCCATTGATCAACGGCCGGCTGGCCCTCGCCGAGGGCCGGTTCCGCGACAACGGCTCGGGCCTTGTGCTGGACGACATGGCTCTGGCGGCGCGGTTCGACGACGCGACGGCCCTGATCCAGACCTTCACCGCCACCGACGGGTCGGGCGGCACGGTCTCGGGCGACGGCCGGATCGGCCTGCGCCAGGGGTCCGGCTCCAGCTTCGAACTGGCCCTGACCCGGTTCCGCATCATCGACAACTACATCGCGGAGGCTCGTGCCTCGGGCCCGCTGACCGTGGTTCGCGCGGCCGATGGCAACGTCACCCTGTCGGGCGAGATCAACGTCGACGAGGCCCGGATCGAGGCCAATCCGCCGGGGTCCAACGGCATCGTCCGCATGGATGTGGTCGAGATCAACCGTCCCGGCGGCGATACCGATGAGGATGACGAGGTCACCGCGTCGCGCGGTCCCCAGATCGGTCTGGACATCCGCCTGCGCTCACGGGGCGGCGAGGTCGCCGTGGTCGGTCGGGGCCTGAACGTCCTGCTGAACGTCAACGCCCGTGTGGCCGGCACGGTGAACCAGCCGGTCCTGACCGGCAACGCCAACATCGTGCGCGGCGACTATGACTTCGCCGGCAAGCGGTTCGTCTTCGACGAGCGCGGCTCGGTCTCTCTGTCGACCGATCCGGAACGGATCCGGCTCAATCTGACAGCCGTGCGAGACGATCCCGCCCTGACTGCGACCATCCGGGTGACCGGCACGGCGGCGCGGCCGGAGATCGTGCTCACCTCCAGTCCAGCCCTGCCCCAGGACGAGATCCTGTCCCAGGTGCTGTTCGGTCGATCGGCGTCGCAGTTGTCGCCGTTCGAGGCGGCGCAGCTGGCGGCCGGCGTCGCCTCCCTGGCGGGCGGGGGCGGCTTCGATGTGATCGGCAATCTGCGCGAACTGGCGGGACTGGACCGGCTGTCGTTCGGCGGCGAGGCCTCGGCCCTGACGGTCGCGGGCGGGCGCTACATCACCGACGACGTCTATCTGGAGATCATCGGCGGCGGCGAGGGCGGAGCGGCGGTGAACGTCGAGTGGCAGGTCCGGCGGAACCTGGCCATCACGTCCCAGTTCGGCGGCCAGGGCGACGCGACCCTGTCGATCCGCTGGCGGCGGCAGTCGCGGGTCCCCGGCACGGGCCGGCAGGACCGCCGACCCAATGCCGAGGCCGTGGCGTCAGACTAGCGCGCGGCTTCCATCTGGAGCTTGTCCAGCTTGTTGATGCCGCGCAGGCCGGCGATGTGCAGGATCATCTGGACGACCATGATCGCGACCGACAGGGCGATCTGCCACATCGGGATGACCGGCATGCCCGGCATCGACGAGGCCAGAAGCGGCGTCGCGGCCGTCGACAGGATGCCATAGGCGATCAAAACCATGAACAGGATGGCGATGAACTTGCCGGGATTGCGCCACTGGACGATGCCGAGGATCAGCTGAAGAACGGCCAGACCCCCCTTCAGGTAGATCGCGAACTGCGCCCCCATGGCAGCGGCGGCTTCGGTGTTGGCGTCCCCGCCGGCGGCGGAGGCAACAGCCTCCTGCATCTGTCCGGGGTTGGCCAGGGACCAGGCGACGGTGACGGCCCCGACGAGCACGCCGATGAAGATCGAGATCGCGCTGGCCTTCGAGGCCGCTTCCGCCTCGGCCTCCGTTCGAAGCGGCGCGGCGGGGTTCATGCCGGTGATCAAGCTGGCCATTCGTATCCTCCCTGAAATGACAACGGTCCTTTACATGACAAGGGTCCCTTACACAAGCGGCGGCGTGAGGCCTCTTCCCGGGGTTCACCTTTGAGGTTCGTCCGGCTACAACCGGCCCATGCGGATTCTCCCACAGGATCATGCCGCCCTCGACCTGGTCGGGCGGGGGGCGGCGGTCCTGATCGATCGCGCGGTCGCCTGGGCCAACGTCAACTCCGGCAGCGACCACGCCGAGGGTCTCCAGGCCACCCTGGAACGGCTCGAGACCGAAGCGGCACGCCTGCCCGCCGAGACCGAACGGGTCCCGACGCAAGGCTTCTCCACCGTCGCTGACGACGGGAGCCTGATGCCCCAGGCGCGAGCGGACGCGCTGAAGATCACGGCCCGGCCCGAGGCCCCGATCCAGGTCGTCCTGACCGGCCACTATGACACCGTCTATCCCGCTGACAGCGCCTTTCAGCGTGTCGCCTCGCGCCCAGACGGCGCGTTGAACGGCCCCGGCATCGCCGACATGAAGGGCGGCATTTCGGTCATGCTGGGCGCGCTGGAAGCCTTCGAGACCCATCCGGAGCGGGAGCGCGTCGGCTGGACCGTGCTGCTGTCGCCAGACGAGGAGATCGGCTCGCCCGCCTCGGCCCCGCTGCTGGCCGGGCTCGGCGCGCGCGGCCATATCGGCATGACCTATGAGCCGGCCCTGGCGGACGGGACGCTCGCAGGGGCCCGGAAAGGCAGCGGCAACTTTCATCTGGTTGTCTCCGGCAAGGCCGCCCACGCCGGTCGCGCCTTCGACGAAGGGAGCAACGCCGTCGCCGGCGCGGCCCTGGTCGCCGCCGCCCTGCATGCGCTGAACGGTCAGCGCGAAGGCGTCACGGTCAACGTCGCCCGCATCTCCGGTGGCGGGGCGCTGAACGTCGTGGCCGACAACGCCGTGGTTCGCTTCAACGTCCGGGTGCCCGATCTCGCGGCCGCCGACTGGATCACCGCCGCCATCGCCGAAATCGCCTCCCAGCCCCCCTTCAAGGGCCTGACGCTGGAGCTGCACGGCGGCTTCACCCGCCCGCCCAAACCGATGGACGCCGCCCAGACCGCGCTGTTCGAGGCGGTGCGCGAGACCGGAGCCTTGCTGGGTCAGACCATCGCCTGGTCGCCGTCCGGTGGCGTCTGCGAAGGCAACAATCTTCACGCGGCGGGCCTGCCCAACATCGACACCCTGGGCGTCCGGGGCGGCCTGATCCATTCAACCCAGGAGTTCGCCTGGCCCGATAGCTTCATCGAGCGGGCCCAGCTGTCGCTGCTGATGCTGTGCAAGATCGCCTCCGGCGAGATCGACGCCGAACACCTGAAACGCCTGCGTCTGGAGACGATGTAGATGCTCGTCGTCCGCCCCGCCGGTCCCGCCGACCTGGACCATCTGCTGGAGCTCGCCATCCTGTCGGGCCCCGGCTTCACCAGCCTGCCCGAGGATCCGGACCAGCTGGTCGAGCGCCTGGACATCAGCCGCGACAGCTTCACCGGCGTCCTGTCGCCCGAGAAGCGCTGGTACACCCTGATGATGGAGGAGGCCGACACCGGCGACATCGACGGCATCGCCTCGGTGAAGGCGGCGGTCGGGCTGAACCGGCCCTTCTTCTCGTTCCGGCTGGCCAATCAGGCCGCCGCGTCGCCGTCGCTCAACATCCGGCTCGACCACCAGACCCTGCAGCTGGTCAACGAGTGCAACGGCTGGACCGAGGTCGGGTCGCTGTTCCTGAAGGCGGACCGGCGCAAGGGCGGCGCGGGGCGGCTGCTGAGCCAGTCGCGCTACATGCTGATCGGGGCCGAGCCCGAGCTGTTCGCCGACATGGTGCTGGCCGAGCTGCGCGGTGTGTTCACGCCGGACGGAGCCTGCCCCTTCTGGGACCATGTGGCGCACAAATTCTTCCCGATGGAGTTCGACCAGGCCGACATGATGACCGGCTCGACCGACAAGCAGTTCATCATCGACCTGGCGCCGCGCCACCCGATCTATGTCGACCTGCTGCCCGAGCCGGCCCGCGCCGTGATCGGCAAGGTTCATCCCCAGGGTGTCGCCGCCATGGCCCTGCTGGAGAGCGAAGGCTTCCGCCCCAACGGCCTGGTCGACATCTTCGACGCCGGGCCGACCGTGACCTGCCAGCGCGACCATATCCGCACCGTCCGCGACGCCCGCCGCCTGACGGTCCAGATCACCGAGGACGTCGAGGCGGAACTGCCCGCCCTGATTTCGACCGACAGCGTCTCCGCCTTCCGCGCGGTCCGGGCCAAGGCCCAGATCGAAGGCGACACCGTGCGCCTGACCCCCGAGGTCGCGACGGCGCTCAAGCTCGGCGACGGCGACGTCGCGCGGGTCAAGACGTGACCCTGTTCCTTCCGCTCATCCCCGCGAAAGCGGGGACCCAGTGCTTTGGCGAAGGACAGGAGCGATCCTGTTCCGTTGGCCATCCCCGACACCTCTCCTCGCAACAGAACTGGGTCCCCGCTTTCGCGGGGATGAGCGGAAAAGATGATTGACGGACATCTCTATCTGAACGGCCAGTGGACCGCAGGGCGCGGCGACGGCTTCGCCTCGTTCGATCCGGCGACCGAGGCGCGTGTCTGGCGCGGGAACGAGGCCTCGCCCGATCAGGTCGGAGCCGCGGTCGCCGCCGCCCGCGCCGCCTTCCCCGGCTGGGCCGACCGGCCGCGCGACGAACGCATCGCGGCCATGAAACGCTATCAGGCCGCGCTGAAGGCCCGCGCCCCGGCCTTCGCAGAGGCCATCAGCCGCGAGACCGGCAAGGCGCTGTGGGAGACCACCGCCGAGCTGGGCACCATGGCCGGCAAGGTCGACATCTCCATTCGAGCCTATGACGAGCGCACCGGAGAGCGCACCTCCGAGACCGCCTTCGGCCACGCGACCCTGCGCCATCGCCCGCATGGCGTTGCGGCGGTGCTGGGGCCGTTCAACTTCCCCGGCCATCTGCCGAACGGCCACATCGTCCCGGCCCTGCTGGCGGGGGACACCGTCGTGTTCAAGCCATCGGAAGAGACGCCGCACGCAGGCCAGTTGATCGCTGAATGCCTGGCCGAGGCCGCCCTGCCGGCCGGAGTGTTCAACCTGGTTCAGGGCGGGCGCGACGTGGGCGCCGCCCTGCTGGACCAGCCGATCGACGCCCTGATGTTCACCGGCTCGGGCGCGGCGGGCGCGCATTTCCGGAGGAAGTTCGCCGACAATCCTCACGTCATCCTGGCGCTGGAACTGGGCGGCAACAATCCACTGGTCGTGTGGGACGCGGCCGATCCCGAAGCTGTAGCGGGGTTGGTCGTCCAGTCGGCCTTCGTCACCACGGGCCAGAGGTGCAGCTGCGCCCGGCGGCTGATCGTGCCGGAGGGTGCGGCGGGGGACGCCATCATCGAGGCCGTCGACGGACTTGTGGACCGGCTGATCTTCGCGCCCTGGGATTCGACGCCCGAGCCCTATGGGGGTCCGTTGATCTCCAAGCGCGCCGCCGAACAGGCGCTGGGCGCGCTCCAGCAGCGCATCGGTCTCGGGGCGAAGGTGATCCGGGCGTCGGGACCGGTGGACAACCTGCCCGGTGCCTTCGTCCGACCCGCCATCCTCGACGTCACCGGCGTCGATGTGCCCGACGAGGAGATGTTCGCCCCCTTCCTGTCGGTGACCCGCGTCGCCTCATTCGACGAGGCCATCGCCGCCGCCAACGCGACCCGGTATGGGCTGAGCGCGGGCCTCATCAGCGACGATCCCGCGAACTGGGACCGCTTCATCCGCCGCATTCGCGCGGGCGTCGTGAACTTCAACCGGCCGACGACGGGTGCCGCCGGGGACATGCCCTTCGGCGGCCTCGGGGCCAGCGGCAACCACCGGCCATCCGCCTACTACGCCGCCGACTACTGCGCCTATCCGGTGGCCAGCTTCGAGGCGGGGGCGGTGTGGAATATCGAGGGCGAAATGAAGGGGCTGCGATGACCTCCGCCGTCGAAGCCAACGCCGACGGCCTGATCGGGCCGACGCACTCCTATGCCGGTCTGAGCCCCGGCAACCTCGCCTCCAGCCTGAACAAGGGCGAGGCGTCGAACCCGCGCGCGGCGGTGCTGCAGGGGCTCGACAAGATGAAGCGGCTGGCGGACCTCGGCCTGCCCCAGTTCGTCCTGCCGCCGCACGAGCGGCCCAACATCCCCTTCCTGCGCAGTCTCGGTTTCACCGGCTCGGACGCGGCCGTGCTGGAACGCGCCTGGAAGGTCGCGCCCAGCTTCGCCGCCGCCGCCTGCTCGGCCAGCCCGATGTGGGCCGCCAACGCCGCGACCGTGACGCCCGGCGCCGACAGCGGCGACGGCAGGGTCCACTTCACGCCCGCCAATCTTCACACCAATCTGCACCGCTCGCTGGAACACGCCCAGACGAAGCGGTCGCTGGACGCCCTGTTCCCCGATCCCGCGCGGTTCGCCGTCCACGACGCCCTGTCGCCGGTGGCCCACCTCGCCGACGAAGGCGCGGCGAACCACGTCCGCCTGTGCGCCGAGCACGGGGCACCGGGGGTCAACCTGCTCGTCTGGGGACGGGACGCCTTCGAGGCGTGGGACGGTCCCTACCCTGCCCGCCAGACCCGCCAGGCATCCGAGGCCATCGCCCGTCGCCACGGCGCGTCCGGCGCGGTCCTGGCCCAGCAATCCCGCGCCGCCATCGCCGGCGGGACCTTCCACAACGACGTGGTCTGCGTCGGCGCGCTGGACACCCTGTTTCACCACGAGCTGGCGTTCGAGGATACTGCGGCCACCCACACCGCCATTCGCGCGGCGGCGCAGGGGTTCCAGCCGATCTTCGTGGAGGTCTCGTCCGCCGACCTGCCGCTGGCCGACGCGATCTCGAGCTATCTGTTCAACTCCATGCTGGTCAGTCTGCCCGGCGAAGACCGGCTGACGCTGATCTGCCCGACCGAGACGCGCGACAACGCCCGCAGCCACGCGGTGGCCCAGGGGTTGGTGGCGTCGAACGGGCCGATCGGCCGGGTCGAATACGTCGATGTGCGCCAGTCGATGCGCAACGGCGGCGGCCCCGCCTGCCTGCGGCTGCGCGTCGTCCTGACCGAAGCGGAACTCGACGCGACCAATCCGGCGATGCGCCTGACAGACGACCTGCACGCTCGCCTGTCGAGCTGGGCCGGGCGTCACTATCGCGACCGCCTGACGCCCGCCGACCTCGCCGATCCGGCGCTGATCGACGAGAGCCGGGCGGCGCTGGAAGACTTGACCGCGCTGCTGAATCTCGGGTCAGGGTTCTATCCCTTTCAACGGATCTGATCGGACGCCGCCATGCCTCAGAACCCGGCCCTGATCGTCGGCGGCGTGCTCAGCGCCTTGGCGTCCGTGCTGCATCTCGCGGTGATCTTGGGCGGTCCGGGCTGGTATCGCTTCTTCGGGGCCGGCGAGGGCATGGCACGCATGGCCGAGCGTGGCTCGATCTATCCGACGCTGATCACCATCGGCATCGCGAGCGTTCTGGCTGTGTGGTCGGCCTATGCTTTCGCGGGCGCGGGCCTGATCCCTCGTCTACCGCTGATGCGGACAGCCCTCGTGCTGATCTCGGCCGTCTATCTGCTGCGCGGTCTGGTCCTGATCCCGGCCTTCATCGTCAATCCGGGTGGGATCCTGCCTTTCGTGCTGTGGAGCTCGCTGATCGTGCTGGTCTACGGCATCGCCTATGCGGTCGGGACCTGGATCGCCTGGCCGGGCCTGTCCGCGCGATGAGAGCGAGCCCATGACGCTTGCGATGACCCCCGCCCGCCGCCTGAAGAACATCGTCGGAGGCTCGGCGGGCAATCTGGTGGAGTGGTTCGACTGGTTCGCCTATGCGGCCTTCACCGTCTATTTCGCGCCGGTCTTCTTTCCGGAGGGGTCGTCGACGGCGCAGCTGCTGTCGGTGGCCGCCATCTTCGCCGTGGGCTTTCTGATGCGTCCGGTCGGGGCCTGGGTCATGGGCGTGTACTCCGACCGCAAGGGACGCAAGGCCGGCCTGACCCTGTCGGTCAGTCTGATGTGCGCGGGGTCGCTGATCATCGCCCTGACGCCCGGATACGCCACCATCGGCGTCGCGGCGCCCGCCCTGTTGCTGCTCGCCCGGATGATGCAGGGGCTCAGCGTCGGCGGCGAGTACGGCTCCAGCGCCACCTATCTGTCTGAGATGGCGACCGCCAAGCATCGGGGCTTCTGGTCCAGCTTCCAGTACGTCACCCTGATCTCGGGCCAGTTGCTGGCGCTGGCCCTGCTGATCGTGCTGCAGCGGACGCTGGGCGACGACGCGCTTTCGGCCTGGGCCTGGCGCATCCCCTTCCTCGTCGGGGCGGGCCTGGCGGTCGTGGTGTTCTGGCTGCGTCGAGGGCTGGACGAAACCCGCGCCTTCGAGACGCGCGAAGGGCCGAAATCCAGCGCCCTGGAGCTGATCCTGCGTCACCCGAAGGAGGCGCTGATGGTCATCGGCCTGACCGCCGGGGGCACGCTGGCCTTCTATACCTACACGACCT
Organism: Brevundimonas aurifodinae; assembly: GCF_040195595.1. Lineage (NCBI taxonomy): Bacteria > Pseudomonadati > Pseudomonadota > Alphaproteobacteria > Caulobacterales > Caulobacteraceae > Brevundimonas > Brevundimonas aurifodinae. The sequence goes on from NZ_JBEGDD010000012.1 coordinate 19,884, forward strand.
ACCTGCAGAAATTCCTGGTCAACACCTCGGGCTTCACCAAGGCCCAGGCGACGGAGATCAGCGCGGCGGCCCTGTTGATCTTCATGTTGATGCAGCCGGCCGTGGGGGCCCTGTCGGACCGGGTGGGGCGAAAGCCCGTGATGATCTGTTTCGGCATCCTGGGTGTCTTCTGCACCGTGCCGATCATGACCAGCCTGGCGGCGACGAACGAGCCGTTCACGGCCTTCCTGCTGGCGCTGTCGGCCCTGGTGATCGTGTCGGGCTATACCGCCATCAACGCCGTGGTGAAGGCCGAGCTGTTCCCGGCCCATATCCGCGCCCTGGGCGTCGCCCTACCCTATGCGATCGCCAACGCCGTGTTCGGCGGCACGGCGGAGTATGTCGCCCTGTGGTTCAAGCTGGACGGGCGCGAGAGCCTGTATTTCTGGTACGTCACTGCGATGATCGGCATCTCGCTGATCACCTATGTGACCATGCGCGACACCAAGGAGAAGAGCCTCATCCGCGAGGATTAGGCTTCCGGCACAGCGGGAGGCGGCAGGACCGGGCCATCCGGCTGGGCCGATTCCGGTTCGTCTTCGGTCCGATAGACCACGCGGCACTCGCCATCGATGGTGGTGTAGCGACCGTTGTCGGCGTCGACGAAGGCGATGCGGCCGCCGTCGTTGTACTCGACCTTGCCAGTCGATCGGCCGGAGAAGGTCTCGGTCCCGTAGGTCCAGCAGGTGATGTCGGCGGGCTGATCTCCGAAGGTCGCGGCGTTGCGCGCGCGCTTGGATTCGGTACAGGCGGCGGCCGAGACGGCGAGGCCGGCGACGAGGAAGACGGTGATCGTGCGTGTCATGCCGCGAACCTTCCGCCCTTCTGGGCATAAGCCTGGGTACCTCGGGTGAGGACCCTGTCGTAGGGTTGGATGGCGTCGACGGGGATGGTCGACTGCCCTTTCAGACGATCGTAGATCGGGCCGAAATCCTCATAGGTCGCGTCGTTCAGCGCCTCGATCGAGGGGATGACGAAATAGACCTGCTGGAAGTCGTCGATGCGGTAGTCGGTCCGCATGATCCGTTCCAGGTCGAAGGCGATGCGGTTGGGCGATGGATCCTCGAGCGCGAAGACCGTCTCGGTGGCCGACGACACGATGCCCGCGCCGTAGATGCGAAGCGTCCCGGCCTCCTCGATCAGGCCGAACTCGACCGTGTACCAGTAGAGCCGCGCCAGGTTCTTGAGCATCCCGAGCCCCTGAGCCCTCTGACCGCCCTTGCCATAGGCCTGCATGTAGTCGGCGAAGCCCGGATCGGTCAGCATCGGCACATGGCCGAAGACGTCATGAAAGATGTCTGGCTCTTGCAGATAGTCCAACTGGTCGGGCTTGCGGATGAACTGGCCCGAGGGAAAGCGACGGTTGGCCAGGTGGTCGAAGAAGACCTCGTCAGGCACGAGGCCCGGGACGCAGACCACGGTCCAGCCGGTCAGGGCTTTCAGCTTGGGGTTCATGAGGGCGAAGTCGGGGATGCCCCCGGTGTTGAGGTCCAGCGCGCCCAGCCCTTTCAGGAAGGCTTCGGACGCGCGGCCCGGCAGGATATCCATCTGACGGGCGTACAGAGTGTCCCAGGTGTCGTGCTCGACCTCGGTATAGGCGCGCCAGTTCTGGGAAATGGTCCAGTCGGCGGCGGCGCCTTCCGGCGGCGTGTCGAAAACGTGCTCGAAATCGGCCATGGCGAACTCCCTTGCCGACTATCTAGGCGAGCCGGTCCGAAGGCTCAATGCATGGGCTGGCTGCGGGGTGCCAGACGGCCCAGGGCATCGACGTTGAACCATTCGGCCTGATCCGAAGCAGACAGGGGCGAGACCCCCTCGTCATGCAGGAGCACGTTCTCGGCGGCATAGACGAGGAAGCCCGCGTCCTCGCCGATGGCCAGCACGCGATAGTAGGGCTGATCCCGCTGATCCGGGCCGGGCGCGCCGGCGGGGCCGGCATAGGCGGGATCGACGTCGACGACGACACCCTGGAACTCGGCGTTGCGATGGCGAACGATCTGGCCGAGGGCGAATTTGGCGGTTCGGGACTGGGTCATGGAACGCGGATACAGCCCCGGGGCTGAGCCTTGACCGTATGGGCCGTTCATCTTCCTGACAGGTGGGCTTGGCGCGGGCGGGCGGGCGGGTCTAGGGTCATGGGGACGGGTGCCCGTCTCGGTTGCGCCCAAACGAAAGTCGGCCCATGCCGGAACCCGACGGCGCGCCCCAGCGGCGCGACGCGCGGTCCCGGGTCCAGCGGGCACAAGGCGGAGCCGCGCCGGGGCGCGACGGCCCTGCGTTTGGCGCGCTCGATCTCGGGACCAACAACTGCCGCCTGCTGATCGCCCGCCCGGCGCGCGACGGGTTTCGCGTGGTCGACAGCTTCAGCCGCATCGTCCGGCTGGGCGAGGGCCTGTCGCGCACCGGCCGCCTCGACGATACCGCGATGGACCGCGCCTATGAGGCCCTGGCCCTGTGCGCCGAGCGCGTCGTGAGACGCGGCGTCGACTCGGCGCGGCTGAGCGCCGTCGCGACCCAGGCCTGTCGCCAGGCCGAGAACGGGCCGGAATTCATCGAGCGGGTGCGGCGGGGCACGGGCCTGCGCCTGCGGATCATCGATCCCATCGAAGAGGCCCGGCTGTCGGTCGAGGGGTGTCTGAACCTGATCGATCCCAAGGCCGAGGCGGTGCTGGTCATCGACGTGGGGGGCGGATCGACCGAGCTGTCGTGGCTGAAGCGATCGGACGGCGAGATGGAGACGGTCGGCTGGATGTCGGCGCCGCTGGGCGTCGTGACCCTGGCCGAGCGCCATCCGGAGCCCGAGGGCGCCGGCGACGCCTGGTACGAGGCGATGGTGGCCGACATGGGCGCGGCTCTGGACAAGGGCGGGTTCGAGGACGCGGCGTTCCGAAAGGCCTTCGCCGACGGGCGGGGGCATCTGGTCGGCACCTCGGGGGCGATCACTTCGCTGGCGGGCGTGCATCTGAACCTGAGGCGATACCAGCGCGACCGGGTCGATGGCCTGTGGATGACGCGGGCGGAGTGCGAAGCGGCGGCGGAGCGGCTGAAGGCGCTGGGGCCCAAGGGACGATCGGACGAGGCCTGCATCGGGCCGGACCGGGCGGACCTGGTGCTGGCCGGGGCGGCGATCCTGGAGGCGGTGCAGCGGGCCTGGCCCAGCGAGCGCGTCAGGGTCGCGGACCGGGGCCTGCGCGAGGGACTGCTGCTGCAACAGATGCGGGCGGCCAGGAAACCGGCGCGGCGACGCCGCGGGCGCGGCCGGGGGCGGCCTCAGGTGGCGGGGGCCGGCGCGCCCGAGACCTGAACCGGCAGGTCGATGTCGCAGATCGAGAAGTCGGCGCCGCGCGCGGTTCGCGCCGCCTGGGCCAGGGTCTGGAAGGCGGCGGAACCGGCGTCGAGCACCTGGACGACCGGGCGTTCGTCCTCGGGCAGGTCGGAAGCGACGCGGACGCGGGTCATGATGTCGGGATCGGAGGGCACCATGCCGTTGTTGGCGGCGTCGCCGGTCTTGATAGCGCGCACCACCTCGAGGCCCGACACCACGCGACCCCAGACAGTGTAGCGTTTGTCCAGCGCCGGATAGGGCTGGCGCATCAGGAAGAACTGGCTGTTGGCGCTGTTGGGAGCCTCGTCCCGGGCCATGCCGGCGACGCCGGGGCAATAGGCCCCCCAACCGTGGACCTTGCCGTCGGCGGTGGTGGCCATGAGGGCGGTCGGCTGGGTCTGGATCGGCAGGCTGTTCATGAAGCCGAGCATGGATCCGGCGGGTTCGGCGACCGGGGTGAAGGGCATCTCGGGGCCTCGGCGAAAGGTGAATTCGCCGACCAGGTCGGGATAGGGGCTCTGGCCCTCGCCATTGCCCAGGGGGTCGCCGGTCTGGGCCATGAACAGGTCGATGACCCGGTGAAACACGATGCCGTCGAAGAACGCCCGACGCGCCAGCACGCGCATGCGCTCGACGTGCAGCGGCGCGGCCTCGGGGGCCATCTCGACCAGGATACGGCCCCGGTTGGTGTCGATGACCAGCAAGGCGTCCGCCGGGACCGTGCGCCAGTCGGCCGCGGTGGGGGATGGGGTCGGCGCAGGCTCCTGAGCCAGGGAGAGCGAGCCGAACGTCAGCGCAAGGACCGCGCCAAGGATCAACTTCAACTTCCGCTCATCCCCGCGAAAGCGGGGACCCAGGGCTTTGGGCGAAGGGTGTTGGGATGACCCCGGCTGCTGATCCATGACGCCGTGCCTCGCTTAAGGACTGGGTCCCCGCTTCCGCGGGGATGAGCGGAAAGAAAAGTCAGGAGAGCGAACCGGTTACCTCTACGACCGGCTGGGCGTCGCAGACGCTGAACTGGCGGCCACGGGTGGCGCGGAGGTCGGCGATCCGGGCCTGATAGGCGGGGGAGCGGGCGTCCAGCACGCGGGCCACCGGGCGTTCGCCCTCGGGCAGGGCGGCGGCGGTGCGGACGCGGGTCATGGTGTCGGGATCGACGGCGACGCGACCGTCCTCCGCCTCGGGCCCCGCCTTGAGCGACTGGACGACGTCGAGTCCCTGAAGCACGCGGCCGAAGGCGGTGTACTGGCCGTTCAGGACGGCGTTGTTGCCCATCATCAGGAAGAACTGGCTGTTGGCGCTGTTCGGATCGCCCGCGCGCGCCATGCCGAGCACGCCGGTGCAGAACAGGCCCGAGGCGTCAGTGCGGAAATCGGCGGTGACCATCATCTGGGCGTCGGGCTGAGTCTGGACCGGCAGGGATCCGACCAGGCCCGAGACCGCATCGGGTATGCCGCCCTCAATGGCGGCGAAGCCGGCGTCGCGGCCGCGGCGGAAGGTGAACTCGGCGGCTATATCGGGCAGGTCCGATCCACCCGCCCCGGTGCCGAGCGGATCGCCGGTCTGGGCCATGAAGCCGGTCAGGACGCGGTGGAATTTGTGCCCGTCATAGAAGCCCTGGTCGGCCAGGGTGCGGATGCGCTGGACGTGAGCGGGCGCGGCGCGGGGCTCCAGCTCGACCAGGATGCGGCCCTTGGAGCTGTCGATGACCAGGAGGTTCTCCGGCGCGATGACGCGCCAGTCACCGGCGGTGGGGGCCGGGGCGGTCTGGGCGGCGGCACCGAGAGGAGACAGGCCGAGGGCGGCGGCGAGGGCGATCAGGACAGGCTTCAAGGCGGAAATCCGGGTTCAGGGTTTGACGCGGGCGCGCACGGCGGCGGCCACGGCGGGGCTGACGAAACTGTCGATTGAGCCGTCCAGGCGGGCGATCTCCTTGACCAGCCGCGAGGCGATGGCCTGGTGGCGGGGGTCGGCCATCAGAAAGACGGTCTCGATGTCGTCATTGAGGCGCTGGTTCATCGCAGTCATCTGGAACTCGTACTCGAAGTCCGCGACGGCGCGCAGCCCGCGCACGATGACGTTGGCGCTCAGGTGTTCGGCGAAATGCATCAGCAGGGACGAGAAGGGCTGGACGTCGATGTCGGCGTTCAGGCCCGCGACCTCGGCCTTCACCATCTGGACACGCTCGGCGGTCGTGAACAAGGGGCCCTTGTCGTCGTTCTGGGCGACGCCGATCACGAGACGATCGACCAGCTTCACCGCCCGACCGATGATGTCCATGTGGCCGTTCGTGACCGGATCGAAGGTGCCGGGATAGAGCCCGATGCGCATGCGATTCCTCCCCGCGTCCCGTCTGAGTAGCAGGCGACGACGCGGGCGTCTCCTCCCTCCCCCTTGGGGTCGACGAAGGCTCGCCTGCGAGCCGAGGAGAGGTGGAAGCGGAGCGGAGACCGGGTGGGGGCGGCCGGGCGATGCGGGCGCGAACATCGCCTTTGTCGCGCGGGGCCGCCCCCACCCGATCGCTGCGCGATCTGCCCTCCCCTGAAGGGGAGGGAGAGACGGCGCGGTCCCTCGTCGCCCCCTACCCCTCCTCGGGGTCGGCGTCGGGGATGGCTTCATCGACCTCGGGCAGGACGTAGGCGCCGGTGAGCCAGCGTTGCAGATCCAGGTCCGCGCAGCGGCGCGAGCAGAAGGGCTTGTAGGCCTCTGCCGACGGGTTCTTCTTGCAGATGGGACAGGCCATCAGCCCTCCTCGATGTCGGCGTGGCCGGGACGGACGGCCGAATCGGCCAGGATCGCCGCCCGGGGGCCGAGGCGGGCGATCAGGGGGGCAGCCAGGGTCGCCTCGGCAGGGGCGCAGCGGGCGGTGAAGCGCGGCGTCGCGGTGTCCTGCAGCATCCGCATGCGCAAACGGCGCGCGAGGGCGATGGCGCGGGTCATGGGCGCCTGGGCCCCGTCCCAGCCCCTCAGCCGATCCTCGATCGGGGTGCGCCGCCAGGGCAGAGACAGTTGCAGCACGCCGAACCGGTTCAGCGGGCCGAGCACCGCCTCGGGCTCGTCGGCGAAGGCGGACCGGGCGGCGCGGCCGAGGCTCTCGGCGTCAAGACGCGTGCCCACGAGGTCGATGGCCACGAGACCGCCCCAGCTCTTGAGCCGGATCAGACGGGCGGCGTGGCGCAGGCCCTCCTGATTGGCGCGGTGGCGGCCCTTTCTGGGGTCGCGGCCCGGCAGGTGGGCGTAGTCGATGTCGACGGCGATGAGGGCGCGCGTGCGCTGGACGGCCAGATCGAACGCGAGGTCGGCGAACACGGCCCCATCGGACAGGGCTTCTCCTTCCGCGTCCCAGGCGGCCTGGATGGCGGCGGGGCCGGTCTGGATCGGGACGCCGGGGGCGAGGCGGGCCAGTTCGGCGGCGACATCGGGACCCGAGGCGATCAGGCGCGGTGGGCCCTCGGTCGGGCCGAGCAATCGGACGGTCGGGCCTTTGCGCTCGCGGGGTTCGGCGGTGGTCTGGACCTCGACGGCCTCGCCCTCGCGGAGGCGAGGCCCCTGCCCCAGCGGCAGGAAGGCGGCGGGACCGGGCGCGCCCAGATCGACGAAGGCGGCGTTGAAGCCGGCCTCCACATCGACCACGCGGCCGACCGAGCGGGCACCCAGCCGGGTCTGGGGCGGATCGTCGTCGCGCTGAATCAGCAGACGCTCGAAGCGGCCGTCGCGGGCCAGGATGCCGCGCGTCTCGCCGGGGGTATCATCCAGGAAGGCTTCGAGCCCACTCATCGCCGCCAGCCGGTGCCCGCCAGCAGATTGACGGTCTCGGGCAGGGGCAGGCCCATGACGGCGGGGTGGCTGCCGACGATGCGGGTGACGAAGGCGGCGGCCGGGCCCTGGATGCCGTAGCCGCCCGCCTTGCCGCGCCAGTCGCCGCCCGCGACATAGGCGGCGATCTCAGGCTCCGACAGGCGTTTGATCGTCACGCGGGTCTCGACGCAGCGGTGGGTGACACGGGCGGCGGTGGCCACGGCCACGGCGGTGAAGACGCGGTGGTTGCGGCCGGACAGCAGACGCAGGAACCGCTCGGCCTCGGCCGCATCGGCGGGTTTTTCCAGCAGGCGGCGGCCGACCGCGACGACGGTGTCGGCGGACAGGACGACAGCGTCGGGATGGCGGGCCAGCACGGCCTGGGCCTTGGCGCGGGCCAGCCGCACGGCGAGGCGCGGGGGCTCCTCGGCCTTCAGAGGGGTCTCGTCGATGTCGGCGGGGTCGATGTGAACCGGCGTTATGCCGATCAGCGCCAGCAGCTCGATGCGGCGCGGGCTGGCCGAAGCCAGCACCAGGTCAGGACGGGGGCTCACCCCTGCCCTTACTTGAAGCGATAGGTGATGCGGCCCTTGGTCAGGTCATAGGGCGTCATCTCGACCAGGACCTTGTCGCCGGCCAGGACGCGGATGCGGTTCTTGCGCATCTTGCCGGCGGTGTGGGCGATGATCTCGTGATCGTTCTCGAGCGTCACGCGAAAGGTGGCGTTCGGCAGCAGTTCCGACACCGTGCCGGGAAACTCGAGCAGTTCTTCCTTGGCCATGCGGCCTCCTGCGCCCCGTGAATACGAATCGAGGCTCGCGCCGGGCGGGGACGCGAGCCGTAAGAAGTGGGCGCTAATGCACGAAAACGACGGGTTAGTCGAGTTCAGCCGCGCCGATACAGGGCGCAGACCAGGGTGAAGAGCCGCCGGGCGGTTTCGTGGTCGATGGCGATCTTGCCGTCGAGGCGGGCCTTGAGCAGTTCGGCCCCCTCGTTGTGCAGGCCGCGGCGGCCCATGTCGACGGCCTCGATCTGGCTGGGCGAGGAACCGCGAAGGGCCTCGTAGTAGCTGTCGCAGATCAGCAGATAGTCGCGCAGCACCTGCTTCAGCGGCGTCAGCGACAGGGCGTAGGTGCGGGCGAAGTCGATGCCGCTGATATCGAACACCAGCCGGTTGTCCTGGAGCGAGAGCTTGAGCCCATAGGGGCCGGCGTCGGCCTCGTGCGGGGCGAAGGCGTTCTTCTCGACCAGGTCGAAGATGGCGACGCGGCGCTCGTGCTCGATCTCGGCGGTGGCGGACGGCAGCGTCGCCTCGTCCAGTTCGACGCTGGCCAGCCTCTGATCGGTCATTCGGCGTCCTTGCCGGACGGGGGGCCGTCCAGGTGGGTGGGGGCCATGCGGGCCTGCCAGCGCTCGGACAGATCGGCGACGACGGCGTCCAGGCATTCGACGTCGACCCGCAGGTCGCCGCCGCCCGCGAACATCAGGATCACCTTGCCGCCCGGCGGCTCGCCCTCGATGAAGTGGATGGCGAGAAGCTCCAGCGGGGTGTCGGGCAGGCGCGGCAGGCCCCGGCTCTTGACCGCCTGGACGTCGCCGAACTGCATGGCCGCCCGCACCCAGGTGCCGCCGCATTCCCAGCAGAAGCGCGAAAGCTCGATGGTCAGGCGACGCGCGCCCTTTTCCCAGACGATGTCGGCGGGGCGAAGGATGGCGTCCTGAAGCGCGGCGGAGATGATGGCCAGGTCCTCGCCGTCCTCGGCGAGCAGGCGCAGGGGCGCGCTGGAGCCGCCCGCGGCCTGCCGCAGCGCCTCACCCTCCTCGCTCGTGATCGGCGCGCTCGCCAGATCCTCAGTGGTCATCGTCCGGTCCTTCGACGGGCGGGCCCTTCACCCGTCGGATGTCGGCCCCGCAGGCACCGAGCTTTTCTTCCAGACGCTCGAAACCGCGATCCAGATGATAGACGCGACCGATCGAGGTTTCACCCTCGGCGACGAGGCCGGCGATCACCAGGCTGACCGAGGCGCGCAGGTCGGTGGCCATGACCGGGGCCCCCTTCAGCCGATCCACGCCAGTGACGTGGGCCTCGCCCGCATGGACCGAGATGTCGGCGCCCAGACGCGCCAGCTCGGGCGCGTGCATGAAGCGGTTCTCGAAGATGTTCTCGTGAATGACGCTGACGCCGTCGGCGGTGGTCATCAGGGTCATGAACTGGGCCTGGAGGTCGGTGGCGAAGCCCGGATAGACCTCGGTCGCGACGTTCGTGGCCCGGAGCCGGACGGACGGGTCGCGGCGGACGATGACGCCGTCGTCGGTCGGCTCGATCTCGACGCCCGCGGCGGTCATCTTGTCCGTGAGGGCGGTGATGAGGTCGGGACGGGCGCGGGTCAGGCGGACCTCGCCCCCCGCCATGGCGGCGGCGCAGGCGTAGGAGCCCATCTCGATCCGGTCGGGGATGACCGACCAGTCGCCGCCCGAGAGGGAGGTGACGCCCTCGATCACCAGGGTATCCGTGTCGATGCCCTCGATGTTCGCGCCCATCATGACGAGGCAGCGGGCCAGGTCGCCGATCTCGGGCTCGCGGGCGGCACGCTTCAGCACGGTGGTGCCCCGGGCGAGGACGGCGGCCATCAGGGTGTGTTCGGTCGCGCCGACCGAGACGAAGGGAAACTCGATCTCGGCCCCGCGCAGCCCACCGGGTGCCATGGCCGAGACATAACCCTCCTCCAGGTGGATGGAGGCGCCGAGCCGGGTCAGGGCGTCGATGTGCAGATCGACGGGGCGCGCGCCGATGGTGCAGCCGCCCGGCAGGGAGACCTTGGCGTGGCCGGTGCGCGCCAGCAGCGGGCCCAGGACGTTGAAGCTGGCCCGCATCTGACGGACCAGGTCGTAGGGGGCGAAGGTCGAACTGATCTCGGCGGCATGGAACAGGGTCTCCTGCTCGGAGCCGTGGCCGTTCTCCGTCACCTCGACGCCGAAGGAGCGCAGCAGCCGGCCCAGGAATTTGGTGTCGGCCAGACGCGGCATATTGGTCAGGCGCAGCGGCTGGTCCGTCAGGATCGAGGCCGCCATCAGCTTGATGGCCGAGTTCTTGGCCCCCGAGACCGGGATCTCGCCGTGCAGCGGGCCGTTGCCGTGAACCGTAATGCTGTCCATGTCGTCCTTGAAGCCGCAAGGATCGACCGTCCCGGCGAGCCGGCTATCTAGCGCGGCCCGGGTGCGTTGCGAAAGGGGAGGATGCGGTCACGTTCGGTGAGCGGTCAGCTGTCGGTGGGGCGGGCCGGTTTGGGGGCCTTGCGGCGACGGAGATTTTCCCGGAGCGCCTTGGCCAGGCGGGCGGCGCGTTCGGACTTGGCCGACGGCTCCCGCGTCGGCGCCGCCTCGAGCCGGACGGCGGGCGGGGTGGACGGTGTCTCGGGCGGCTCGGTCATGGTCGCAGTCAGCACCGGGAAATCTTTCGCGGCAAGGGGCTTCCCCCCCGACACTCCAGTGGCTATACGGCCGCTTCCTCAGAACAGGCCGCCGTAGCTCAGTGGTAGAGCGCATCCTTGGTAAGGCTGAGGTCGTGGGTTCGATTCCCCCCGGCGGCACCATCTGAACGAACAAGGCCCGGTCACGAGACCGGGCCTTTTGCGTTTGGACATCACCCGTTCAGCGGCGGCGGTCGTCGGCGCGCTTGCGGTCGCTGCCGGACTGGTAGGACAGGCCGATGGAGGTGCGGGGCTCGCGCGAGCGGTCGCGGCCCGCGTGGCTCCAACCCGGGCCGAAGAAGGAATTGGGGGCGTTCAGCGGCGGGCCGTCCAGGTCGTCGTACCCCTGACCGCGGCGATCGCCGTAGAGACCGCCGCCATAGCCGTAACCGTATCCGCCATAGCCATATCCGTAGCCGTAGCCGTAGAGGCCATGACCGTTGCGAACTTGCTGATAGGTCAGGTCGATCCGGCCGTTCTCGCCGACCGGCAGGGAGACGCCGACCTCGACCGCGCTGAAGTCGTTGGAGCCGATGGAGCCGCTGACATAGCCGTGCATCCTGCGGTCATCGACGGGGCTGCCGTCGTCGGCGAAGGGTTCGGTCTCGGCCGTCCGCGCCGACAGCCAGCGATCGATCTGCTGCTGGGTGGTGAGGTTGTGAGGCGTGATCGCCGTCGACTGAGGATCCGGCACCGCGTCGGCGACCGGCGCCTCGGCCCCCACGATCACCGAGCCGGTCCCGGCAGGCGCCGTGGCGATCAGGTCGGGGTCGGACGCGGTAAGGGCGGCGGCGAGACCGAGGGCGATCAGCATGGGCGGAACTCCGGACTGACGTTCAGTCTAGCCTCAAATGCGGCGCGATGGCGACCGACCGGATTCGACCGCGTCACGCGACGCCGTCGCCGCGCCCCAGGGGATCGGGCAGAGGGGTGCCCTCGGGCACGAACTGGAGCGCGACCGAGTTGATGCAGTAGCGCAGGCCGGTCGGGGGCGGACCGTCGGGGAAGACGTGGCCCTGGTGGCCGCCGCAGCGGGCGCAGACGGTCTCGGTGCGGGTCATGCCATAGGACCGGTCGACGATGGCGGTGACATGATCGTCGCTGACCGGCTGGGTGAAGCTGGGCCAGCCGGTGCCGCTCTCGAACTTGGTGCCGGCGCGGAACAGGGGCAGGCCGCACTGGCGACAGACGTAGACGCCCGACCGCTTCTCACCCAGCAGGACGCCGCAGAAGGGAGCCTCCGTGCCGTGGGAGAGGAGGACGCGTTTCTCCTCTGCGCTCAGATCGGCTTCGAGCGCGACGCGCTGGCCCTCCGACGGCGGGGTCAGGTCGAAGCCGGCGGCGGAGCGGTGGGGCGTGGCGGTCTCGGTCATGATGCGGATGTGGGGGTGGCTACGGTCGCTGCCAAGGGCGGGATGATCGGGTCGTCAACACCGGGATCAGGAGCGAGGCTGATGATCGGTTCCGACCCACCTCGAACAACCACTCAGACAAAACGCCCGGCCTTTCGACCGGGCGTTCCGCGCCTAACTCAGCAGGCAGTTAGGGGCAGCAAGGCATCGAAGCGCCTTGGCAGCAGGCCGCCAGAGCGTCGCAACAAGAGGCGACGGCCTGGATCACGGTCTCGGGCGACGCCGCAAACGCGGCGGTTCCAGATGCGAGTAGAATCAGGCCCGCCACGGTGAACACGTTCTTCATTTGAAAACTCCGTATGATGATGAGTGAGTTGAGTTCGTTGAACACGCCCGCCTATCGAGGTGGCGGGTCATCGCCTTCAACGAGCACTGACATCAATCCCAGGCAGGAGGCCGAATAGGACACACGTTGGAACACAGTCACCTTATCCACTACTGGAGGAGACAAGACCAGCGCGTGGCAGATGACAGCGCACTCTGCCGAGCAGGGCGGTCCACCCTTTCCCGGAACCATGTCCGCGCAGTTTTCAACGGACATGCCCTGCATGGCCGACGCGGGCGCAGCGATGCTGACTGACGAAACCATCAGCAAGGCGAAAACCGCGAGAGCGGCACCAATCAGTGGGGCGATACAGCAGAAGATCGGCTTCATCTCAGATCGACTCGTGAGTCCCCATCCTACGCCGCCAACCGGGCCTGAGTTACCTCAGCGGCTGAAGGGTAGTCTCGGCGTCCGCTAACCACCCACGGCGACCTCCGACGACAAACGTCCCGCCCCTGTGCGACCAGTGCGCGACGAGCAACCCGGCGATGCTGCCAGCAATCGAAAGGGCCGGGCGAGGTGTTCCCTGCCCGGCCCAACTCGCTCAGATCCCGCTCAAGCAGCGGGCGACCGCGTCGCCCGCGTTAGCGCGCCAGCATGCCTCAGCCCCCGAACAGGGTGCCGACCCATTCGCGGACGGCGGTCTCGTCGGCGGGATTGCCGGTGTAGGCCAGGCCCTGGGCCGGGGTGAAGGGCTGGTTGTTGCCGCGCTGGCGGCTGGTCCAGGCCTTGTGGCCGTAGCTGAGGTCCGAATAGTTCGACGGCAGGCGCATGACGGTCGGTTCGATGAAGATCGAATCGGTCGCCGTGGTCGAGCCGGCGATGCGGACGTTCGGCAAGCGAACCAGAAGGTCCAGCGTGTCCAGGCAACCGCCCGAGCAGCCGGCGTCGACCAGGACCACGACCGGGCCCTGGACGGGGTTGGGCGCGCCCGTGTCCGGCACCGCGGGACGGCCGGCCAGGGTGAATATCTGCTGACCGGCGGCGAGCGCGGCGTCGAACGCCTCGACGATGGCCTGGGTCTGTTCGATGACCGGAGTGTTCTCCTGAACGAACAGGGGATCGGCCCGCATCCGGCCCAGGGTGTCGGCGTACCACTGGCGATTGCCGGCGGTGGCGCGATAGGTGATCTCGCCGGCGGCCGGCTGGCGGCTGACGGTGAACTCGGGCGTCCAGATGCGGTTGGCCAGGCCATAGCCGCGCGCGGTCGAGGTGAAGGCCGAGGTCCCGGCGGCGGCGCGCAGGTCCAGCACGAAGCCCTGGGGTCCGCGCAGGGCGGCGGCCTGGTTTTCGACCAGGCTGTTGAAGGCGCTCCAGCCGGCGCTGTCGGCGAAGGAATGGACATGGACCCACGGGCGGCCGTTCACGGTCTCGACGTTCAGCGGCGTGGCGGGCGGCATGTAGACGGTGGCGCGGTAGGCGGCCTCGAGATCACCGGCCACCAGCGGGATGGGACGCAGATCGATGGCGCGGGCGCGGCCCCGACCGCCGCGCTGGAACTCGCAGGTCGAGGGCAGGCCCGAGACGAAGGGGTTGTTGCGGTTCCACAGCAGGTAGGGGGCCGAGGTCACGCGACCGGACTCGGTCTCCAGGTTGCCTTCCCACTTGTCGAGCTTGCCGCGGGCGTATTCCTCGATCGGGGTCAGGTTGCAGCTGACCACGACGTCGCCGACGCGGGGCGCGTTGCGGACGCCCGGCTTCACATAGGTGACCTCATAGCGGCCGTTGCGCCAGCCGGTGGCGACGCCGGGCCAGCTGATGCCGAAATAGGGGCCCAGACCCTCGAACGTCGGCCGGATGGAGATGTTGGAATCGCGGAAGCCGGCGCCGTAGTAGCGCATCAGATAGGCGTGGGCGTCGCCGGAGTTGACCTGGCCGATGCGGCCTTGGGCGTCCGTCAAGCCGGCGTCGATCCAGGCACGGAAGGTGTCGCCCGCCGCGCCGGGGATGACTGCGGCCGGGTGGTTGGCGCGCAGCTCGTCGCGCGCGGCCACGAGGTCGGTCTGGGCCAGGGCGCGGAAGTCCTGAGCGGACGCGACGGACGCCGTGAGCAGGAGGGCGGTCGCCGAGACGGCGGTCAGGAAGCGGTTCATTGGCGAACTCCAGGCCAGTCAGTCGAAGGGGTCGGCGAGGGTTAAAGCCGATCAAGGGCGACCTTGCCAACCCAGAACGGCGATCATGTGACGGTTCGCCTGAACGGGGAATGGTCGCGGCGTTCATCCATGCCCCCTGCCCGGGCCCGGCGGCGCAGGTATGGACCGACGGCGCGCCACCGCCTACGAACCGGCCCATGTTCGACAAGATCCTGATCGCGAACCGGGGCGAGATCGCCGTCCGCATCATCAAGACCGCCCGACGGATGGGCATAGCGACGGTCGTCGTCCACTCCGACGCCGACGCCGGGTCGATGGCCGTGGAAATGGCCGACGAGGCGATCCACATCGGCCCGTCGCCCACCGCCGAGAGCTATCTGGTGCAGGACAAGATCGTGGAGGCGGTGCGTCGTTCGGGCGCGCAGGCGGTGCATCCCGGATTCGGCTTCCTGTCCGAGAACCCTGTCTTCGCGCGGCGGCTGGAGGCCGAGGGCATCGCCTTCATCGGTCCGAACCCCGGGGCCATCGAGGCCATGGGCGACAAGATCACGTCCAAGAAATTCGCCGCCGAGGCGGGCGTTTCGACTGTGCCGGGCCACATGGGCCTCATCGAGACCACCGACCACGCCGTCGAGATCGCGCGCCAGATCGGCTATCCGGTGATGATCAAGGCCTCGGCCGGCGGCGGCGGCAAGGGCATCCGCGTCGCCCATTCCGATGACGACATGGCCGAGGGCTTCGCCGCGGTGAAGGCCGAGGCCCAGACCGCGTTCGGCGACGACCGGGTCTTCCTGGAAAAGTTCATCATCGACCCGCGCCACATCGAGATCCAGGTGCTGGGCGACAAGCATGGGAACATCGTCCACCTGTTTGACCGCGAGTGCTCGATCCAGCGGCGGAACCAGAAGGTCATCGAGGAGGCCCCCTCCCCCCTGCTGGATGAGGCCACGCGCGAAGCCATGGGAGCCCAAGCCGTCGCCCTGGCGCGGGCAGTCAACTACGACTCGGCCGGAACGGTGGAGTTCGTGGCGGGTCAGGACCGCAGCTTCTTCTTCCTGGAGATGAACACCCGGCTGCAGGTCGAGCATCCGGTGACGGAGCTGATCACCGGCGTCGATCTGGTCGAACAGATGATCCGTTCGGCGGCAGGCGAGCGCCTGCCTTTCACGCAAGGACAGCTGGCCATCAACGGCTGGGCCATCGAGAGCCGCATCTACGCAGAGGACCCTTATCGCGGCTTCCTGCCCTCCATCGGCCGCCTGGTCCGCTACGAGCAGCCCGAGGAAGGCGAGCAGGACGGCTACACGGTGCGGAACGACTCGGGCGTCCGCGAAGGCGACGAGATCTCGATGTTCTACGACCCCATGATCGCCAAGCTGAACACCTGGGCCCCGACCCGGATCGCGGCGGTGGACGGCATGCGCCGGGCGCTGGAGGATACCCATCTGGCGGGCGTGGGGCACAATGTGCCGTTCCTGGCAGCGGTGATGGACCAGGAGCGGTTCCGCTCGGGCGCCCTGTCGACCAGCTACATCAGGGACGAGTTCCCGGACGGCTTCCGGGGCGCGGAGCCGGACCGGCGCCGGCTGGACGTCATGATCGCAGCGGCCTGCGCCATGAACGAGATCATGGCCGAACAGGCGGGCGATCCGTCGGAGCGTACGGACTGGATCGTGCTGGTCGACCGCGACGCCCACGGGGTGTCGCTGGGCTACGACGAGGACGAGGTTCTGGCGCTTGAGCTGGCGGGCGAGGACCGGGTTCTGCGCCTATCCGACATCGACTGGCGGCCGGGGCTGGCGCAGTTCCGCGCCGTCCTGGACGACCAGGCCTTCACCGCCGAGGTCGCCCGCACCGCCGACGGTTGGACCGTGCGCTCGGGTGCGGCGAAGGCCCGGGTGCGGGTGTTCACCCCGCGTCAGGCCGAACTGTTCGCCCGCCTGCCCGAGAAGGCGGCGGCCGACACCTCCAAGCTGATCCAGTCGCCGATGCCGGGGCTGGTGGTGTCGATCGCCGTCGCCGTGGGCCAGGAGGTCAAGGCCGGCGAGACCGTCGCCATCATCGAGGCCATGAAGATGCAGAACATCCTCAAGGCCGAACGCGACGGCGTGGTGAAGACCGTGGCGGCCAAGGCGGGCGACCCGGTGGCAGCGGATGACGTGCTGGTGGAGTTCGGCTGAGGCGGCTCAGGCCGCGAGAACCGAGTCGAGGGCCGCCTTTCGCAGGGCCAAGGCCAAAGGGGCGTCCACGGCCCGCGCGGTAGACATCGCGCCGATCAGCAATATGAGCCGGCGCGTCGCCTCGACCTCTCGGTCGGCCGGTCCAACGTCGAGCGTTTCTGCGACCGCCGCGATCATGCGATCCATTCCGCGCGTAAAGACCGCGCGCGTCCCGTCGGGGGCCCAGGCGATCTCGGAGCTCAGCGCGGCCGCGGGGCAGCCGAACCCCGGGTTCAGCAGGTGGTCATCGGACAGATAGAAGCGGGCGAAGGCCTCGAAGCCCCGGCGTCCCTCGGCTGGCGGCGGGTCGGCAATGACGGTCAGCATCTGATCGAACGCGGCGTCCAGGCAGGCCTGGACCAGGGCGTCCTTGGTCTGGAAATGCCGATAGAAGCCGCCGTGCGTGCGACCCGCAGCGGCCATGACCTCGGCCACGCTGGTTCCCTCGATGCCGCGTTCTCGGATCATCCGCGCCCCGGTCTGGACGATCAGATCGCGGCCCTCGGCCGTGGCTTCCCTCGATTTGCGCATGATGCAGCGTAGCGGCTTGAAAAGATGATGACCATACTCTAAAAGAAAATGACGTTCATCATCTAAATGGATTTACAGATGTCTCTTCGCCGTTTGGCCGCCCTGCGAGACGTCCTCGCGCGATTTGCGGAGGCGCTCGATCGCCGGCCCGAGGATGACCTGCGCGACGACCTGGATGGGCTGGCGCGCCGGATCGAGCGGCTGGAAGCGCGCAACGTCGACGCGGCATCCGAACAAGGGGCGGGCGCGTGAGCCGGCCCCTGATCCTGGTCACGGGCGCGACGGGCAAGACCGGCGGAGCCGTCGCGCGCCAGCTCCGGGGGCTGGACTGGCCCGTACGGGTTCTGGTGCGCAGCGCCGACGCGCGGGCCCGCGTCCTCGCCGACCTGGGCTGCGAGGTTCAGGTCGGGGACCTGTTCGATCCCGCAGTGATGCAGACGGCCATGCGCGGCGTCGGCCGGGCCTATCTGGTGCCGCCGTTCGACCCCCGCATGATCGAGGCGGCCGACCTGTTCCTGAGGGCGGCGCAGGAAGCCCGGCTGGAGTCCACCGTCGCCCTCGGACAGTGGCTGGCGTGCGAGCGGCACCCGGCGTTCGAGACGCGCCAGCTTTGGCAGATGGAGCAGAGGCTGAGAGGACTGAGCCTGGGTGTGACCCTGGTCGCGCCGGGCTTTTTCGCCGACAACTATCTGAGGCTGATCAATTTCGCAGCACAGCTGGGCGTGCTGCCGTCGCTGACCGGGAACAGCCTGAATGCGCCTCCGTCGAACGAGGACATCGCCGCTGTGATCGTCGGGGCCCTGATCGATCCCGACCGCCATGCAGGACGCGCCTATCGACCGACCGGACCCCAACTCCTGTCGACAGCCGGCATGGCGAAAGAGGTCGCGACGGCGCTGGACCGCGGTGTGATGCGGTTCGAGATGCCGATGTGGCTCTTCCTGAAGGCCGCGCGCATGCAAGGCGTGCCGGCGGCGGAACTCAGCGGGTTCCGCCACCGGGTGAGGGATCACAAACAGGGCGCTTTCGCCTTTCACGGCTTGACCGATCACGTCGAACGGGTGACGGGTCGACCGCCTGAAGCCTTCGGAGCCACCGCCCGGCGCTATGCCGCCCTGCCCGAGGCCCGCGTGACCTTCGCCTCGCGCACGGGGGCCTTTCTCGACTTCATGCGCACGCCGATAGCCCCGGGCTACGATCTGGCACGGTTCGAGCGCGACGCCGGGGTCGTCGCGCCCGCCAAGGCCCGGTATGCGATGCAGGATCCGGTCTGGAAGGCCTCGCGCGAACGGCTGGCGCGGGACGCGGTGCTGACGGCCTGACCCTGCGGGAGGGCCCGCCTAGAACGCGCTCTCGCCCGTGATCGCCCGCCCGAGGATCAGGGCATGCACGTCGTGCGCGCCTTCGTAGGTGTTGACGGTCTCCAGGTTCATGGCGTGGCGCATGACGTGGAGTTCGCCGGTGATGCCGGCGCCGCCATGCATGTCGCGGGCCTCGCGCGCGATGGCCAGGGCCTTGCCGCAGTTGTTGCGCTTCATCATCGAGATGGCTTCGGGCACGAAGGCACCGGTGTCGAGCAGGCGGCCGAGCGCATAGGCCCCCTCGAAGCCGAGGGCGATGTCGGTCGACATGTCGGCCAGCTTCTTCTGCACCAGCTGGCGTGACGACAGCGGGCGGCCGAACAGCATGCGCTCGGCGACATAGTCGCGGGTGGCGTGCAGGCAGAACTCGGCGGCACCCATGGCCCCCCAGGCGATGCCGTAGCGGGCCTTGTTCAGGCAGGAGAAGGGGCCGCGCAGGCCCTTGACGCCCGGCAACAGGTTGTCCTCTGGCACAAAGACGTCGTTCAGGCCGATGTCGCCGGTGATGGAGGCGCGGAGCGACAGCTTGTCGCCGATCTTGCCGGTGGTGAAGCCGTCGAAGTCGCGCTCGACGATGAAGCCGCGGATGACGTCATCAAGCTTGGCCCAGACGATGGCCAGGTCGGCGATGGCGGAGTTGGTGATCCAGTATTTGCCGCCGTTCAGGCGGTAGCCGCCCTCGACCTTGACCGCCTTGGTCTTCATCGAGGCGGGGTCGGACCCCCCGTCGGCCTCGGTCAGGCCGAAGCAGCCGATCAGCTCGCCCGCCGCCATCCGGGGCAGGAAGCGCATGCGCTGTTCCTCAGAGCCGAAGGCGTAGATCGGATACATGGCCAGCGACGACTGGACCGACATGGCCGAGCGATAGCCGCTGTCGATCGCCTCGATCTCGCGCGCGATCAGGCCATAGGCGACGTGGCTGGCGCCCGCGCCGCCGTACTGTTCGGGCAGCATGGCGCCGAGGAAGCCCATCTCGCCCATCTCGGTCATGATGGCGCGGTCGAAGACCTCGTCCCGGAAGGCGGCGACGACGCGGGGCAGCAGCCGGTCCCGGGCATAGGACCGGGCGGCGTCACGGATCATCCGCTCGTCATCGGTCAGGCGGCCGTCGAGATCGAACGGGTCGTCCCAGCGATAGGTCTGGGTGGCATCTTGGTTCTGGGGGGAGGGGCTGCCGTCGGCCATGGGTCGGTCCTTCGTCGTTTCGTCGGCGGAATTGCCTTGGCAAGTCCACGAGAGCAAATGATATAAGATTATATCTTTTGCGCGGTCCACCGCCGCGCGCGTGTCGGTGTGAGAATGGCTGGAGCCAAGGCCATAGAGGGCAGGACGCTCGTCGAAAAGGTCGCCGCCAAGGCGTCCGGCCGCGCGGACACCCGCGCGGGCGATCTGGTGACGGCCGAAGTCGACCTGTGCTTCGCCCACGATTCGTCGGGTCCGAGGCGGTGGGGACCCATGCTGGCCGAGCTGGGCCGGGGGCTGTGGGACCCGTCGAAGGTGGTGATCGCGTCCGATCATTATGTCCCGGCGGTCGACGCCGAAAGCGCGGCGATCCTGAGCCTGACGCGACGGTTCGCGGCCGAGCATGGGGTGGGCCGGTTCTACGACATGGAGGGCATCGGCCACATGCTGCTGGCCGAACGGGGGCTGGTGCGACCGGGCATGCTGGTGGCGGGCGGCGACAGCCACACGCCGATGGCGGGGGCGTTCGGGGCCTATGCGGCGGGGTATGGCGCGACCGACATGGCGGCGATCGCGGCGACCGGTCGCACCTGGCTGCAGGTGCCGGCGACGATCCGGGTGGAGTGGCGTGGGGCGCTGAGGGGCGGCGTCACGGCCAAGGACATGATGCTGTTCCTGTGCCGCGAACTGGGCATGGACAACGCCTTCCGGGCGGTGGAGTTCGCCGGCCCGACGGTCGAGGCCATGTCCATGCCCGAGCGGCTGGTCCTGACCAATATGGCGGCCGAACTGGGGGCCGAGACCGGGGTGGTGGCCCCGGACGCGACGACCTTCGGCTGGCTGCGAGAGGCCGGAACTCCGGTCGAGGACGAGGCGGCGGCGCGGGCCTGGGCGTCGGATCCGGACGCGGACTACGAGGCCGTCCACCGGTTCGACGCGGGCGCGCTGCCGCCCATGATCGCCCTGCCTCATTCGCCCGCCAACAGCGTGGCGGTGGCCGAGGCCGAGGGCCGCCGGATCGACCAGGCCTATGTCGGGGCCTGCGTGGGGGCCAAGCTGGAGGACCTGCGGATGGCGGCGCGCGTCCTGGCGGGCCAGAGGGTCGCGGCGGGCGTGCGCCTGCTGGTAGCCCCGGCGTCTTCGCGGGTGACGGAGGCGGCGTCGCGCGACGGCACCTTGGCGACCCTGATGGCGGCGGGGGCGACCCTGATGCCGTCGGGATGCGGCGCCTGCGCGGGCATGGGAGCGGGATTGCTGGCCGACGGCGAGGTCTGCATCTCGACCACCAACCGCAACTTCAAGGGCCGGATGGGCCATGCGGGGGCGGAGGTCTATCTGGGCTCCCCCTACAGCGTTGCGGCGGCGGCGATCGCGGGCCGGATCGTCGATCCGCGCGGGTATCTGGGCCAGCGGAGGGCGGCGGCATGACCCCCTCTCCTATCGGCCGCGCCTTCGTCTTCGGCGATCAGATCGACACCGATCTGCTGGCCCCCGGCCATCGGATGAAGCTGGAGCCGGACGCGCTCGCCGCCCACTGCCTGGAGGCGGTCGATCCGACGTTCGCGAGCGCGGTGCGGCCCGGCGACTTCGTGGTGGCGGGGCTGAACTTCGGCCTGGGGTCGTCGCGTGAGCAGGCGGCGGTTTCGCTGAAGCGGCTGGGGGTGCGGGCCGTGATCGCCCGATCGTTCGCGCGGATATTCTGGCGCAACGCCATCAACCTGGGCCTGCCCGCCGTCACCCTGGCCGAGGCCGATCAAATCACCGCCGGAGACCGGCTGAGCCTCGATCTGGAGGCCGGGCGATTGACCAACGAGACCCAGGGACGGAGCTACGCCTTCGCCCCCTTCCCCGACCACCTGACGGCGATGATGCGCGACGGAGGGCTGATCGCCCATCTGAAGCGTTCCGCCCAACCCGAGACCGGAGCCGCCGCGTGAGCCTGAGAAGCCGCCTGACCCAGCCCGGCGCGCCGGTCCATGCTCCCGGAGCCTTCGACGCCCTGTCGGCCCTGCTGATCGAACAGGCCGGGTTCGAGGCCGTCTATCTGTCGGGGGCGTCGATCGCCTATACCCAGCTGGGGCGGCCGGACCTGGGGCTGGTCAGCTTCGACCATGTCGCCGATGTGGTGGCTCGCATCTGCGAGCGGGTGGACATCCCCCTGATCGTCGATGCCGACACCGGCTTCGGCAACGCCCTGAACGTCGCCCGCACGGTCAAGGTGTTCGAGCGCAACGGGGCGCGCGCGATCCAGCTGGAAGACCAGACCTTTCCCAAGCGGTGCGGCCATCTGGCGGGCAAGGGCGTCGCGTCGCTGGAGGACATGGTGGGCAAGGTCCACGCGGCGCTGGACGCCCGGCGATCCGAAGAGACCCTCATCATCGCCCGGACCGACGCCATCGCCGTGGAGGGGTTCGAGCCGGCCATGGAGCGCGCCGTCGCCTATGCCCAGGCCGGGGCCGACGTTGTGTTCGTCGAGGCGCCGGGCGATCTTGAGCAGATGAAACGGATCGTGGCGACGCTGGGCCGCACGCCCGCCATGGCCAATATGGTCGAGGGCGGAAAGACGCCGATCCTGACGCGCGATGCGCTGGGCGAACTGGGCTTCAAGCTGGTCATCAGCCCGGGGGCGCTGGTGAGGGCGCTGATTCCGGCGGCGGAAAGCTTTCTGCGCGCGCTGAAAGCCGAGGGGTCCACGGTCGGCTACAAGGACCGGATGACGGACCTCGCCGGGGTCAATGCCCGCATCGGGCTGGAAGAGATGCTGGCGCTGGGCGACCGCTATGAGCCGGAGCGGCAGGAAGCGGCCGAGTGAACCGGTCCGATCCCAACCTCTATGACCACTGGCCGTACCGGGATCGCCCGAAGATCGTCTGGCCCGGCGGCAAGGCCCTGGCCTTCTGGATCGCGCCGAACATCGAGTTCTACGAATTCGATCCGCCAGTGAACCCGTCGCGTCCCGGCTGGCCGAGGCCGGCCCCTGACGTGGTGGGGTATTCCCAGAGGGACTGGGGCAACCGGGTCGGACACTGGCGGCTGCAGGACCTGCTGGACCGGCATGGCCTGCGCGGGTCGGTGTCGCTGTCGATCGGCCTGATCGACCACCATCCGGAGATCATCGAGGCGGCCAACGCGCGGGGCTGGGAGTTCTTCAGCCACGGCATCTACAACACCCGCTACTCCTACGGCATGGACGAGGCCCAGGAGCGGGCGGTGCTGGAGGACTCGATCCGGTCGGTCGAGGCGGCGACGGGCCAGCGCATCCGGGGCTATCTGGCGCCGGCCCTGACCCATACGGCGCGAACGCTGGATCTGATCGCCGAGCACGACTTCTGGTACAGCTGCGACCTGTTCCAGGACGACCAGCCCCAGCCGCTGAAGACCCGGACCGGGCGGCTGGTGTCCATGCCCTATTCGCTCGAGGTCAACGACGTCATCGGCTATTCGGTGATGGGTCTGGACCCGTGGCGATACGCCGACATCCTGAAGCGGCATTTCGACCAGCTGCTGGCCGAGGGACGGGAATCGGGCACGGTCATGTGCATCCCGCTGCACGCCTATCTGGTCAGCCAGCCGCACCGCATCCAGGCCTTCGAGAGCGCGTTGGAGCACATCCTGGGGCACAGCGACGAGGTCTGGTTCGCCACGGGATCGGAGATCGCGGCCCACTACCGCGAGCACTGCTGGGACCAGACAGTGGCGGACATCCAGCGGCGCGGACTGGCGACGGGTGGCCATGGGTTCGACGATGCTGCCTGAGGAGCATCTGATCTATCCGCATCGACGGCGCGGCATGGACCAGTCGCTGTACGGCTGGCGGCCGGTGGCGGAGCGGCCCAAGGGACGCTGGCCGGGCGACCGGGGGCTGGCGGTCATGATCGTGATGCCGGTCGAGTGGCATATGCTCGACCCGTCGGGAAAGCCGTTCAAGCACCCCGGGGCGATGCAGACGCCCTGGCCGGATTTGAGGCACTACACGACCCGCGACTATGGCCCGCGCATCGGAGCGTATCGCTTGCTGAGGGCATTGAAGGAGGCGGGGCTAAAGGCGACGGTGCCGGTGAACGGGATCGCCCTGGAGCGGTATCGGCCGCTGGTCGAGGCGGCGCTGGAGGACGGGCACGAGATCGCGGCGCATGGCTGGTCGACGGACGCGATCCATCATTCGGGCCTGAGCGAGGACGAGGAGCGGGCGCTGGTGGGTCGGACACGCGAGGCGTTCGAGCGGGCTGGCCTGACGCCGCGAACCTGGATGAGCCCGGCCCGGCAGCAGTCGTTCCGCACCCTGCCCCTGATCGCCGAGGCGGGGTTCGACGTCTGTCTGGACTGGGAACAGGACGAGGTGCCGGTGGCGATGACGACCGACGCGGGCGTCGTCCAGGCCGTACCACTGATGAACGAGCTGGACGACCGGACCCTGCTGATCGACCGGCGTCAGACCGAGGACGCCTGGGCCGATCAGGTGCTGGAGGCTGCGGCGTTTCTGAAGGCGGCCGCGGGGGCGGACGACCGGCGGGTGTTGGGGTTCACGTTGACGAGTTATGTCGCCGGGCAGCCGTTCCGGATGAGCGCGGTGCGGCGGATGCTGGCGGGGCTGGCGGATGGTGGGGCGTGGTCGGCGACGGCGTCGGAGATCGCCCGTTGTTTGGACTCTGGCGATACCGAGTCCAAGGAGTCCAAATCCTAGGTCGCAACATCAGACTTGGACGATAAGTTTCTGATATTAAATTATTTTTGTCTTTCAGTGGTCAACACTAACCTATAGCCCAGCTCGGTACTGCGGGTGCCTAACGTCTCCTCCCCGTCGCGCAGCGATGGGGAGGAGACGGTGTTCTACTCCCCCACCGGCAGATCGCTCAGCACCTGGTTCAGTTCGATGTAGTGGCCGTCGGGGTCGTAGACGGACGAGAAATTGACCCGTATCACGCTGGCACCGTCGTAGCCGGGGTAGGTCACGATGTGCGGGGTCTCGCCGACGCGGACGCCGGGCGAGGCGATGGCGCGGGCGAAGACCTCCTCCTGGTTCTGGACGTTGAAGACCAGGACGATGTCGCCGGGATGCAGGATGCGATCGTCCTCGGCGCGGGCCGGGCGCGGCTCGCGCTCGGGCTTGGCGTATTCCATCAGGCCGATGATGCCGATGTAGTCGTCGTTGGCGCGCAGAAAGACCAGGCGGAGGGACCGCTCGGCCGCCGCATCGGTGGGGGCGTCGCGCGGGGTGCGGATGATGTTGTCGTAGATCGGGACGAGGCCGATGGCGCGGTAGAAGGCCAGAGACGCCTCCATGTCGCGGACCACCAGGGTGGTGCGACGGAAATCCAGCGGCACGCGCTGGTCGGCGGGCACGCGATCCGGCGCAGGCTCGGCGACGGCGGTGGAGGCGCAGGCGGAAATCGCCAGGGCCGTGGCCAGCATGAGGGCGCGGATCATCGGGCGGTCTCCAGGTGCTTGAGGACTTCGGCCGCCGGCAGGACATCGGCGTATTTGAGCAGCAGGTCCGTCAGGTTGGCGTAGTGGTAGCTCTCGTGCTTGTCGGCGACGCACTCGACCGGGACGATGGTCCGGTATCCGCGCGACAGGCTGTCGACGGCGGTGGCGCGCACGCAGCCCGAGGTCGAGCCGCCGGTGACGATCACCGTGTCGATCCGGTGCCAGACCAGATAGCTCTGCAGCGGGCTTTCGTGGAAGGCGGACGGCATGCGCTTGTCGAAGATCAGGTCGGTCTCGCAGTCGGGCCGGGCGCGGGGATCGAAAGCGTGGCGCGGTGACCCGAACTTGATGTTCTGCAGGCTGTCGGGCGTGTCGGTGCGGGTGCCCCAGATGCCGGCGTCGCCGCCGTCGGGTTTGTAGCAGACCCGGGTCCAGACCACGGGCAGCCCCCCTGCCCGCGCCGCATCGCTGAGCCGGTTGATCCAGTCGATCTGGTCCGGGTCGGTGACATAGGCGGATTTCGGGAACAGATCGGGGCGGGTGTAGGCCTGCTGCACGTCGATGTTCACGACCGCCGCCCGATCGCCGAAACCGAAGCCGCGACGCGCCGGATTGGCCAGAACCTCCTCATAGATCGTGCGCGCGGGCCGGTCGTCGCGGACCATGGTGGAGGCGAATGTCAGTTCCGTCATAAGCGTGACCGTGGCCTGTAAAACACGACGATGCGACGACAGGGTAGCGACGCTTGTGGGACGTCGCAAATGATATAAGGATATACCATTAGAACCGACCGATCAGAGTCGGGTTCGCCGTCATCCAGAGCCAGGAGAACCACCGATGTGTAGGTCCGCGTTGCTGTTCACGAGCGTTTCCAGCCTGATCCTTCTGTCCGCGCTTCCGGCCACGGCCCAGACCGCGCCCGCCCAGGAGCAGGCGTCGCGGATCGAGGACATCGTCGTCACGGCCCAGCGCCGCGAGCAGAACATCCAGGACGTGCCCCTGGCCGTCACCGCCTTCACCGACACCCAGCTGGAAATCGCCATCGTCGAGGACACCACCGACCTGGTGCGCGTCACGCCCAGTCTGACGGGCGGTCTGAACACCGGCACCGGCGGGGCGGTCAGCTACTTCATCCGGGGCCTGGGCTCGACCGAACAGGTCGCCACCTTCGACGTGCCGGTCGCGACCTATGTCGATGAGGTCTATGTCGCGCGTCAGATCGCCAACAACATCACCCTGCTGGACGTGGACCGGATCGAGGTCCTGCGCGGGCCGCAGGGAACACTGTTCGGACGCAACACCACCGGTGGGGCGATCTCGATCACGACGCGGAAGCCGGGACAGGATTTCCGGGGCAGTCTGGAAGCCAGCTATGGCTCCTTCGAGCGCATGCACGTCCGGGGAAACGTCAGCGGGCCGCTGAATGACAGGGTCGCAGCCGGCTTCACCTTTCTGCGGATCGACGACGACGGCTATGCCGACAGCCTCGTCACCGGTGAAGGCCTGAACGGCGAGGCGACCTGGGGCGTCCGGGGCGCGCTTCGCATCACCCCTTCGGACAACTGGGACTGGAACATCTCGGCGGACTACGTCGACCAGCAGAAGACCACGATCGGCGTGAACCCGCTCGACCCCGAATACACCAGCCGCACAGGCCTGAGGCAGGGCGAGTGCGACAACGGATCGATCAACGATTACCTGTTCCAGCGGCTCGGCAACTGCGCGCGAAACGAGGTGTCGACCGTGATTTCGAACCTCAGCCACGAGATGGACTGGGCGACGATCAGCTTCATCACGGGCTACATCAACACCTCGCAGGACTTCTCGATCGACTTCGGTCTGGGCGGCAGCCCCACGCCGTTCGGCGGCTTCACCATCTCCAACGAGGTCGACTCCAAGCAATTCTCGCAGGAGGTCAAGCTGGCCGGCGAGCACGGCCGGGTGAACTGGGTCGCTGGCCTGTTCTACTTCACCGAGGACAACTCGACCTATCAGGTCGACACCTTCGCCACCACGCCGACGGCCACATCGGCTCTGGTCCTGGGCGACCGGCTGCTGGAAAACTCGACCGACAGCTTCGCCGTCTATGCCCAGGCGGACATCGGGCTGACCGACCAGTTGATCCTGACGCTCGGCGGTCGGTACACGGACGAAGAAAAGGAGGTCGATTTCATCGACCGCACCCGCGCCAGCTATCCTGCAGGCTTCATCCCCTTCACCGGGGCCGCCACTACGCGGCCGACGACGGCAAACCTTATCGCCGCCGGTATCCCCGTCGAGCAATCGACGTCCCGGTTCACGCCGCGCGTGGCCCTGGCCTATGAGGTCAGCGACGACGTGATGGTCTTCGCCTCGGCGACCAACGGCTTCAAGTCCGGCGGCTGGAACGCCCGGGGCACGACGGCGGTCACCAACTCGGCCTTCGGGCCGGAAGAGGCCTGGTCCTACGAACTGGGCCTGCGCTCGGACCTGTTCGACGACAGCCTGCGCCTGAACCTGACGCTTTATCGTCTGGACGTCGAGGACCTGCAATTGCTGTCCGGCCAACCCCGGCCGGGCGGCGGCATCGATTTCGTGACCCGCAACGCCGGCGGACTGGAAGCCACCGGGCTCGAGGCCGAGATCACCTGGCGGCCGACCGATGCCCTCGAGATCTATGCCACAGGGTCCATCGCGGATCGCGAGTATGTCGACATCCCGCCGGTCAACGGTGCCGGCGGCGTGCCCTGCTCGTCCACGCCGGAACCCTTGAACTGCGTCACCGAGCGAGACGAGCCGGTGCGGTTCCCGGAGAGCCAGGCGACGCTCGGCGCGCGCTACACCCTGCCGACGACCTTGCTGAACGGCAGTTGGTCACTGAACGGCTCCATCAGCTATTCGGACGAATACTGGACCTCCAGCTACAACGACGCGAGGACGGTCACGGGCGTGCCGTTCGGTGGCACCACGCCGATCACCGTGCCGCTGTCGCTCACGCCCACGACGACCGTCTACAACATCGGCATCCGCTACGAGAGCCTGGACGGCGGCTGGGAAGCCTCGCTCGACTGCTCGAACTGCGGCGAGGAATACTATCTGACGTCGTCGCTGGTGGGTCTCGGCTACCCCAACGATCCGCGCCGGGTGACCTTCCGTCTGCGCCGGAACTTCTGAGGCCAAGAGGTTGCGTCGCCGGACTCTCCTGGCCGGCGGCGCGATGGGGGCGGACCTGAACGCCACCTACAGAGGGGCGCGGGCGGTGAGCTCGCGCCCCGTCTTCTTACGGAGGATACGATGATGCCCGACCGCCGCGCCGTGTTGATCGGCTCCGCCCTGGCCCCCGCCGTGATGGCCGGGGCCGCCGTGGGTCAGGCCCCGCCCTCCACCGGCCAGCTGGTGCGATGCGCCCTGTTCGTGTCGGATCTGGAGGCGTCGACCGCCTTCTATCGCGACGGGATCGGCCTGCCGGAACTGCTGTTCGAAGGGGCCTTGCAGGGCGCGCCGCTGGAGCGGCTGCTGGGTCTGGCCGAGGGCGCGGGCGTGCGGTTCCGCATCCTGAAGGCGGAGGGTCCGCCCTATGGCATGATCGCCCTGTTCCAGGTGACGGGGCAGGACCTGACGCGGGTCGAGAAGACGCAAGGATCGGTCAACATCGGCGAGGGCGTGCTGGTGTTCCACCGGCCGGACCTGGACGCCCTGGCCGCGCGGCTGGCACCCATGGGCCACGCCTTCATCGGCCCGGCGGAACGGCTGGTGGACACGCCACAGCGACGAACGGATCGCGAGGTGATGCTGCGCGACCCGGACGGGGTGCTGATCAATGTGATCGAGCGGGCCTGATACCGGTCAGGCTCCGAGCGGGTGTCGGTTCGAAGGGTTTCATCACAACGAGCACAACGAAGGCACAAAGGACACGACGAGACTGAGTGCGCGTCTAGATCGCCGACTACAAACCCATGATGCTCGGGCAGAAAAGAAGGGGCGGCTTCGCCGCCGATCTTCGTGCTCAATCTCACCGGGGCGGATCGGCCCTGCGAACGCGCGCTCGGTCCCGTCGTGTCCTTCGTGCCTTCGTTGTGCTCGTTGTGATGAACCTCTTCTACCAGGCTCGGCGCGGGCTCAACGCTCGAGCGCGATCAGCTCGTACCAGGTCTGCATGTAGCCGCCGACACCGCCCTGGAGCATGATCCCGTCGGCGTCGTCGGTGATCCAGACATCGTAGGGCGGATGCTGGCCGGCCATGCCGGAGGTGCCGTCGTCGATGAACTGAAAGTGTTTGGCGGCGAAGGTCCCGGCCCTGACCGTCACCGCCTCGCGGCCCAGGAAGACGGCGTCGATGTTGACCTCGGAGATCATCGGCGGGGTGGCGCCGCGGTGGTCGGGGCTGGGGAGCAGGACACGCAGCTTCTTCTTCTCGCCCTCGGCCCAGTCGAACAGGGCCAGCAGATAGCCGTCGGCCACGACCGGATGGGTGCCCATGCCGTCGATGGGAGCGTCCAGCGGCATGAACTGGCTGAGCCGTCCGATGGCGGGGCCATGGCTTTCGCACTCGACGCCGTCGGGCGTGAAGCGGAACCAGCCCGAGCCCATGAAGCGGTCGTCGACCGTCAGGCGGACGTGGCAGTCCATCGGCCGCCCATGCTCGTCCAGCGAATAGACGATGTCGCGCAGGACGCTGGGATGCGGCTCCTCGATCTCGCAGTGGGCGCGCAGGGTGCGCTTGCCGTCGGTATGATGGGTGAAGCGGAAATGCTCGATGCCGCGCGGCTGGTCGAGGCGCTCGGGCTTCTTCGAAGTGTACAGGATGGTGCCGGTGATGGAGCGGTGCTTCACGTCGAACCCTCTTCGGAAAAGGCGGCCAGCGGCAGGGGCCGGGCGGTGTTGGCGATCAGCGCCTGACGACGGAGAAAGCGGCGATAGCCGTCCTCGCCCATGCGGGAGGGGCCCAGGCCCGAGCATTTGAAGCCCTGTTTGGCGGCCTCGTAGAAGATGGAGGTGAGGGCGGCGTCGTTCAGGCTGATCGCCCCGGCCTCAAGCCGTCGGCCGACCGCCTCGGCCTCGTCCAGGGCGGCGGCGAAGACGGCGGCGGACAGACCGTATTCGCCGTCATTGGCCAGGGCGACGGCCTCCTCGACCGTGTCGAACGCCATGACCGGCAGGAGGGGGCCGAAGGTCTCGTCGCGCATCACGGCCATGTCGGGGGTGACCTCGGCGATGACGGTGGGCCGCAGCCACAGGCCGCCGCCGTGGGTCTCGATCTCGCCGCCGGTCAGGACGCGGGCGCCCCTCTGGCGGGCATCGGCGATCTGGGCGGACAGGATATCGACCTGGCGGTCGAAGATGATGGGGCCGATCTCTCCCACCGTGATGTCGGGCCAATTCAGGCGGGCGGCCTGCGCCTTCTCGACCAGCCGGGCCAGGAAGGCGTCGTGGATCGGTCGGGCGACATAGATGCGCTCGATCGACTGGCAGGCCTGGCCAGTGGACAGGACCGAGCCCCGCAACGCTGCGTCGGTGGCGGCGTCGAGGTCGGCACCCTCCAGCACGATCAGCGGGTCCTTGCCGCCGAGCTCCAGATAGGCGGGGATCAGGCGGCCGGCGGCCTGGACGGCGACCTTGCGGCCCGTCGCGACCGAGCCGGTGAAGCAGACGCAGTCGGCGAGGTCGACCACGGCCTGTCCGGTGATCCCGTCGCCGGGGACGAAGGCGAAGACAGCGGCGAGCTCGGGCACCTCGGCCACGGCGGCCATGACGGGAGCGATGAAGCGGGGCGTAACCTCGGACGGCTTCACCAGGACGGCGCATCCGGCCAGCAACGCCGGGACCGCATCGATCATGCCCAGAAGAAGGGGAAAGTTCCACGGGCTGACCACGCCGACGAGGGCATAGGCCTTCCAGGCGGCGGTGTGGCGCACCGACGGCAGACCCCGGCCCTGGATCCATTCCGGCGGGGCGTCGGCGGCGATGACGCGAGCCCAGGCCTCGATGGAGCCGACGACGCTGTCGATCTCAAGCCGGGCGATGCGGCGGCGGCCGGTGTCGGTCTCCAGCGCCGCACCGATGGGCTCGGCGTGGCGGCGCAGCGCCTGGGCGAAGGCGCGCAGCACCTCCAACCGGGAGGCGCCCCCCCTCGCCTCCCACCCTTGCTGGGCGGCGCGAAGGCGGGCGGCGACCTCCAAGACCTCGGCCGGGTCGAGCGCCTGACCGCGCCAGTCGTGGACGCCGGTGCGTGGGTCGCGGGCGGTGAAGCTCCTCACAGGCCCAGCACGCCGGGGTTCATGCGGTTCGTCGGATCGAGTTCGGCCTTGATCGCGCGGATCAGGCGGCGGGAGCCCTCGTCCAGGCTGTCGAGCCAGGGGTAGGTCCGGCCGATCTGGAAGTGGGCGGCGCCGATCTCGGTGAAGGCCTCGATACAGGCGGCCCGCGCCTCGGCGACGAGAGCGGTGACCTCGGGGTTCTCGCCATGGCGGGGCAGTTTGGACAGGATGTGCGGCTCCACCGTCGCCTCGTGCAGGGCGCGGCGTTCCTCGGGCCAGACGAACACGGGTTCGATCAGCAGGGCGTTTGTGGACAGGGCCGTCAGCATCATGCCCGTCTGCACTCGGCCGGCCTCGAACCGAGGCTTCAGCACCTCGAACCGGGCCATGATGGCGCGATAGGCGGCCGGGCCGTCGTGGAGCGCGACGAGGCCGTGGACCGGAACCCACCGCTCGCCGTCGGGGCCGAGCACATTGTTCAGCGGGGTGAAGGGGCTGGCGCGGACCACGCGGGGGATGGAGGCCTCGACCTCTCGACCGCCCAACCCCAGGCAGATGCGCCGCGCCTCGGCCAGATCGGCGTCGGCCCCGGCGGCGGAGCGGGCTTCGGCGGTCAGGTGGATCGACCAGTCGTCAGCCCCAAGAAAGCCGCGTCCGGCCATGGCCGTGCGGGCCGCGGCCGCCACGCCCTTCAGGCCGCCCGAGGTCGCCATGGCCCCCAGCGCCTTGATCCCCTGCACGAGAGACGCCCGCTTCAGCCGCATGGCCGACAGGGCCGGGTCGAAGCCGAACATGTCCGCCGCCACGCCGGCACGACTGATCTCGGCGGTCGCCGCCAGCGCCTGATCCGCCGTGTCGAAGGCGAAGGAACCGTGCGACTCGTGCGCGGGGCTGCGCATCAGACGCAGGGTGATCTCGGCCTTGACGCCGAGGGCCCCGCAGTCACCGCAGAACAGGCCGGTCAGATCAGGGCCGTAGTGGCGATAGAAGGCGCGCCCGTCGGCCTTGCGCCGCGCGCCCGTCGAGACCAGCCCCCCGTCGGCGAGCACGACCGTCAGGCCGACGACGCTCTCGGACGTCGTGCCCCAGTGGCCGGCGCCGAAGACGGCGTTCAGCTGGGACAGGCCGCCGCCGATGGTCGAGGACACGCCCGACAGCGGGCCCCAGAAAGGCGTCCGCAGGCCCTGGGGCTTGAGCGTTTCCAGCAGGGTCTTCCAGGTGCAGCCGGCCTCGACCGTCACCGTCATGGCCTCGGCGTCGACGTGCAGCACCCGGTCCATGCGGGACAGGTCGATCAGGGCGACGGGTCCGGCGTCCGAGGCATAGCCGCCGGTGTAGCTCATGCCCCCGCCGCGCGGGGCGACAGGCAGGTTGAGCCGCGCGGTCTCGGCCAGCGCGCGCGACAGGCCGTCGGTGTCGGCAGGGCGCAGGATGGCGACGGGGCGGCGGCCTACCTTCCAGATGTCCTGGCCGTAGAGGTCCAGCAGGCGGGGATCGGTCAAGACGACATCGGGGCCGAGCGACGCGCGGAGGCTGTCGGCGGGGGACGGGCGGGACAGGTCGTCGGCAGGGCTCATAGCGGTTTCCACAGACCGAGGAGGGCCGCCGCCAGAAGCAGCAGCCAGATGAGGAGGACGGCGGGGCGGGTGACCGCCAGAGACCGGGCGATGCGGGCGTCGGCGTCCGCCTGTCCGGCGGCGAGGGCACCCAGGGCCGGGCCGAGGTCGGCGGTCAGGCGGCGGACCAGGAGGCCTGTCAGGACGCAGGCCGCCAGGATCAGCAGCTTCAGGTTCAGGAACAGGGGCCAGCCGGTCGCCCCGGCCAGACCTGCCAGTCCGCCCGCGCCCAGCAATGCCGCCGCCGTCCAGCGCAGGCCGAGATCGAACCGACGCAGGCCGGACGTCGGCGCTGCGTGCTTCAGATGGATGCGCCAGGCGAGGCCCAGCCAGACCAGACCCGCAGCCCAGGCGGCCACGATCCAGACCGGCTCCAGCGCCAGCCAGCCGCGCGCCACCGCGAGGGTGAACCCCGTGGGAAAGGCCAGGATCAGGGCGGTGCGTGGCGCCATGTCGACGTCGCCCAGCAGCCCTGCCGCGCCGAGACGGGCGGCGCGGTCCCTCGTCGGATCGGCGATCAGGTACGACGCCACGAACGCGCCGAGGTCGCCCCCCAGCCAGTAGACCAGGATCAGGACATGCAGCAGGAGAAGGAGCGCGTCGGCCAAGGCGTCGTCCGCAAATGATCTATTTCTATATCATTTGCTGGAGGGGCGGTTGGCAAGCGCAATCGGCCGTCAGGTCCAGCCTTCGGTGCCCGACTGGCGCTGGGACTTCATGTGATACTGGAAGCGATCGGGCCGGTAGTGACCGACGATCATCTGGACCGGAGCCCCGTCGGCACCGATCATGGTCCGCTCGATCTTGAGCACCGGCGAGCCCGAGGGCACGTCCAGACAGGCGGACACGGTGGGCGAGGCCGAGGCGGCGGTGATCCACTGTTCGGCCTCAACAGCCCCCGCCCCCGCCCGCTCCAGCAGCATCAGCAGCGGCGTGGAGCGCAGTTCCTCGATCGAATAGCGGCCGGCGATGACCGAGGGGACATAGGTCGTCAGATAGGAGAAGGGCTCGCCCTGAAGCTTGCGCAGGCGCACGGCCCGCTGAACCGTCGCGCCGGGTTCGAGCTTCAGCCGGGCGGCGACCAAAGCGTCGGCGGGTTCGTCGGCCACCTCCAGCAGCTCGACCTCGGTCGCCAGACCCATGGACCTCAGCGAGGAGATCAGGGTCTCGAACGAGCCCGACACCATCGGAATGACGCCACCGAGGGTGACGATGGTCCCGCGACCCCGATGGCGGGTGACCAGATTGTTGGCGGCGAGTTCGTTCAGGGCGCGCTTGACCGTGATGCGCGACACGTCGAAGGCGCGGGCCAGCTCCTGCTCGCCCGGCAGGGTCGATCCCTCGGCGTATATGCCCGACTGGATCCGCTCGCGCAGGACCAGATAGACCTGATGATACAGCGGCGTCGGCAGGGTCCCGTTCAGCAGCCCCGCATAGTCCCCGCCGATGTCCGAAGCGCCGTCGGCCAAATGACCTATTCCTATACCAACTGAGTCCGCGCTAGGCATAGGACGATCCGCACGGAGCGCGCAATGTCCGACCCATCACCCTACATCGCCCTCGCCTTGCAGACGACCTGCTTCGCCGTCAACGGCGATGCCGACGCCCGCGCCGCTCGGCCGCGGATGGCGGAGGCCATTCGTCGGATCGGCGGACAGATCGCGGCGTCCAAACGCTTCATCGGACCCGACGTGCGGCTGGTGGTTCTGCCCGAATATTTCCTGACGGGTTTCCCGATGGGCGAGCCGACGGCGGTATGGGCCGAGAAGGCCTGTCTGGCCCCCGACGGCGCGGAATACCGGGCGCTGGGCGAGGTGGCGCGGGCCAATGACGTCTTTCTGGCCGGCAACGCCTATGAGACCGACGCGCATTTTCCGGGGCTGTATTTCCAGTGCAGCTTCGTGATCGCCCCGGCGGGCCAGGTCGTGCTGCGGTACCGGCGGCTGGTGACCCTTTTCGGACCCAGCCCCTATGACGTGTGGGATCACTATATCGCCCGCTACGGGCTGGACGGGGTGTTTCCAGTGGCGGACACCGAGATCGGGCGGCTGTCGGCGATCGCGTCCGAGGAAATCCTGTATCCGGAGATCGCGCGCGCCCATGCCGTTCGGGGCGCGGAGGTCTTCGTCCATTCTTCCAGCGAGATCGCAGCGGCCCTGACCACACCCAAGAACGTGGCGAAACAGGCTCGCGCCATCGAGAACCTGGCCTATGTCGTCAGCGCCAACTCGGCGGGCATCGAGGGCATCGCCATCCCCAAGGCCTCGACCGACGCCTCGTCCAAGGTCATCGACTTCCGCGGCCTGGTGCTGGCCGAGGCCGGCTATGGCGAGAGCATGGCGGGCTACGCCGAGATCGATGTCGCGGCCCTGCGCCGGTATCGCCGCCGACCGGGCATGCCCAACATCCTGTCGCGGCAGCCGATGCACCTGTGGACCCAGGCCTATGCCGGGGTCGACATCCAGCCGCGCAACACCCTGCTGGACGGCTCCGGCGGGCTGAACGTGCCCACGCCGGCCTTCTACGCCCAGCGGCAGCGGGCAGTGATCGACAAGCTGGCGGACGCCGGCCTCATCTGACCGGTGTTCACCGTGTTCTGACGGTTACGGTCCAACAGCGCGTCGGCTCTTCCGCGCGAGGTCGTTACATTACAGCGTTGACGCCGGGCGAACACGGCCCATAGTCAAATGATCTATAAGTATATCATTTGGCCAATCGGAGGGGCTGGTTATGATGTCGCAGACCAATCGTGCTCATGGAACCCGGACGGTGATACTCGCCGGCGTCGCCTTCGCCGCCTTGGCTTCGGTCGCGGCCCCGGCCTCGGCGCAGGACGCTCCGGGCGGCCAGGAGGCCAGCGCGGTCGAGGATATCGTCGTCACCGCCCGCCGTCGGGAAGAAGCCCTGCAGGACGTGCCGATCGCGGTGACCGCCTTCACCGAAGAGGCCCTGCAGAACCAGCAGATCGAGGATCTGATCGACGTCGCCCGCTATACGCCCGGGGTGCAGATCCAGCAGGCGTTCGGCCGCGACGGCGATCGCCCGGTGATCCGGGGCGCGTCCAACATCCTGACCGGCGACGGCAAGGTCGGCATCTTCCTGGACGGCGTGCCGTGGTTCGGTGACTTCTCGACCCTGGACCTGGACCTGGCTCAGCGCGTCGAAGTGATCCGGGGCCCGCAGTCGGCGGTCTATGGCCGGGGCACCCTGTCTGGCGCAATCAACGTGGTCACCCGCCGTCCCGGCGACGACTACAGCGGCCGGATGAACTTCACCGTCGGCAGCGACGAGAGGCTCGACATCTCGGGCGTCATCTCGGGCCCGATCACCTCGAACCTGGGCGGCATGTTCGGCTTTTCCAGCAATGAGGTCGAGGGCCAGTACCAGAACACCGTCGGCCTGCGCGAGCGGCTGGGCAGCCAGAAGACGCGCGGCTTCTACGGCGGCCTGTTCTTCGAGGCGGGGGATGTCGACGCCTCGATCCGCTACTTCCGCAACGACGATCGCGATTCGCATTTCCCGATCTCGCTGCTGCCGGCGGCCGCCAACAACTGCTTCCTGACCACCCGGCCGTATTACTGCGGCGAGATTCCGGTGCCGACCAGCTATGCGCTGAACACCGATCAGATCCTGGTGCCCGGGATCGTGCGCGAGGGCGAACGCTGGGTCGCCGACGTGAACTGGGACATCGCCGGCTCGGGCTATGTCCTGTCCTATCTGGGCGGTCAGAACGACGTCTATGAGTCGGCCGGCTACGACGGGACCTACGACGCGCGCGACTTCTTCGTGCTCGGCGCGGGTTGCCCCTTCATCCCGATCGCGAACCGGTTCTGCCCCCGCTCGGCCTTCTACGACACCTCGGCGTCGGATCGGTCGACCCAGACCCATGAGCTGCGGCTGTCCAGCCCCGGAGACAACCGCTTCCGCTGGAGCCTGGGCTACTACACCGCCGAGGACGAGCTGACGCCGCTGGCCAAGTATCTGGAGGTGACGGAGGTCGGCTTCGACGTCCTGGGGGCGATCAATCTGGTGGAGACCGAGGCCTGGTTCGCCAGCGCGGACTTCGACTTCACCGAGGATCTGACCCTGACGCTGGAGGTGCGGCACCAGGAGGACCAGATCACCTCGACCAACCAGACCTATGTCGCGTCGCAGTATTTCGGACCGGAAGTCTTCGCCCGGGTGCGCAGCCCCAATCCAAACGCCGTCGTCGGCACGCCGGGCACGCGCAACACCTCGTTCGACGCCACCCTGCCCCGCGTGACCCTGACGTGGGAGCCGTCGCCCGAACTGACGCTGTACGCGCAGTACGCCCAGGGCAACTCGCCCGGCGGCTTCAACGACCCGGCCGCGCCGATCACCACCTACGAGGAAGAGACCCTCACCAACTACGAGATCGGGGCCAAGACCCGGATGTTCGGGTTCGATTATCTGAACGCCTCGCTGTTCTTCAACAGCTACGAGGACCAGGTCCTGACCAACACCTTCGTGGCGTTGACCGCGATCCAGAGCTACCGGGCCAACATCGGCGAGACGGAGCTGAAGGGGCTGGAGCTGGAGGGCGGCTATAGCCTGACGGACAACATCCGGGCCCGGTTCACCTATTCCTACATCGACGCCGAGATCGTCGAGGGCGTGGACGGCGACCAGGCCGTGCTGCTGCTCGGTCGGACCTGCATCCTGGGCACGGCCAACAACCTGGACGGTCCCGGTTGTCGCGCCGCCGGCGACATCTCGGGCAAGGAGCCGCCGCTGGTGTCGCGCCATCTGGGAAGCGCCGGCATCCGCTGGGACGGTGACACGATGGACAACGGCTGGAACCTGTTCGCCTCGGCCGACCTGACCTATCGCGGCGAGTTCTTCGAGCAGGTCCATAACAACATCACCATCCCGGCCTCGACCCGCGTCGACCTGCAGGTGGGGGTCCAGAACGACAATCTGCGCCTGTCGATCTGGGGCAAGAACGTGGGCGACGACGACGCGCCCGTGGGGGTTCTGCGCTACGTCGATTTCATCGCTCCGAACGGACCGGCGGGGGTTCGCCCGCGCGCCTTCGGCGTGACCCCCGGCGAACTCAGCAGCTACGGCGTGACCCTGAGCGCCCGCTTCTGATGAGAGCGGCCTTGCCCGTCGTCTCCCTGCTGGCCCTGTCGGCCGGGCGGGCGGCGGCGGGCGATCCGGCGCCCGCGCCTCAGGCCGTCGCGGTGCTTGAGCGCGATCTGCCCCGGCTGGTCGAGATGTTCCAGGGCGACTGGGACAACGCCGACCATATCGGCTTCGCGGCCGAGCTGGGCTTTCCCGACGACACGCCGCCGATACGTCGCCATCTGACAATCCGGCGGGTCGAAGCCCCGGGTCTGGGCCCGATCGTCCTGCGCCTGGACGAGTATCGGAACAACGATTCCGCCGATCTCGGGCGTCAGCGGCTGTACGCCTTCGCCGTCGATCCGGCGAAGATGGCGATCCGGATGGACGTGCTGACGCCGCCCGGTGAGGATCGGCTGGACCCGGACGCGGATCACTCCGGGCTGACGCGCGCGGCGATGCGGTTCAATCCGGGCTGCGAGACCCTGTGGCGAAGGAATGCCGATCAGTTCGTCGGCTGGATCGAGGACGGGGCGTGCCGGGTTCGCTCGCAGGGTGGCGCGGGGCCGGAGCTGACAATCGGGGCCGAGATCGCCCTGTCGGCGGACCAGCTGTGGATGACCGAAACGGCGCGGGACGGCCGGGGCCGGAACGCTTTTCCCGACCAGCCCGAGGCCCCGGTCCAATACCGCCGCGCCACGGCCTTCACCTGCTGGATCGCCGTGCCCCGGCAGGCCCCGCAAGAGGGCTGGTTCCATGCTCGGGACCTGGCCATCCACGACCAGGGCGGCGAGGCCTGGGTGACCACCGACGAGGCCACCCCCCGGACCTATGGCTTCAGGATGCGCAACGTCCGCTGGCCGACGGGCCTGAACGCCGACGCCCTGACGCTTTACGTCCATGACCAAAGGGACGCGCCCGCGATCAGCTACGCCTGGGCCAGCCCGGACGCGACGCGGATCGGGATCAATCTGCGCACCCTGCAGGGCAGCTGTTCGCGCTAAGCCACTCTGCGCTCATCGATCAAGGTGCGCTGGTAGCATTCCCCGTCGCGGAACCAGTGCCAGGTCCGCGCCCGCGTCCGGCCGTCCGGAGCCAGGACGATCAGTTCGTACAGATGGGCGCCAGGCGCGTCGGTTCGTTCCCAGGTCAGGATGCAGGTGCGCGCGTCGCCCTGCCAGGCGTGGCCGCTGATCAGGCCGGTGTCCCACCACAGTCGCCCGTCGCGATAGACGCCGGGGTGGGTCGCCTCCACCACCCGGCCATCGGGCCAGGCGAAGCGGTTCTTCTGGACATAGGCGTAGGGCCCGTCGTCGGGAAACGACACCTCGATGCGCGAGGCGTGGCGGTCGACCTCGATCCCGTCCGTCGTGGCGGTGCGATAGGTCCCCTCCCAGACGCCGGCGTGGCGGACCAGGGCGGGCATGTGCTGATGCAGAGGGTTCACGCGACCCGGCGTTCCGTGATGCAGGTGCGCCTGAACAGGGTGTCGTTCTCGAACCAGTGCCAGGTGCGGGCGCGCTTGTTGCCGTCCTCGGACAGCTGGATCATCTCGTAGAGATAGGCGCCGGGCATGTCCTTCCTCGTCCAGGTCAGGCAGACGGTGCGGGGGTCGATCTCCCATGCGCGGCCGTCGATGCGGTCGGTGTCCCACCAGATCTGGCCGTCGCGATAAGTGGCGGGGAAGTGGATTTCTTCCTTTCGGCCGTCGTCCCAGATGTAGGTGTTGATCTGATAGTAGGCGTAGGGACCCTCGTCGGGGAATTGGCACTGGAGGCGCGAGCGGTGGCGGTCGATGACATTGTTGTCGGGATCGACGTGGATGTAGTCGCCTTCCCACTCGCCGGCGTGGCGTGCCAGGACCGGCATGCCTTCGCGGATTCCACTCATCGTCCTCTCCCTCGCTGGGGCGGCGCGATCCGCCCTTGGCAAATGGTATAGACTTAGATCATTTGGTCGGGAAAGCCTTTTTGGAACTGCACATGAATGACGCGCTGAAGGTCGAGGTCGCGGGCGATGTGGCGACCCTGATCCTGAACCGACCCGAGAAGAAGAACGCCCTGACCCTGGCCATGTGGAGCGCCCTGCCCGGCCTGTTGGCGGGCGTAGCGGCGGACACGTCGGCCAAGGTGCTGGTGGTGCGGGGCACCGGCGGGACCTTCGCGGCCGGTGCCGACATCGGCGAGTTCGAGACCGTCTATGCGACGCCGGACAGCACGCGCGCCTATTTCGACCGGGTGGGCGAGGCGATGGAGGCGCTGGCGACGTTCGAGAAGCCGACCGTGGCGATGATCGAGGGGGCCTGCGTGGGCGGTGGGCTGGGGCTGGCGCTGGCGTGCGATCTGCGGATCGCGGCGACCGACGCGCGGCTGGCGCTGACGCCCGGCAAGCTGGGGCTGGTGTATTCGCTGCCGGATACGCGGCGGCTGGTGCAGGCGGTGGGGTTGTCGAAGGCCAAGGACATCCTGTTCACCGGGCGGCTGATCAGGGCGGAGGAGGCGCTGGCGATCGGGCTGGTGGACGCCCTGCATGCGCCTGACGCGCTGGAGGCCACGGTGGCGGAGAAGACGGCACAGATCGCGGCGGCCAGCCAATGGACCGCGCGCCGGGCCAAGGAGATCGTGGGTCTGATCGCCGACGGGGAGACGGCGGATACGGACGCGACGGCGCGCTGGCTGATCGAGGCGGTCGAGGGCGAGGATTTCCACGAGGGGCGGGATGCGTTTCTGGGGAAGCGGAAGCCGGTGTTTCCGTTTCGGTGAGGCGGTCGGAAACACGGTGCGAACCGTCTGAAACGTCTGAAATCGACGGATGTGCACTGTGAAAAACACAGTGCTCATGGTGGACATTGGGCGGTTCGGCGGGGCGGATCGGGTCATCGGGACAGCGTAAGTGAGCGGTGCGTCAGGATCGGACGCATCGAGCTTTTCCCTCTCCCGTAGGGAGAGGGCTTGAGGCTCGGAGAGCGAAGCGATCCGCAAGGACGACGCTGCGCGCCTTGCGCTCAAGCCCTCTCCCTCTGGGAGAGGGGGAGCGGTGTGGCCAGCTTCCCCGCCAACTCCAGGATCGCCCCGCTGTCCCGCCCGATGATCTGCGCCGACAGGGGCATCCCGTCACCTGACAGGCCCATCGGAAACGCCACCGCCGGCAGACCGGCCATGTTGGCGAGGCAGGTGATGTCGGCCTGGTCCGCCGGAATATGAGAGCCGAAGGGGAAGGCGGGGCCGCCCGTCGTGGGGCCCAGGAGGCCGACGCGGTCGCCGATCAGGGCCTCGACCGCCGCCTTGGCGGACGCGATCTCGGCGCGGGCCTCGGCGAGCTTCTCCGGCGGCTGGGCCGCGCCCCAGCGGAGCATGCCGGCGAAGGTCTCGGAGAAGCCGTCCGGTCGGGCCTCCAGCATGTCGGCGTGTTCGGCCAGGCCTTCGACCTCGGAGATAAGAAGACCGCGACGGCGAATGCGGCCGAGATCAATGTCGAGGGGGACCGAGCCTTGAAGCAGCCCTTGGGCTTCGGCGACGGCGATCACGGCGAGGAAGGCGGCGCGGACGTCGTCGGACAGGGTCGCACGGTCTGTCACGTCCAGCGCGGCGAGCGGGCCGGAGGGCGACGCGGGGTCCGGCGTGGCGATCTCGGCCAGCAAAGCGGCACAGTCCCCGGCCGAACGGGCGTGGACGCCGACGTGGTCGAGGCTGGGCGCCAGGGGCGTGACCCCCTCGTCCGAGATCGCACCGTAGCGGGGCTTGATGCCGAACACGCCGCAGTAGGCGGACGGAATGCGAACCGAGCCCATGGTGTCGGTGCCCAGCGCCGCCGCGCACAGGCCCGCCGCCACCGCCGCGCCCGAGCCGCCCGACGATCCGCCCGCCGTGAAGCCCTCGCGCCAAGGGTTCTGGGTACGGCCGAACCAGGGATTGTCCGTGACCGCGCCCAGCGCCCCCTCCTCCATGTTCAGAGTGCCGAGGAGGATCGCGCCCGCCGCCCGCAGCCGTCTGACGCAGGCGGCGTCGCGGTCGGCGATGCGGTCGCGATAGGCACCGATGCCCGCCGTCCAGGGTAGGCCGGCGACGGCGATGTTCGACTTCACCCCCACGACGCAGCCGTCGAGTGGAG
Organism: Brevundimonas aurifodinae; assembly: GCF_040195595.1. Classification (NCBI taxonomy): domain Bacteria; kingdom Pseudomonadati; phylum Pseudomonadota; class Alphaproteobacteria; order Caulobacterales; family Caulobacteraceae; genus Brevundimonas; species Brevundimonas aurifodinae. The sequence continues at coordinate 62,113 of NZ_JBEGDD010000012.1, forward strand.
ACAGGGCCATGCCGGAAGCCCAACGGTAGGATGAGGCGCGGGCCGCGTCGCGGGCGCCATCGATGTCGAGGTCAATGAAGGCGTGAATCGCCGGGTTCATCCGCTCGATGCGGGTGAGATAGGTCGCCAGCACCGCGTCCGGACGGGTCGAGCCCTCTGCGTAGGCGGCGGACAGGGCCACGACGCCGGCAGTCACCTCTGGCTCGAACGGGCCGATCATCAGAACCGCTCGTCGATCAGGCGGATGGGTTTCTGGCGGACGTCGATCTGGGTCAGGGCGGCGGTCTGGCCCCGTTCGACCAGTTCGACCTCGACCTCGATGCCGATCTTGCGCTTCAGGATCTCGCCGAACCGGTCCGCCAGAGCCGGATCGCCGGGGGCCGAGGCCTCGGCGACGACGACGAAGGTGTCGCGGCCGGCGGCGTCGCGGCGGGTCTTGCAGACGAACTCGCCCGCGAACTCCGGCGCCTCGTCCAGCATGGGGCCGATGGCCTGGGGGAAGATGTTGATGCCGCGCACCTTCACCATGTTGTCCGAGCGGCCCAGGAACCCCTCGATCCGCTGGAAGGCGGCCCCGATCGACGAGGGCCGGGTGATGACCTCGGTCACGTCATGGGTGTTGAAGCGGATGATGGGATACAGGTCGTCCTTGTAGAGACAGGTCACAACCATGTCGCCGAGGGCCCCGTCGGCCACAGGCCTGCCGGTGTCGATGTCGCAGACCTCCAGATACTGGGCGTCCTCCATGACATAGAGACCGTCGCGGTCGGGGCCTTCGCCCGCGATGCAGCCGGTGTCGCCGACGCCGTACCAGTCGAAGCATTCCGCCCCGCCCCAGGCGTCGGACAGGGCCTGTTTGTCCTCGCGGCCCATGTGGCCGGAAATCATGCGGACGGGGATATCGACGCCGGGGACGAGGCCCGCCTCGCGGGCGACCTCGGCCAGGCGTTTGATGTAGTCGGCGAAGCCGACGATGGCGGTGGCGCCGAAGGTCGTCATCAGCTCGACCTGCTGGGCCGAACGGGTCTCCACCCCCGTGCCCGCAGACATGAAGACGGCGCTGGTCCAGTGGGTCACGGCCTCGCGCACATAGTGGCCGCCGTTGATCATGCCGTGGCCATAGACGGAGTGGACCACGTCGCCCGAGCGCAGACCCTGCCAGCGGTAGAGGCGGGCCAGCAGCAGGTTCTGGACCTCGCGCGACTTGGGCCCGAACAGCAGGACCTGGGGCTTTCCGGTGGTGCCCGACGTGGTGTGGAAGATGACCGGCGGGCGCTGATCCTCTGGGTAGGACTCGAAGCCCGCGAAGTCGCCGAAGGGGGGGGCGATCTCCAGCGACTTCATGATATCGGACTTGTCGAAACTGGGCAGGTTCGGGAGGTCGTCGAGGCCCCGGATGTCGCCCTCGGCGATGCCGGCGGCGCCCCACAGGCGACGGTAGAAGGCGGTCTTCCAGGCGCGGGCGACGCAACGGGCGAACAGCTTTTCCTGATGCGCGCGGAGCTCGTCGCGGCTGATCGAGGTCACCAGCCGGGTGAAGGCGTCGCCGATGGGGTGGTCGCGGGCGATGGCCGCGAAATCGATCTCGTCCCAGTAGGTGCGGTGGGTGTCGGTCATCGGTGGGCTCCGAGCAGGGAGAGGATCGAAGAGGCGTCGTCCAGGGTCTCGAACCGATCGATGGTGTCGGCGAGGGTGGCGGCGTTGGCGCCGAGGCCGGCGAAGTCGAGGCAGGCGGCCTGTTTGGCCAGGTGCTGGTCGCGGGTCAGGGGCTGGGCGGGCGAGCCGAGCTGGGCGGTGACGGTGTGGGTCAGGGCGCGGCCGTCGGAGGTGGTGACGGTGAGCGTCGCGGGCGTGAAGGCGGCGGGGTCGGGGTTGGCGTCGGCCTCGACCCGGATGCGCTCGGCGAGGATCAGCAGGGCGGGGTTGGACAGGTGCTCGGGCGTGAAGTCGGCGAGGCCGACCGTGCCGCGCGTCAGGACGACGGCCCCAAGCCACGGCAGACACAGCCGCGCCCAGGCCGGGGCCATGTCCGGGCTGGGGCGGCGGCCGACCAGGCGGGGGATCAAAGGCGGCGCGCGATAGACGGCCTCTGCGACGTCGGCGGCGGACAGTCCGTGCTGCGTCATCAGGGTCTGGAGGGCGACGATGCCGCCGTGGGCCGCCCGGCCGGTCGGGAAAGGCTTCCAGCTGACCTCGGCGATGCGGAAGCCGGGGGCGGGATCGGTCAGGGGGGTCAGATCGTGGGCGGTCTCGAACAGGGTGAGATAACCGAAGGGGCCCTCGATCGAGGCCTCCGGTCCGGGCAGGCCGGCCTCGGCGAGGTCGGCGGCCATGACAGCGGCACGGGCGGCGTTGGCGATCTGGATCGGCAGGGCGGGCTTGCCCTCGGCGTGGGCCTGCATGGTGCCCGACGCGAAGGCGAGGGCGTATCCGAAGGCGGAGACGCCCTGATCGGGCGACAGGCGGCGAAGCGAGATCAGGGCGGCGACGCAGCCGAAGATGCCCGCCGTCGCGGGGCGGAAGAACTTGAGCGGCGTCGTGGCGCAAAGGCCCAGGGAGGCGGCGATTTCGGCACCCGCTACGAGGGCGGTCAGCAGGGCCTCGCCGGAGATGGGTTTGCCCTCGGCGGAGGCGCGGTCGGCCTCGGACAGAATCACGGCCCCGACCGTCGCCATGGGGTGGACCACGGCCGGTTCGTGGACGCAGTCGAACTCCTGGGCGTGGATCTGGACGGCGTTGACGAAGGCCGCCGAGGGCTGGGGCAGGCGCACGCCGGGGTGGCCGAGGACGCCGCAGTGGGTCCCCTCGCCCCAGCCACGAGCGGCGGTCAGGACATTGTCGGCCAGCGGCGCGCGGGCCCCGGCGGCGCCAACGCAGAGGGTGTCGTGCAGGAAGGTCCTGGCGGCGGCGCGGGCCGCCGGGTCGAGGTCGGCCCAGGTCAGGGCCAGGGCGCGCTCGGCGAGGGTGCGCGACAGGGTCATGCGGCCCTGCCCGGCAAGGCGATGGACAAGTCGGCGACGGTGAAGGTCAGGCCCAATCCCTCGACGGCAATGATCAGTGCTTCGGCCGCATCCGGGGTCATGCCGCCCCAGGCCATCAGGGCGCGCGCCTTGTCGCGGACGGCGTCGGGCGACAGGGGGTTCTCGGGATCGCCGAGGGCGTCCAGCGCCTCGATGCGGTGTTCGACGCCGCCCGCCGTGGCGATCAGGCGCGCGCCGAAGCGGGCCGGATAGGCGGCGGTCAGGTCGTCGGCGACGGCGACCGAGACGCGGGCGCGCAGGGCGGCGACGCCGGGGTCGGTCAGGGCGGCGGGCTCGAACCGCGCGAGGCCCGCGTCGCCGTGGATCAGGGCGACGGCCACGCTGTGCTGGAGCGAGAACTTGGCCTCGGGGACGGTCGTCGGGCTCGGCTTGTCGCAGAAGAGGACGCTGTCGCGGTAGGTCTCGACGCGGATTGTCCGAAGAACTGGGTCCCCGCTTTCGCGGGGATGAGCGGAGAAGGGAAGGAGCCGCGCGCGCAGGGCCAGCGCCGCGTCGATGGTGGGGTGGGCGTGGCGGCAGGCGGCGTGGGGTTTGAAGCTGACCTCGTGGATCAGCCAGCCGTCGGCGGGCGCCAGCACGGCCTCGGGATCGGCGTCGGGGGCCATGGCGGGGAAGAGGCCCTGCTCGCCCTCCAGCACCCGGAGCGGTCCTCGAAAGCCGTCGCGGGCCAGCAGAGCGGCCGCCACGCCGTTCGCCGCCGCCCGGCCGTCGTGCAGCGCCTTGACCGAGCCGGGCTCGTGCCGCGCGCGCCACAGGCCCGCGCCCTGCTGGCCCGCGAGGCCCAGCGCCCAGGCCGTCCGTTCGCCGTCCAGCCGCATCAGGCTGGCCCCCGCCGCCGCCGCGCCGAAGCCGCCGATCGTGCCGGTCGGGTGAAAGAAGCGATAGTGCGACGGCCCCGCCGCCCGGCCGATGCGGATCATGGCCTCATAGCCTCGGACGACCGCGTCCAGCAGGACCTCGCCGTCGGTCACGTCCAGATGCTGGACGAGGGCCAGGGCGGCGGGCATGACCACCGGGCCGGGGTGCAGCAGCGCGCGGCGGTCGACGTCGTCCATCTCCAGGATCGCGCCCGCCGGGCCGTTGGCGAACGCGGCCGCCTGGGGCCCGACCCGGCCGCCGCCGACAATGCGGCAAGGCCCCTGCCCCTCGGTCTCGGCCAAGGCGGCGACGCGGGCCACGTCGGCCTCCCGCGCGCCCGCCACGGCGCACCCGACCCAGTCCAGAAGGTGCAGTCGCGCCCGCGCGCGATCCCCGGCGGAGACCGGCCGGCCCAGCCGTTCGACCAGCCGCTCGGTGATAGAGGACAAATGTCCGGACATATGCTGTTATCGCGTCCTGGACCCTCGCCGGTCAAGCCGGAGACGACCGCCGACACATGCCGATCTCGATGACGATGGACGCCGCGATCGACGCCCTCAAGACGGCCGTGCCCAATGGCGGGCGCGTCTTCATTCCCGGCTGCGCGGGCGAGCCTCTGGCGCTGGCGGAAACGCTGGCGCGGCGGCCCGAGGCAGCGGCGGGGCTGACCTTCGAAGGGGTCTGGATTCCGGGCGTCAACCGCACCGACTGGGCGGGACTGCATGACGACGCGCGGGCGGAGGCGATCTTCCTGGCCCCCGAATGGCGCGACAGCTTCGTCGCCGGGCGGATGACCTTCGCGCCCCTGACCTACACCCAGGTTTGGCGGCGGCTGTCGGGCCGGGCGTTCGATGCGGGCGTGTTCACCGTCGCGCCGCCGGGAGCCGATGGCCGATGCAGCCTGGGCGTCGCCGCCGATTTCAGCCCTGCGGTGTTCGAGCGGACGCGGTTCCGGATCGGTCTGATCCATGCGGGAATGCCCGCCGTCGCCGACGGTCCGACCGTGCCGCTGGCCGCCTTCGACGCCGTGGTGGAGGTCGACACCCCCCTGCCTGGCTATGGCGCGGGCGCGATCGATCCGGTCAGTGCCGCCATCGCCTCGAGGGTCGCAGCCTTGATCCCCGACGGCGCGACCGTGCAGACGGGGCTGGGTAAGAGCGGGGTGGCCACCCTGGCCGCGCTCGGCGATCGCAGGGGCATGCGCGTCCATTCCGGCATGGTGACCGAGCCGTTGATCGACCTGCTGGACCGGGATACGGTGGACGCCGTGACGACCGGCGTGGCGCTGGGGTCGGCCGCCCTCTACGCCCGCGTCGCCGCCGATCCGCGCGTTCGCTTCCGCCCGGTGGGTCAGACCCATGCCATCGCGACGCTCGCCTCCATCCCGCGCTTCGTCGCCGTCAACTCGGCCATCGAGGTCGACCTTTTCGGGCAGGTCAACGCGGAGTGGATGGACGGGAGGCAGGTGTCGGGCGCGGGCGGGCTGATCGACTTTCTGCGGGGGGCCTGGGCGTCGGAGACCGGCGTGCCCGTCGTCGCCCTGACCGCCTCGGCGAAGGGCGGCGCGCTCAGCCGTATCGTGCCGCGCCTGGCGTGCCCGCCCAGCGTCGCGCGCGGCGATCCGGTCGTCGTGGTCACCGAACACGGCGTGGCCGATCTGCGCGGCCTGTCGATCGACGGGCGCGCCGAAGCCCTGATCGCCGTCGCCTCGCCCGCGCACCGCGACCGATTGGCCGACGACTGGTCGGCGATGCGCCGGGCGATGTAGGGAGAGCCATGGCCGCGCCCCGCTATCGCCAGCTCGCCGAGACTCTGCGCGCCGCCATCGCGCGCGGAGACTTCGCCGTGGGGACACAGTTGCCGCCCGAGCTGGAGCTGGCCCAGACCCATGGCGTGTCGCGCCACACGGCCCGCGACGCCATCCGCCTGTTGACCGAGGCCGGGCTGATCGCACGGCGGCGGGGTGCCGGGACGACGGTGATCGCGGCGGCCAGCCCGCAGGCCTATGTCCAGCCGCTGGGCGGCGTCGAGGACCTGATGCAGTACGCCCAGACGGCGAAGCTGACGGTTCTGGCACAGAAGGAGCGACGTCTGACTCCGGACGAGGCGGCCCGGATCGGCGGGGATGTGGAGCGGACCTGGCTGGTGATCGACGGCCTGCGGATCGCGGAGGCCCTGCCTCTGGCCCTTTCGCGCATCTATGTGCCCCAGCCGTTCACGGGGGTCGCGGGCGACCTCGGCGAGGGGCGGTCGGTGCATGCCCTGCTGGACGAGCGGTTCGGCGTGGCGGCCGGGCGGATCGACCAGGAGATCACGGCGGAGCTGCTGTCGGCGACCGATGCGAAGGCGCTTCAGGCCGAGGCTGGCGGGGCGGCGTTGCGGACGCTGCGGCGCTATCACGGCGATGACGGGGCGCTGATCCTGGCGTCGGACTCGGTCCATCCGGGCGGGCGGTTCGTCTATGCGATGACGTATCGGCGGGAGGGATGACGTACCCGGTTTGAACCCGTCATCCTCGGACTTGATCCGAGGATCGGACGTCGTTCGAATGATGAGCCAGACGGTCGTGCACGATCGGGGGTCGCTGCCAGCATGTCCGCCACGGCGGGTCCGATCCTCGGATCAAGTCCGAGGATGACGGAGTCGGATTTCGCTTCCGTGTTCGTCCAGTCCCGGCACGCGCGGGTCGATCACCGCGGGCTCTTCGCGGAAGCGGATGGGCGTGCCGACGATCTCGTTGCCGTCGGCGTCTCTTGTCAGCATGCCTCGGGCCTCCAGCGCCGGGTCGTCGAACGCGTCCTTCAGCGTCCGGACCGGCGCCCAGCACACGTCCTTGTCGGCGAACCAGGCCTCCCAGTCCGCCAGCGTCCGCTCCGCGAAGACCTCGCGCAAGAAGGCCCGCAAGGGCTCCTGCCCCGATCCCGGCGGAAGCTCGGCGTAGTGGATCAGGTCCTCGCGCCCCAGCGGCGTCAGGAGGTTCCTCGCGAACTTCACCTCCGCCCCGCCCAGCGCCAGCCAGCGGTGGTCGGCGGTGCGGTAGAGGCCATACATCGCATTGCCGCCCCAGGAGCGTTCGTCCTTGACGACGTGGGGTTCACCCGTGGCGAAGATCCGGCCGGTGACATTGGGCGTCCAGGCCAGGACGCTGTCGAACATGGCGACGTCGAGGTAGTCGCCAACCCCCGTCTCGCGCTTTCGCAGCAGGGCCATCAGCACGCCGGACAGGGCCGTCAGCGACGCCAGCGCGTCCGCCACCGGCATGGCCGGCATGGCGGGCAGGCCGTCCTGCCCCTCGTTCAGCGACACGACGCCCGCCAGGGCCTGAACCGCCACGTCGTGCGCGGGCCGGTCGCGATACGGGCCGTCCTGACCAAAGGCCGAGACGGCGCAGTAGACCACGCCCGGATTGATCGCCCGCACCGTGTCGTAGTCGACGCCCAGACGCTTCGCCACACCGGGGCGGAAGGCCTCGACCACCACGTCGGCTTCGGCGGCCAGTGCCATGAAGACGGCGTGATCCGAAGGGTCCTTCAGGTTCAGCTGGATGGAGCGCTTGCCGCGATGGGTGTTCCGGAACCAGACGCTCTCGCCGTTCTTGCGATAGCCGACGTGGCGGGTGGGCTCGCCCTCCCCGGCCGGTTCGACCTTGATCACCTCGGCCCCGTGGTCGGCCATCATCAGGGTCAGCATCGGCCCCGGCAGGAACAGGCTGAGGTCGAGGACGCGGATACCGGAGAGTTTCATGGCTCGACAGCCAGCCAGCCGATCGGTCGCATTCGGGGCGGCTTGTCCGGTTCAATCGTGGTGATCTGGCCCGGCAGCTGATTGAGCAGCGGAGCGATCAGGTCAGCAGTCTGGTAGACGAGCAGCTCATCAACGACGACGATCCCCCGAGGCACAAACTCGCCGTACCGGACCAGCGTGCTCATCCGCCGGTCGTGGGTCAGAACGACACGGTCCTCGCGCTCGGCCCAGTCGAGCACGTCCTCGTCCGCCAGGCCGGGCGAGACCAGGACGACATAGGCGACGTCGTGACCCCGCTCCGAAAGGGCGCCACCGACGCCTTTCCAGAGACATTCGTCGATCAGAAACTTCAATCTAGGCGGCCGCGCGATCGTCGAACGTCCGCCGCATCATGGCTGCGGAAAAGCGAAACGCCGCGCGGATGTCGTCTTCGGTGATGCTGGGATAGTTTTCCAGGATTTCCGGGATGGGCACGCCATCCGCCACGAGGATCAGCAGGATGCTGACAGGCACACGCGTTCCGCTGATGACCGGCTGACCGGACATGATGTTCGGATCGATATTGATGCGCGGATGGCGGACGGTCATGGACGCACCATACCCGATCCGGGGCCATCGCCCAACACCGCGCTCGTCTGCTCGCCGAGTTTGGGCGCTCGAACACCGGGTGCCCTCTGGCCGTCGATCTTCACCGGGCTGGCCAGCATGTGCAGGCCGCCGTCGCGGTCCGGGTGGTCGACCACGTCGCGCATACCGACCTCGGCGACGAAGGGATTGGCGAGCGCCTCGGTGACATCGCGCACCGGGGCGAAGGGGACTTCGCCGCCAAGGATGCCCAGCCACTCGTCGGTCGTGCGGGTCGAAGTCACGGCGTCCACCGCCTCGCTGAGCGCGGCGAGATTGGCCCGGCGCGCGGGGATGTCGGCGAACCGGGCGTCGGCCTTCAGATGCGCCGCACCCGCCAGCTCGCAGAAGCGGTCCCAGAACCTGGGCGTCTGGCACATGAGCAGGCCCCAGCCGTCCTGGGTCTTCACCAGCTGGGACGGGGCGATCGAGGGGTGGGCGCCGCGCGGCAGGCGGCCGACGTCGTGGCCCTCGTTCATGGCCCAGACGGCGGGGTAGCTGAGCTGATGGAGCGCCACGTCGAACAGGCTGACGTCCACGTCGCAGCCGATGCCGGTCTCGCGCGCCTTCAGGATCGCGCTGACGGTCGCCATGGCCCACATCGTCCCGGTCATGAAGTCGACCATCGACAGGCCGAAGCGCGTCGGCGGGGCGTCCGGCTCTCCGGTCAGGCTCATGAACCCGGCCTCGGCCTGCATGAGGTAGTCGTAGCCGGGCCAGGCCTGACGACTGTTGTTGCGCCCATAGGCCGACAGATGGGCGCAGACGATCGACGGCTTGACCGCCTTCAGGCTCGGGTAATCGAGGCGGAGTTTCGCGGGCTGGTCGCCGCGCAGATTGTTGACCACGGCATCCGCCGACTGCACCAGCCGCTCCAAGTCGGCGCGGCCCTCCGGCGTCTTGATCTCCAGGGCGACCGACGACTTGGAGCGCGAGAAGGTCTGGAAGAACTGGCTGTCGCCCTCGCCCAGGAAATAGGGCCCGGTCTGGCGCGACACGTCTCCGCCCATCGAGGGCGCCTCGATCTTGATGACCTCGGCGCCGAGCTCCGCCATCAGCATGGTGCCGTAGGGACCGGCCCCGTACTGCTCGACCGCCAGGACGCGGACACCGGAGAGAGGGAGGTTCATGAGCCTCTCCCTCCCCCTCGGGGGAGGGTGGTCGGAGCGAAGCGGAGACCGGGTGGGGCGGGCCAGGCGACCCAAGCTCCCCTTGCGTGCGTTTCGCCTTGCCGTCCCCACCCGGCCGCTGCGCGGCCTGCCCTCCCCCGAGGGGGAGGGAGAAAGACTGCCGCCCGCGTCACACCTTGTTCCTCGCCACCAGCTGTTTGGCGATGATGATGCGCTGCATTTCGTTGGTGCCCTCGCCGATGCACATCAATGGGGCGTCGCGGTAGAGGCGCTCGATGACGTACTCCTTGGAATAGCCGTAGCCACCGAAGATCCGCATCGCCTCGGTCGCAACCTCGACGGCGGTTTCGGAGGCGAAGTATTTCGCCATGCCCGCCTCCATGTCGATGCGACCGCCGGCGTCGAAGGCCCGCGCCGCGTCCTCGACCAACAGCTCCGCCGCCCGGGTCCTGGCGGCCATGTCGCCCAGTTTCAGCTGGATCGCCTGGTGCTCGGCGATCGGCTTGCCCATGGTCTTGCGGGTCTGTGCGTAGATGACGCTCTCCTTCAGCGCCCGCTTGGCGATCCCCACCGAGCGGGCAGCGATGTTGACGCGGCCGATCTCGAGGCCCCCCGTCGCCATCAGGAAGCCCTTGCCCTCCTCGCCGCCGACCAGGCTGAGCTCGGCGTCGCAGCGGTAGCCGTCGAAGATGAACTCGCCCGAGTCGATGCCCTTGTAGCCCAGCTTCTCCAGCTTCTTGCCGTTGGAGATGCCCGGCAGGGGTGCCTTGGTCTCCGGGTCGATCTTGGACACAATCAGCATCGACATGCCCTTGTGGCGCGGCTGCGCCTCCGGGTCGGTCTTCACCAGAAGGGCGCAGCAGTGGCCCATGATGGCGTTGGAAATCCAGGTCTTGGTCCCGGTCACGACATAGTCCGAGCCGTCGCGCGTGGCGACGGCGCGGATGGCCTGAAGATCGGTGCCGGCGTCCGGTTCGGTCAGGCCGAGGCCGCCGCGCATCTCTCCGGTGACGAACCGGCGCAGCCAGTACTCTTTCTGCCGATCCGTGCCGAACCGCTGGACGACGGTGGCCATCATCAGGTGGGAGTTGAAGATGCCTGTCAGGCTCATCCACTCCTCGGCGATGCGCATGACGATGCGCGAATAGGTCGTCGCCGACAGGCCGAGCCCCCCGTATTCCGGATCGACGATGGCCCCGAACAGGCCCAGCTCGGCCATGTCGTCCACCAGATCGGCGGGCCAGATGTCGCCGTGCTCCAGCGCCATGGCGACCGGGCGGACCTTCTGCTCGATCCACTTGTCGATGGCGTCGAGGATGGCGCGTTCGTCGGCGTCGGAGATGATGGGCGAGTGAACGTTCATGTCAGTAGTTCCCGACGCGATCCTCGACCGCGTTGCCGCGACCGGGGATCAGCATGTTGCGCACGAAGGTGCAGACCTGAACGCCGTCCTGGTTCAGGCCGATGGTGCGGATGGTGACGATGCCCTGGCCCGGACGGGACTGGCTCTCGCGCTTGGCCAGCACCTCGCTCTCGCCATAGATGGTGTCGTCGGCGAAGACGGGGGCGGTGAACTTGACCTCGTCCATGCCCAGGTTGGCGATGGCCTTCTGGCTGCAGTCCGTGACGCTCATGCCGATCAGCAGCGCGAGGGTGTAGGGGCTGACCACGATGTTCCGCTTGAACTCCGAGGCCTTTGCGAACTCGGCGTCGAAATGCATCGGGTGGGTGTTCATCGTCATCAGCGTGAACAGGTGGTTGTCGTACTCCGTCACCGTCTTGCCGGGGCGGTGCTCATAGACGTCTCCGACGATGAAATCCTCGAAGTACCGCCCGAAGGTCTCGCGGTAGCGTTGCGGGCCGACCTCTTTGAACTGCTGAACCATTCAGGCGTCTCCGACGTGTTCGAGCGTGCGCATCGCGGCGCGGATCAGGGGTTTCTCGATCAGCCTGCCGTCCAGCAGGGCCACACCGCCGCCGGCCGCCTCGAAAGCCTCGAGCACGCGGCGGGCCCGAGCGATCTCGGCCTCGGTGGAGGTGAAGACGGCGTGGACCGGCCCGATCTGGGACGGATGGATGCAGGCCCGGCCGGTGAAGCCCATGGCCTTGATCCGGCGGGTCGAGGCGATCAAGTCGGCCTCGTCGGCGATGTCGAGATGGGGCACGTCCAGCAGCTCGACCCCCGCCCGCGCGCAGGCCGCGGCGAGCATGCCCCGGGCATGGAACAGCGGTTCCCAGTCCATGGTGCAGCCGAGGTCGGCGGCGTAGTCGGCCCCGCCGAACAGGACGCCCGCGACGCCCGGCGCGGCGGCGATGTCCCAGGCGGCGTGCAGGGCCTCGGCGCTCTCGACGATGGGCCACAGCGGGGCAGCGGTCGCTGCGCGGACGGCGGCGACGTCGGCGGCGGAGGCGGCCTTGGGGATCATGACGAAGACCGGTCGGGCGTCCGAGAGGGCCTTCAGATCCGTCTCGCCGTCTGCGGTGCCGACCGCATTGACCCTGACGCCGAACCCACCGTTCAGCGCGGCTATGGCTGCCGCTCGCGCCGCGTCCTTGGCGTCCGGCGGCACGGCGTCCTCCAGGTCGATGCAGACGGCGTCCGCCCCCGCCCCGGCCGCCTTGTCGAAGCGGTCGGGCCTTGAAGCGGGCACGAACAGGAGCGAGCGATAGGCCATGACGCCTCGGATCAAATGTCCGGACATTTAGTCTGAGCGGGGTGCGAACGTCAATCTGCGCCGACGGCCATCCCGCGCTGAACGGCTGGCCGCAGGGCCGTCCCGTCATGCCAGCGCCTCAGCGCGGGGTAAGCCTCCAGCCAGCCGTCAAGCCGCTTCGCCGACGTCGCCACCACCGGGAACAGCAGGCAATCGACCACGCTGAACGCCTCGCCGCAGACGAACTCGCGCTCGGCCAATCGCGCCTCGAACACCGCCAAAACGCCCTTCGCGCCGCTGGTCATGGTCTCGATCAGCCAGGGATTCGGCGTCGGGGCCAGCTGGCTTGCGAAGAACTGCATGGCGAAGGGCATGGCGACCGAGGAAGAGATGGCGGCGGCCCACATCATCTGTTCGGCCCGGATCGCCGGGTCGCCGGAGATCAGGCCGTTCGCCCCCTTCTCGGCCGCGTACCAGGCGATGGCCAGGGTCTCGGCGAGCACCAGAGGCCGCCCGCCCGGCCCGTCCGGATCGCGCATCACCGGGGCCTTGCCGAAGGGGTTGAGCGCCAGGAACTCCGGCGTCCGGTGCTCGCCGGCCACCAGATCGACGAGGGTGGCGCGATAAGGCAGCCTGGCCTCCTCCAGAGCGATCTGGACTTTCTGACCATTCGTCGTCGTCACGGTCCAAAGCTCGATCATGCGCTCGGCACCGGAACGGCCTCGGCGAAGGCGGCGGCGATCTTCTGGCGGCTGGTGATCCAGACGCCGGGCTTTCCAGCGATGTGCTCGAGGAAGCCCCGGAAGGCACCGATCCGGCCCGGCCGACCGATGATCCGCAGGTGGAGGCCCAGGCTCATCATCCTGGTTTCGCCGTCCATGGCCTCGGCGTGCATCTGGTCGAAAGTGTCTGTGGCGTACTGTAGCCAGTCGCGCGCCGTCAGCGCCGGGGCCAGCCAGAACTTCATATCGTTGGAATCCAGCGCGTAGGGCAGGATGACGATCGGCTTTTGGCCCTCCGCCGTTTCGACCACGTCCCAGAAGGGGAAATCGTCGGAATAGTCGTCCATGTGATAGGCGAACCCCTCCTCGACCAGCAGTCGCCGGGTCGCCTCGGTATGCAGATAGCGGCTGAGCCACCCGGTCGGGCGCTTGCCCGTCGTGCGCTCGATCGACTCCCAGCCCTTTCGGATGAAGTCGCGCTCCTTGTCCTCGTCCATCCAGAACTGGTGGGCCCAGCGCCAGCCGTGGCAGCAGACCTCGTCGCCCCGCGCGACGACTTGCGCCGCCAAATCGGGCGCCCGCTCCAGCGCCAGGGCCGCCGCCGTCCAGGTCGCCTCGATCCGGTGCTCGTCCAACAGCTTCAGGATGCGCGGCGCGCCGGCCTTGATGCCGTACTGGTAGTTGGACTCGTTGCCGTGCATGCGCATAGGCCGCTTCGGCACGGCGGACAGCTCATCGACCGGCTCGGGCCCCTTGTCGCCGTCGCGGATGTTCTGCTCGGCGCCCTCCTCGACGTTTACGACGATGGACAGGGCCAGGCGACGACCGCCGGGCCAGGTGAAATCAGCGGGCGCGGGCATGGGCGGTCTCATTGAAGTTTGCGAAGTGGTCCAGTATGACTGGTCCAGTTGAGAAGGAGGCCCTCATGGCCGACGACGCCGGACACATCGGCAAGCGGGTGCGCGAGATCGGCGTCACCGAATTCAAGGCGAAAAGCCTCGGCTTGATAAACGATGTCGAGAAGGGCCGTTTGGACCAGGTGGTCCTGACCAAGCGCGGGCGACCGGTCGCGCGGCTATCGCGTCCAGACGACGGCTCCGCCGCGACGAACCCCGATGGTCCCCTGTTCGGATGCATGAAAGGCCTGATCAGCGTTCCCGCCGATCTCGACCTCACCGCGCCCACCACGACCGAAGAGGAATGGGAAGAACAGGTTGAAAGCATGTCGACGTTCTTGCGCGAGACATGACCCACCTGCTGCTGGATACCTGCGCCGCCATCTGGCTTGCCGATGATGCCCCGTTCGCGGCAGATGCGAGAACGGCGGTAGAGACAGCGGCGTCCAATCACGCCCTCTGGATTAGCCCCTTCTCGGCCTGGGAAATGGCGGTCCTGATCCGAAAAAAGCGGATGCCTCAAACCATATCCGCCATCGAATGGTTCGACAGACTTGCGCGAAGACGTGACATCAGGGTCGCGACGGCTGACGCGGAAATTCTTGTTGAGTCCCAATCCTTGCCCGGCGGGTTTCACAATGACCCAGCCGACCGCTTCATCGTCGCGACAGCGCGCAGATTGAACGCCGCTGTTGTCACACGCGACAAGCCCATCTTGAACTACGCCGCCTTCGGCCACGTTCGCGTTCTGCCCTGCTGACACCTAGTGTGGCTCCTCGCCGCCGGAGACGTTCAGGCTTTCGGCGGTGATGTATTTCGCGTCGTCCGAGCACAGGAAGGCGACGGCGTCGGCGGTGTCCTGGGGCAGGCCGGGACGGCGCATCGGGATGCGGTCGGCCATGGCCTTCAGGTAGTCGTCGACCGATGCCGCGCCGACGACCTTGGCGAAATACTCGTTCTGCCAGGCCCCGAGGCCCGTCGTGACGTGGTTGGGGCAGACGTTGTTCAGGGTGATGCCGTGCGGCCCCAGCTCGATCGCGGCGGACCGCGTCAGGCCGACGAGCCCATGCTTGGAGGCGGTGTAGGCCTGGGCGTGGGGAAAGCCGGATTTGGCGGCTTGCGAGGCGATGTTGACGATACGTCCGCCGCGACCCCCATTCTTGGCGTTCTGGGCGATCATCACCTCGGCCGCCGCCTGGATGCCGTAGAAACAGCCCGACAGATTGACGTCGATCACGGCGCGCCAGTCTTCGGGCGTCACTTCCATCAAGGGCTTCATGATGTAGCCGATGCCGGCGTTGTTGACCCAGATGTCCAGCCCGCCGTGGGTCTGAACCGCGTGGGCCGCGAGCGCCCTGACCTGAGCCGGATCGCGCACGTCGCAGACGCAGGTACTGGAGCCGGGCAGTTCGACCGCGATGGCGGCCATCTCCTCGGTCGCGCCGATCATGGCCCCGGGTGTTGCCGCGTCCTTCGAGGTGCCGATGTCGGAGATGACGACGTGGGCTCCCTCACCGGCCAGCTTCCTGGCGATCGCCTCGCCCAAACCCTTGCGGCGGCCCGAGCCCGTGACGACCGCCACCCTGCCGTCGAAGCGCCCCATCACAGCGCCTTGGTGACGAGGAAGGTCACGTCGACCATGGACTGGAACTCGCCGGCGATCTTCTGGGCGGCGGGGGTCGAGACCTCCTCGAAGAATTTGCCCATGTCGTTGACGTCGATGGTTTCGATATAGGCGTAAGGCGGCGCTGCGTCGGACCCGAGCAGGCCCTCGACCTTCTGCACCTGGAAATCGTCGACCGAGCTCATGGCGCGCACGGCCGGCATGTCGCTGGCCCTGGCCCAGGCCTCATAGGCCGCCGGGTCCTGGCCCGGCTTCAGGTTGAACAGGGCGAAGATGCGGGTCGCGGCCATATGCGTCATCCTTGATGGTTCGGAACCCTCGACGGGCAAATGATATAATCCTATATCATTTGCGCGCGGCAAGCCCCCGGAGGTCGATCATGGACGGTTCACCCGATCTGAAGAACGCAGGACCCGCCCAGTCCTATTCCGGCCCGCCCGACTATCGCGTGGTCGGCCGCCATGGCGTGTTCCCCGAAACCAGCCACGACGAGATCGCGCGGTTCAACTTCCTGGCCCACATGAACCGGCACCTGTCGACCAAGGTCATGCCGGCGGTGAAGACGGCCTGGGAGCGCCGGGCCGGCCCCGCCTTCGAGGCCCGCGAAGGCCGCACGCCCAAAGACCGGCATGAGGTGAGGAAGGCCCTGTTGCAGGACCCCTACTATCAGGCCTGGTCCGCGCTGAGGCGGGCGACGATGGAACAGCGCCAGCAGGCGGGTCGGTGGATCGCCCTGCGCCAGGCCGAGTCCCTGTCGGCCAGGGTCGATTCCCTGACCAAGACGGGCGACCGGCTGGAGCTGGATCCTGCCCTGCCGATCCCGCGCTATGTGTCGGCGGTCGATCATCACTGCATGCCCGGCAGCTATCACCGCGAGGTCTTCCCCGGCGACGTGTCGGGGGCGGCCAACTACGACAGCGGCATCTTCGCCACCACGGGTGGGGCGCTGGGCCGGTTTTCGGACGGCGGCGGCCATGCGGTGGTGCGGTGGGTCAGGAAGAACCTGCCGGACTTCCAGCCGCGCCGCATCCTCGATATCGGCGCGAACCTGGGCCAGAACGTCCTGCCGATCGCGGAAGCCTTCCCCGACGCGGAGGTCATCGCCCTGGATGTCGGAGCCCCGATGCTGCGCTACGGCGCGGCGCGGGCGAAGTCGCTGGGGGTCGAGAATGTGCGCTTCGTCCAGGGCGACGGGTCGGACCTGTCGCGCTGGGCCGACGGATCGTTCGACTGGGTGCAGACGACCATGACCCTGCACGAGCTGTCGCTGTCCTCGATGAAGGCGATCTTCGCCGAGACGCACCGCGTGCTGAGGCCCGGTGGCATCGTGCTGCACGTCGAACAACCGCAGTATGCCGCCGCCATGCCCCTGTTCGAACAGGCCATGCGCGACTGGGACGCCTTCTTCAATAACGAGCCCTTCTGGAGCACGATGCATGAGCTAGACATCGACGGCTTCATGGTCGAGGCGGGCTTCGACCGGGCCAGGCTGATTCACGACGGAGTCACGGCCGTGGTCGACCGGGACGTCTTTCCCGACGCCGCCGACGACGACGGCGAGGACTACGGTCGCAAGGCCGCCTGGCACGTCGTCGGGGCCCGGAAATGAGCGTCGATCTGGCGCTGGGACTGTCCTCGGCCAAGCCGGCAGGCAAGCGGCCTCACTTCATGGATCCGTCCGTCGAGCGGGTCCTGAACATCCTGATGGCCACGGTCCAGGAACTGGCGGTCACGCGCGAGCGGCTGGACACGGTGGAACGGCTGCTGGAGGCCAAGGGCGTCGTCGCCCGATCCGAGGTCGAGCAGTTCGAGCCGACCAAGGAACAGGCGGCGGAGCGCGGCCTGTGGATGCAAGAGTATCTGAACCGCGTGCTCAGAACCCTCCAGCAGGAGGCCGAGGCGATGCAGGCCAAGGACGACCTGGCCTCCGAAGAGGTCGCGGTCGAAGTGTCGAAGGCGGACGCCTGATGCCGGTCTCAAGCCTGATTCGGTCCGCCGTCTTCTGTTCGGACCTGGAGCGATCGACGATCTTCTATCGCGCGCTCGGCCTCGATGCGGTCTATTTCGAGGGCGACCTCGATCCGGAATCGTCGCAAGGCGCGCTGCAGGTGCCCGAGGGCTCGACCCTGCGCTGTCGCATCCTGAAGCGCGGGGCGGACGCGGCAAACTTTGGCATGGTGGGCCTGTTCGAACTGACGCCGGCACCGGAGCCCCTGCCCGCCCCGGTGGGTCCGCCGCGCCTCGGAGAGACGGCGCTGGTCTTCTACGCCCGGCCCTTCATGGAGGTGCTGACCGCGGCGCGCGGGGCCGGCGCGACCTGGTCGCCCGATCCCATCACCTTCACCATGCCGCACCGCAGCCAGATGGAAGTCTGCCTGCGCGATCCGGATGGGGTGCTGATCAATCTGATCGACCGCGACCCGGCCGAACAGTTCCGCAACGCGGCGGTCAGCGTCGGCTGACGATCAGGCGACGCGGGCGATGACTCGATCGCGGCCGGCGGCCTTGGCCTCGTAGACGCCTTCGTCGGCGCGCTTCAGCAGGGCTTCGGGCGTGTCGCCAGGGCCCGAACAGGCGGCGACGCCGATCGAGATGGTAACGGTCAGATGCTCTCGCCCCCCCATGACGCGGAACGGGGTGGAGCCCACGTCACGACGGATGCGCTCGGCGATGCGGCGGGCGTCCTCCATGTCGGTCCCCGGCATGACCACGACGAACTCCTCGCCACCGAGGCGACACGGGAGATCGACCGCGCGGACGTTGGTGGCCAGGCGCACGGCGAACTCGCGCAGCACCTCGTCGCCCGCATCGTGGCCGAAGCCGTCGTTGACCGCCTTGAAGTGATCGATGTCCATCACCAGCACCGAGACAGGCTCTCCGCCCAGGCCCGCGCGGCTGACGAAGGCCTGGAGCTGTCCGGCCATGTAGCGGCGGTTGTGCAGGCCGGTCAGGGCGTCGGTGACGGCCATCTCGAGGCTGTAGTCCAGCTTTTCGCGCAGGAAGTCGGTGTAGCGTTTGCGCCGGACCTGGGTGCGGGCGCGGGCGGCCAGTTCCTCGGGGTCGACCGGCTTGGTCAGAATGTCGTTGACGCCCAGCTCCAGCGCCTTGACCAGGCGCGGCCGGTCGGCCGGATCGACGACGGCCAGGATCGGCAGATGGCGCGTGGTCTCGGCCGAGCGGACCTGGGCGATCAGGCGCAGACCGTCGAACTCAGCGGCCGCGACGTTGACGATCATCAGGTCGATCGGAGTCTTCGAGGCCGCCAACCCCGCCGCCGCGTCGGTCTCGATCGCCGGTCGGTGCTCGCGGATCAGCTCCTCGGCGATGCGGGCGGCCTGGCGATCATTGTCGTCGACGACCAGGACGCGGCCGCCGGAGCCCCGCAGGCGACCCGCGCCGTCGGTGGCGACGCCCAGGCGACGGCTGGCGTCCTCGCGCTCGCGCAGTTCGTCCATGATCATCTTGAGTCGCGTCAGGGAGCGGACCCGGGCGAACAGGACGACGTCGTCGATCGGCTTGGTGACGAAGTCGTCGGCCCCGGCTTCCAGCCCCTTGATCCGGTCCTCGCGGCCGTCGAGCGCCGTGACGAGAACGATCGGGATATGGCTCGACGCCGGATCGGCCTTGATGCGGCGGCAGGTCTCGAACCCGTCCATGCCCGGCATCATGACGTCCAGCAGGATGATGTCCGGCTTCTCGTCGGCGGCCAGGCGCACCGCCGTGGCCCCGTCCGAGCAGGTCAGGACGTCGTAGTACTCGATCGTGAGCTTGGCCTCGAGCAGGCGGACATTCGCCTCGACGTCATCGACCACCAGGATGCGCGCGGTCATGGTCTCAGGCCACCGCGACCGGCAGGTTGAGGTGCTTCTTCACCGTCTCGAGGAAGTGCATCACCGAGATGGGCTTGGAGATATAGGCCTCGCAGCCGCCCTGGCGGATCCGCTCCTCGTCGCCCTTCATGGCGAAGGCGGTCACGGCGATGATCGGGATGTGATTGAGCTCTTCGTCGTCCTTGAGCCATTTGGTGACTTCCAGGCCGCTGATCTCGGGCAGCTGGATATCCATCAGGATCAGATCGGGCATGTGCTGGCGCGCCAGGGCCATGGCCTGCAATCCCTCGCGGGTTTGCAGGGTCTGGTAACCCTGGGAATCGAGCAGATCATGAAAGAGCTTCATGTTCAGCTCGTTATCCTCGACGATGAGGACTTTCTTGGACATCGGCATCCGGCGGTCGTGGCGGCGATCATTTCGCCGTCTTCGGTTTCGATCCTGCCGATCCAGTCTTAAGTTGGCGTGAAGTCGGATCGCCAGCGTGACCATAACCGCCGTTTGTCGCGAGTGCCTCTGGACCGGAGCGGTGCCCGTGACGCGCTGCCCGGGCTGCGGATCGCCGCGCGTGGTGTCGGACCCGGAGCTGTCCGGCCTGTCGATCGCCCATTTGGACTGCGACGCCTTCTATGCCTCGGTCGAGAAGCGCGACCGGCCCGAACTGCGCGACAAGCCGGTGATCGTGGGTGGCGGGGTGCGTGGCGTGGTGACCACCGCCTGTTATATCGCGCGCCAGTCCGGCGTCGGCTCGGCCATGCCGATGTTCAAGGCGTTGAAAGCCTGCCCCGACGCGGTGGTGATCAAGCCCAGCTTTCCGAAATACATCGCGGAATCGAAACGCATCTTCGAGAAGGTGCGCGCCCTGACGCCCCTGGTGCAGACCCTGTCGCTGGACGAGGCGTGGATCGATCTGTCGGGGACCGAGCGGCTGAACGGCGGGCCGCCGGCGCTGCAGTTGATCCGACTGCAGCGCGAGATCGAGGCGGAGATCGGGCTGAGCGTCTCCATCGGCCTGGCCACCAACCGGTTTCTGGCCAAGATCGCGTCGGAGTTGGACAAGCCACGCGGGTTCTCGGTGATCGGCGCGGCAAACGCCCAGGCCATGCTGGCACCGAAGTCGGTGCGGGTGCTCCCCGGGGTCGGGCCGGTGTTCGGCAAGACCCTGGTGTCGGACGGCTATGCCACAGTCGGCGACCTGGCCGCAGCGGATGTGCGAGACCTGGTCAGACGCTATGGCGAGACGGGGCTGCGGCTGCACGATCTCAGCCACGCGAGGGACGCGCGGTCGGTGAACCCGGAGCACGACCGGCGCGGCATGAGCGCGGAGACCACCTTCAACACCGACCTGACGACGGGCGAGGATCTGGAAGCCGAGCTGTGGCCCCTGTGCGAAAAGGTGGCGTCCAAGGCGCGGCGCGACGGGGTGGCCAGCCGGGTGATCGTGCTGAAGCTGAGGCGCACCGACTTCAAGATCGTGACGCGCCGAAAGACTCTGCCCGAGCCGGTGCAGACGGCGCGGGGTCTGTTCGCCGTGGGGCGCGAGCTGCTGAAGCCGGAGCTGGGGCAGCCCTATCGCCTGATCGGCATCGGACTGGCGGATATCGCGGACGCCGAGGACGCGCCTGAGGGCCTGTTCGCCTCGTCCGAAACGCGGACGCTGAAGACCGAGACGACCATAGACGCCCTGCGCGAGAAGTTCGGAGCGAGCGCTGTGGTCGCCGGGCGGGCGTTGAAGCGGCCTTAAGTCTCGCCCGCTAGGCTTTGGCCATGTCCGCATTTCTCGACAAGATGCGTCGCCGGGCCGGTCGCTGGCTGGATGTGCGCCCCATGCCGGTCGCGCCCGAACGCGGGCTGTTCAGCCTGTCTTTCGACGATATCCCCGAGACCGCCTGGACCGAGGCGGGGCCGATCCTGGCCGAGCACGGGGTCAAGGCGACCTATTATGTCTGTGGCGGGCTGGAGAGCGGCGAGAACCTGGGCCTGCCCCAGTTCACCACCCGGCATCTGCAAGACCTCCATGCGGCGGGGCACGAGGTGGGGTGCCACACCTTCAGCCATCTGAGTTCGTTGCGGGCCACGCCCGCCGCCTATGCCGCCGACCTCGACCGGAATGCCTACTGGATCGCGGAGCGGCTGGACGGGCATCGGATGGAGACCTTCGCCTGGCCTTTCGGCGACGTGTCGGTCATCGGCAAGGCCGTGGTGGCGGAACGGTTCGGACTGGCGCGGGGGGTTCGGGATGGCGTCAACGTCGGACGCGCGGACCGGGCGGCGGTTCAGGCCATCGGTCTGGAGAGCCGCCGGCTGCCGGGCTACGACCTGGAGGCGCTGATGGCGGAGGCGGCGTCGGGGAAGGGCTGGCTGATCGCCTATGGCCACGAGGTGATGGACGGGCCGACGCCATATGGCTGCACGCCCGACGACCTGGACCGGGTGATCCGGCTGGCCAAGGTGGCGGGGCTGGACATCCTGCCGGTCGGACAGGCGCTGACGCGGGTCGGCTGACCGCCTAGTCGAGCGCCGCCGCGATCTTCGCCGCTGTGGTCTTCAGCTGATCCATGTCGGCCATGCCGGCCTGACCGTGAGACTTCAGCGGCCGGTCGGCCCAGCGCGGGATGACGTGGAAATGCAGGTGGAAGACGGTCTGGCCCCCGGCCTCGCCGTTGAACTGCATGACCGAAACGCCGTCGCAGCAGAGCGCCTTCACGACGGCGCGCGCGACCCGCTGGGTCGCGGCGACCAAGACCGCCAGCGTCCCGGGCTCGGCCTCCAGCAGGTTGCGGGCGGTCGAGGTCTTCGAGATCAGCAGGACATGCCCCTCGGACTGGGGGAAGACGTCCATGAAGGCCAGGACGGCGTCGTCCTCGAACACCTTCACCGCCGGCATCTCGCCGCGAAGGATCTTCGCGAAGACGTTGGCGGGGTCGTAGGCGGCGTGGAGCGTCATCGGGCGATCAGGCGCGGGCCGCGCCCCTCGCCTGCGCGACGCCCAGGGCCTTGAGCGCGGCGGCGGCGATATGCTCGGCGTCGAGACCGGCCTCGGCGTACTGCAGGGCCGGGTTGTCGTGGTCCTGGAAGACGTCGGGCAAGTGCAGGGTGCGGATCTTGAGGCCCGCGTCCAGCGCGCCCTCACCGGCCAGGAACTGAAGCACGAAGGCACCGAAGCCGCCCATGGCGCCTTCCTCGATCGTGATGAGGGCCTCGTGCTCGCGCGCGAGGCGGGTAATCAGGTCGTGGTCCAGAGGCTTGGCGAAGCGGGCGTCGGCGACCGTGGCCGAGACGCCGTGGGCGGCGAGGATGTCGGCGGCCTTGAGCGTCTCCTGCAACCGCGTGCCGAAGCTGAGCAGGGCGACGGCGGTCCCTTCGCGGACGATGCGGCCCTTGCCGATTTCCAGAGGGGCGGCCAGTTCGGGGATCTCGACGCCCACGCCGTCGCCGCGAGGATAACGGAAGGCCGAGGGACGATCGTCGATCTCGCAGGCGGTGGCGATCATGGCGGCGAGGTCGGCCTCGTCGGCGGCGGCCATCAGGATCATGCCGGGAAGCGCGCCCATATAGCCGATGTCGAACGATCCCGCGTGGGTGCAGCCGTCGGCCCCGACCAGACCGGCCCGGTCCATGGCGAAGCGCACCGGCAGCGACTGGATCGCCACGTCGTGGACGACCTGGTCGTAGCCGCGCTGGAGGAAGGTCGAATAGATGGCGCAGAAGGGCTTCATGCCGTCCGCCGCCAGACCGGCCGCGAAGGTCACCGCGTGCTGCTCGGCGATGCCGACGTCATAGGTGCGGTCCGGGAAGGCCTGGCCGAACAGGTCCAGCCCCGTGCCCGACGGCATGGCGGCGGTGATGGCCACGACCTTGGGATCGCGCTCGGCCCGCTTGATCAGCTCGGTGCCGAACACCTTGGTGTAGCTGGGCGCGTTGGAGACGGACTTGTTCTGCTTGCCCGACACCACGTCGAACTTGACGACCGCGTGGAGCTTGTCGGCGCTGGATTCCGCCGGGGCATAACCTTTGCCCTTTTGCGTGACGACGTGGACGACCACCGGACGGTCGGTGATGGCGGCGGCGTTCTTGAGGATCGGCACCAGGTTGTCCAGGTCGTGCCCGTCGACCGGCCCGATGTAGTAGAAGCCCAGTTCCTCGAAGAAGGTGCCGCCGGTGACCATGCCCCGGGCGTATTCCTCAGCCTTGCGCGCTGCCTCGCGGAAGGGGCGCGGCATGTGCTCGGCGACCTTCTTTCCGAACTGGCGGAAGTTCTGATAGGCGCCGCCCGAGACCTGTTTGGCCAGGTAGGCGCTCATGCCGCCGACTGGCGGAGCGATCGACATGTCGTTGTCGTTGAGGATGACGGTCAACTGGCCGGTGGTCTCGGCGGCGTTGTTCATCGCCTCATAGGCCATGCCGGCCGACATCGACCCGTCGCCGATCACGGCCACGACCTTGTTGTTCTTGTTCTGCTGGTCGCGCGCGGCCGCGAAGCCGAGGGCGGCCGAGATGGAGGTCGAGGCGTGGGCCGCGCCGAAGGGGTCGTATTCGCTCTCGGACCGCTTGGTGAAGCCGCTGAGCCCGCCACCCTGGCGCAGGGTGCGGATACGGTCGCGTCGGCCGGTCAGGATCTTGTGCGGATAGCACTGATGCCCGACGTCCCAGATCAGGATGTCGTCCGGCGTCCGGAACACATGGTGGAGCGCCACTGTCAGCTCGACGACGCCGAGCCCGGCCCCGAGATGGCCGCCGGTGGTGGAGACCGCGTCGATGGTCTCGGCCCTGAGTTCATCGGCCAGTTGCCGCAGCTGAGCCGCGTCGAAGCCGCGGGTGTCGGCGGGAATGCGGACCTTGTCGAGGAGAGGCGTATCGGGCATCGGGAAATCGGTACCTTGGTTTCTTGTCGTTGCGACGCCGGCCCCGAGAGCCGACGTCCTCCCTATCAGGACCGACGGTTTAGCACGAAGTCCACACTCGCCTTGAGGTTTTCGGCGTCGGTGCCGAACACGTCCAGATGGCCACGCGCCTGATCGGCCAGGTGCGCGACGCGATGCCGCGCCTGATCGACCCCCAGCAGGGTGACGAAATTGGTCTTGCCCTGGGCCGCGTCCTTCTGGGCCGCCTTGCCCAGCTCGGCCTCGTCGCCGTCGAAATCCAGCAGGTCGTCGACAATCTGATAGGCGAGGCCGATGTCGTGGGCGAAGTTGGTCAGGGCCTGCTGATGCCGCTCCTCGGCCTTGGCAACGATCAGCGGGATCTCGAAGGCATAGGTGAACAGGGCCCCGGTCTTGAGCCGCTGCATCCGCGCGACGCCCCCCAGGTCGTCGCGCACGCCCAGCAGGTCGATCATCTGGCCTCCGGCCATGCCGCGCGCGCCCGAAGCCAGAGACAGCCGGGCCGCGAGCGCGCAGCGGACCTCGGCGTCCTCGTGGG
Source organism: Brevundimonas aurifodinae (assembly GCF_040195595.1). Taxonomy (NCBI): domain Bacteria; kingdom Pseudomonadati; phylum Pseudomonadota; class Alphaproteobacteria; order Caulobacterales; family Caulobacteraceae; genus Brevundimonas; species Brevundimonas aurifodinae. Next base: position 86,655 of record NZ_JBEGDD010000012.1, read on the forward strand.
TGTCCTTGTGCAGGATGATGTCGAAGGCGGCGGTCTGGAGCGCGTCGCCGGCCAGCACGGCCGTGGCCTCGTCGTAGGCCCTGTGCAGGGTCGGCCGGCCCCGGCGCATGTCGTCGTCGTCCATGCAGGGCAGGTCGTCGTGGACCAGGCTGTAGGCGTGGACGCATTCCAGGGCGCAGGCGGCGCGCAGCACCGGCCGCTCCTCGATGTCGAACAGGCGCGACGCCTCCATGGCGAAATAGGGCCGCAGGCGCTTGCCGGGTCCGAGCGCGGCATAGCGCATGGCCTCAGTCAGGCGGGACTCGGGGCCGTCGGCGCGGGGCAGCAGTTCGTCCAGCGCGACCGTGACCAGATCGGCGACCTCGGCCACACGCTCGGCGACGGTCTGGACGGGGGCGTTGGCGGCGAGGCGCATCAGAACAGTCTCCCGCCGTTGGGCACATCGCGATCGACGCCGACCAGCACGACCTCGCCCTCCGCGTCCGGGAACCCCAACGTCAGCACCTCGGACATGAAGGGCCCGATCTGGCGCGGGGGGAAGTTGACGACCGCCGCGACCTTGCGGCCGGTCAGCTGGGCGGTCGTGTAGTGGCGGGTGATCTGGGCCGATGACCGCTTGACGCCGACATCGGGCCCGAAGTCGATCGTCAGCTTGTAGGCCGGCTTGCGGGCCTCAGGGAACGGCTCGGCGCGGACGACCTCGCCTACGCGCACATCGACCTTCATGAAGTCGTCGAAGGCGATGCGTTCGGCGATCGCTCCCATCAACCGAACTCGGCGGGTTCGAGGCCCCTGGCGGCGCCGTCGGAGCCCACGACGATCTTGTCGACGCGAAGCTGCGCGGATTTGAGCCGGGCCTCGCAGTGTTCCTTAAGCCGCGCGCCCTCCTCATAGAGGGTAATGGATTCCTCCAGCGGAGCCTGACCGGACTCCAGGCGCGAGACGATGGTCTCGAGGCGCGAGAGGGCATCCTCGAAGGACAGGTCGGCGGGAACGGGGGACGCGGGCTCTGACATCGTCACAGACCCTAGAGGGGCCGCGCTTTCGCTTCAACGGGGAAGCGTCAGCCGCGCTCGTAACGGCGCTGGCTCCAGTATTTGAAGCCCTGGTTGTGGACGAGGCTCCAGCCGTCGGCCTTCAGGCGGCGGCCGACCATGTGGTTGAAGTAGCCGTGGGCCAGGACCAGCACGTCCTCCCCGGCCTCGGCGCGGGCGATGAGCAGCTGGGCGGCGCGCTCGGCGCGGGCCTCGGCCTGGGCCCGCGTCTCCTGGCCGTCGTGATGATCGAAGGCGTGCCACCAGACCCGGGCCACCGCGCCCCAGTATTTTGGGGGCAGCTTGAACCAGCTGGGGAAATGCGGCGGCGGAAGCGGGGCCTCGATGAACAGGACGTCCGAGACGACGTCACGGCCCGCCGAGACGGCCACGGCGGTCTCCTGCGCCCTCTGCCGGGTCGAGGCGAAGATGACCCCCGCGCCCTGGGCTGTGGCCAGAAGGTCGGGCGGCGGGGTCTGACCGGCCAGCAGGCCGCCTTGTTCGTATTTGGCCCACCAGGCGCGGTACTGGTCCGAGGTCAGATAGCATTTGCGCGACAGGGCCGGTTCGCCGTGACGGGCCAGGGTGATCGAGCCGACGCGGCCTGGCGTCGCGCGCACGGGAGGGGCGGCCGGCTCGGGCACGGCGAGGTCGATGCGATCCTTGTGGAGAGTATCGGGGCTCATGGCGCGAGGGTTCGGCGGCGACGCCTTCGGTCCTCAATCCTCCCCCAAAGCCCGCACATGGGCGGCGGCCGAACGGCCGAGCCCTTCGAGGTCGTAACCGCCCTCCAGCGAGGACACAACCTTGCCGCCGCATCGACGCCGCGCGACCTCCAGAACCGCCCGCGTCGCCCAGGCGAAATCCTCGGCCTCCAGGCTCTGGTGGGCGAGCGGATCGCGGCGATGGGCGTCGAAACCGGCGGAGATCAGAATCAAGTCGGGCTCGAACGCATCGAGCGCCGGCATCAGTCCGCCGGCGAAGGTGGCGCGCCATGATTCGCGCGCGGCATGGGGTTCGACCGGCGCATTGACGACATTGCCGACGCCCGTCTCATGCGCCGCGCCCGTGCCGGGATAGAGCGGCATCTGGTGTATGGAGGCGAAGAACAGGCTGGCGTCCGTCTCGAACGCGGCCTGGGTGCCGTTGCCGTGGTGGACGTCGAAATCGACGACGGCGACCTTGAGCATGCCGAGCGACTGGGCCACGCGGGCGGCGATCGCGACGGAGGAGAACAGGCAGAACCCCATGGCCCGATCCGGTTCGGCGTGGTGGCCCGGCGGGCGCACGGCGGCGAAGGCGCGGGCGGTCTCTCCGGCGGACACGGCCTTGACCCCGTCGATGACCGCTCCTGCCGCGAGCCGGGCGGCGCGCACGCTTCCGGGCGACAGGATCGTGTCGGCGTCCAACTGGGCCAGTCCGTCCCGTGGAGACGCCTTGAGAATGCGGGCGACGTAGTCAGCCGGATGGACCCGCTCCAGATCGGCGACCTCTGCCTCGGTCGCGGCCCGCCGATCCAGCGACAGGTCCGCGTCGTCCAGCGCGGCGAGCACGGCGGCGAGACGCTCGGGCCGTTCGGGGTGGCCGACGCCAGGGGCATGGTCGGCCATGTCGGTATGGGTGAACAGGGCGACGGACATGGCGGCGGACACTAGGCGGAGTCCTCACGCTTGTCGCCAGCCACATGGGGCCCTATTCGCCCGCCATGACCGACGTCGTGATCCGCGCCCCGACCGCCGCCGATGCCGAGACCCTGGGCGCGCTCGGGCGGCGGACCTTCATCGACACCTTCGTGACCGGGTTCGGCATCCCCTATCCGGCCGACGATCTGGCGGTCTTCCTCGACGCCAGCTTCAGCCCGCAGGCGACGGTGCGGAGGCTGGAGGAACCCGGCGCGGCCTGGTGGCTGGCCGAACGCGACGGCGTCCTGCTGGCCTTCGCCAACGCCGGGCCGAACACCCTGCCCCATCCGGACGCGCGCCCCGGACACTCCGAACTGCGCCGCCTCTATGTCGCGGGCGAGGCGCAGGGGGTGGGTCTGGGCACCCGGCTGCTGGCCCTGTCGCTGGATTGGATGGAGGCCAACACCGACGGCCCCCTGTGGATCGGCGTCTGGAGCGGCAATCTGAAAGCCCAGAAGCTGTACGCCGCCCACGGCTTCGAGAAGGCGGGCGAGTATCAGTATCCAGTGGGTGCGTGGCGCGACGACGAGTTCATCCTGCGCCGGGGATAGGCTATGGTCGCGCAATGACCCGCGACGAACTGCTGGCCAAGCTGCGAGAGTTGAAGCCCTGGCTGGAAGAACAGGGCATCGTCAACGTGCGCCTGTTCGGCAGCTATGCCCGCGACGAGGCGGGGCCGGACAGCGACGTGGATCTGCTGGTGGATATCGCCAAGCCCTTGGGCTTCCGCTTCTTCGGCATCGAAGATGATCTGTCAGAACGTCTAGGCGCGCGTGTCGAGATGATGACAAATCGCGCGCTGCAGAATCCCTACGTCCGACACACGGCGGAGCGCGACGCGCTTGTGGTCTGAACGCGACGTCGCTCTTGTCGAAGAAATTCGGATGGCGCTGGCCAGCATCGCTGACCTGATTGAAGGCGAAGACCGGGAGGCGTTTCTGGCCGACAAGGCCAAGCCACACGCACTGGCCATGTTCTTCGTCGTTTTGGGAGAAGCAGCCAACAAGATCGGTCCTGCGGTTAAGGCTGCCTATCCCGACCTAGCCTGGGGATATGCGGCCAAGCTCCGGCATCTCATCGCTCACGAGTATCAGAGGATCGATCACCAACAACTCTGGGAGTTTGCAACCTTGGACGCCCCCGACATGCTGGCGCACCTCCCGCAGCCGCCCGTGGAAAGGCGTCTCTGATGCTCCTCCCCTTCTTCACCGCCCTGAAGGAAGCGCGGGTTCCCGTCTCGATGAAGGAATGGCTTCATCTGATGGAGGCCATGGACAAGGACGTGGCCGGTGGCCGGGTCGAGGACTTCTATCACCTGTCCCGCGCGGTCCTGGTCAAGGACGAGAAGCACTACGACCGGTTTGATCAGGTCTTCGGCACCGTTTTCAAGGGCATCGAAACGGTCGGCGCGGGCGAGGAACCGACGCTGGACGTGCCCGAGGACTGGCTGCGGCTGCTGAACGAGAAATTCCTGACCGACGAGGAAAAGGCCGAGATCGAGGCGCTGGGCGGCTTCGAAAAGCTGATGGAGACGCTCAAGCAGCGGATGGAGGAGCAGCAGAAGCGCCACGAGGGCGGGTCCAAGTGGATCGGCACCGGCGGCACCAGCCCCTTCGGCCACGGCGGCTACAACCCCGAGGGCGTGCGCATCGGTGGGCCGGGCAAGCAGGGCCGCGCGGTCAAGGTCTGGGAGAAGCGCGAGTATCGGAACCTGGACGACACGGTCGAACTGGGGACCCGCAATATCAAGGTCGCGCTGCGTCGTCTGCGTCGGTTCGCGCGCGAGGGCGCGGCCGAGGAACTGGACATCGACGGCACCATCGACGGCACGGCGCGCCAGGGCTGGCTGGACATCCAGATGCGGCCGGAGCGGCGAAACACCATCAAGGTGCTGCTGTTCCTGGACGTCGGCGGCTCCATGGACGGCCACATCAGGCTCTGCGAGGAGCTGTTCAGCGCGGCCCGGACCGAGTTCAAGAACCTGGAGTTCTTCTACTTCCATAACTGCCTCTACGAGGGCGTGTGGAAGGACAACCGGCGTCGCCACGCCGAGAAGATCCCGACCTGGGACCTGCTGAACCGCTACAACGGCGACTGGCGGGCGATCTTCGTCGGCGACGCGACGATGAGCCCATACGAAGTGACCATGCCCGGCGGCTCGGTCGAGCACTGGAACGAGGAGGCCGGGGCCGTCTGGATGCGCCGCGCCCGGCTGCAGTGGGACAAGTCGGTGTGGCTGAACCCGGTGGCCGAACGGTACTGGAGCTATACAGCCTCGGTCGGTCTGCTGCGGGAGATCATGGACGCCCGCATGTATCCCCTGACCCTGGACGGACTGGACAAGGCCATGCGGGCCCTGACGCGCTGAGGTCGATAGGCGGTCGCGGAAACGGGCGTTTCATGCGAGGATCGCGTGCCTTGCGAAGGACCAGACCATGCTGACGATGTTCGCCGTGATGCTCGTCCTGCAGCAGTCGCCCGGAGCGGTGGTGTGGGAAACGCCGTCTGCCGAGCCCGCGCCGGCGGTCCAGCCCGCCGCCGCCACCCCTGACCTGCCCGACTGGGCCGTCGCTGACCCGTTCGCCTGGGAGCGGTCGCAGTGCAGTCCGCTGGTGCGGGGCCGCGAGACCATCGAGACCTGCCAGGCGCGGGTCCGGAGCGATCTGGCGGCGGTCCTGGGTGACCGTCTGCCGGCGGGCCTGCGGCCGTCCGACGCCCCCACACCCTGTCGGGCGACCCCAGACGCCGACGGCTCCTTTCCCGTGGAATGCCGCGAGCCGGAACGACGGGTCGTCGACGCCAATCCCATCCAGGACCAGATCTGCGAAAGCCGGCCCCGGCGCGAAGGCGGGGCGGTCGCCTTCGTCACCGAATGCCGTCCAGCCGGGGCCCCAGCCGATCGGAACGGTCTGTCGATCCGGATTCCGGTCGGCGACTGAGACCCACTTGACCTTCCCTCGCGTCACCGTGAGACGTTCGTTTCCAAACAGGACGGACTCTCCATGGCGCGCTCTGACCTTATCGTCCGTGACCTGACGGCCCCGGCCGCCGACGGCTACACCCTGTCGATGCGACTGATATCGGCGATCGATCCGACGCACGCCGTTCTGGTCACCTCGGGCACCGGCTTTCCGAAGGGGTTCTACGAGCGGTTCGCGCGGCACTTGGCCGGACGGGGCGCGGCGGTCCTGACCCATGACATGCGCGGCGTCGGAGGCTCGCGCCCCGAGGATCTGGCAGCGATGCGGATGACCTATGAGGACTGGGGCCGGCTCGACATGCCCGCCGCCCTGGAGGCCCTGATCGCCGAGGCACCGGGTGTGCCCGTCAGCCATGTGGGCCACAGCGTCGGCGGACATTTCGCGGGCTTCATGCCCAACCATGCGAAGATCGGAAGGCACGCCTTCGTCGCCGTCGGCTCGGGCTACTGGCCCAAGCATCCGCTGAGCTACAATCCCGTGGAGGTGTTCTTCTGGTGGGGCTATGGCCCGTGGAGCCTGGCGCGCCACGGCTACATCAAGGGCGGAAACGTGTGGCGCGGCGCCGACCTGCCGCGCGGGGTCTTCATTCCCTGGCGGCGGTGGTGCCACGACCCGCGCTATTTCGGCGAGCGGCTGTCGAGCGAGCTGAAGCCCAACCATTTCGCCGAGGTGACCGCACCGATCCGGTCCTGGATCTTCACCGACGACCCGATCGCCAACGTCCGCACGGGGCCGGACATCCTTAAGGTCTATCCGAACACCCCGTCGGAACTCGTGGTGCGCAAACCCGCCGACTATGGCGTCGCCCGCATCGGGCACGAGGGCGCGTTCCGGCGCGGCATGGAACCGGTCTGGGACGAAATCGCGGGCTGGCTGACCGGTGAGGTTACGAGAGCTTAAGTTGACGTCGTTCGGTGAACGGTCGCCCCTGACGTCCAGGAGGCCGCCATGCTGATGACCCTGACCTTGATCGCCGCCCTTCAGACCGCCCCGGTCGCGCCGCCTGCGCCCATCGATTGCAGCGATCCCGACCACCGCGCTTTCGACTTCTGGCTTGGCGACTGGGACGTGCGCCAGACGGGGAGCGAGGCTGTGGTCGCCCATAGCGTCATTTCCTCGACCGCCGGCGGCTGTGCGATCGAGGAGGACTATCGCCAGACCGTCGGACCAGGCGGCGCGCCGCTGACCTATCACGGCGTCAGCTTCAGCGTCTTCGACGCCCGGCGGGGCGAGGTCTGGCGGCAGTTCTACATCGACAGCGGGGGCGGCGTGACGGTGTTCGAGGGCGGCGTCGGCGACGGCGCCATGGTGCTGGTGGCATCAGGCCAGCCCGGCGCGATGCAGCGGATGACGGTGGCCGCGCAGGCCGACGGATCGGTGCGGCAGCAGGGAGAATCGTCCACCGACGGCGGCGCAACCTGGACGCCGGGATACGACTTCACCTACCGACGCCGCTGAGGACACCCTAGATCAGGGGCTCTCTTTCAAGACGCCGGAGCCCCTACCATGACGCAGCAGGCCAGCATCACCGTCGATGGCCAGACCCTTCCGCTTCTCGGTTTCGGCACCTGGCAGCTGGAGCCGCAGGACGCGCGGCGCATGGTCGCCGAGGCTCTCAGGATCGGATACCGCCACATCGACACGGCCTGGATCTACAAGAACGAGGCGGCGGTCGGCGACGGCATCCGCGATTCCGGCGTGGCGCGCGACAATATCTGGCTGACGACGAAGATCTGGGTCGCCCATTTCGAGCGTGACGCCCTGCTGCGACAGGCCGAGGAATCGGCGACCAGCCTGGGCTTCACGCCCGACCTGCTGCTGCTGCACTGGCCAAAGGTGACGCCGTCGATCCCCGACACCATCGCCGCCCTGAACGAAGCCAAGGACCGGGGCCTGACCCGCGCGGTCGGGGTGTCGAACTACCCATCGACCCAGTTCCGCGAGGCCCAGTCGGCGTCGGATGCGAAGCTGATCACCAACCAGGTCGAGTACCACCCCTACCTGTCCCTGAAGACGCTGCGGGCGACGGCGGCTGAGCTGGGGTCGTCGATCACGGCCTGGTCGCCCCTGGCCCAGGGCCAGATCGCCGACGACCCGGTGATCGGCGAGATCGCCCGGGCCCACGGCAAGACGCCCGGCCAGGTGACGCTGCGCTGGCTGATCCAGCAGGACGTCATCGCCATCCCGCGCACGACGAAGCCCCAGCGGGCGGCCGAGAATTTCGACATCTGGGAGTTCTCCCTGTCGGCCGAAGAGATGGAGCGTGTCCACGCACTGGCCAGACCGGACGGGCGCCTCGGCGACTGGATCGACAGGGACTTCGTGTGGGATCAAGACTAGGCGCAGGCACCGCCATCCATGCGCGCATCAGAGGCCGGAATGATCAAGAACAGGATGACCGCGAGGGCCTGGCGCATTCTGTTCGCCCTGGTCGGCTGGACGGGTCTGGTCCTCCAGTACTGGCTGATGCTGAACGGCGGCACGCGGTCGGCAGCGGGCACGACCGTGGTCTTCTTCAGCTACTTCACGATCCTGACGAACATCCTGGTGGCCGTGGTGCTGACCGCACCGGCGGTGACCCCCGACAGCAGACTGGGTCGATGGACATCGACCGATGCCGTGCGCGCGGCCGTCGCCATGTATATCGCCGTCGTCGGGCTAGTGTATCACGTCTTGCTGGCCGGGACCTGGAACCCGCAGGGGCTGCAGCTGATCGTCGATCAGATCCTGCACACGGTGATGCCCATCGCCTTCGTGCTGGATTGGCTGCTGTTCACAGCCAAGGGCCGGCTGAGATGGATCGATGCCGGCAAATGGCTGGCCTATCCCCTGCTCTATGGGGTCTGGACGGTGATCCATGGACAGCTGATCGGCTGGTATCCCTACTGGTTCATCGACATCGGCGCGCTCGGCTGGACCAGGGCGATGACGAATTTCGGGGCGCTGCTGGTCTTTTTCCTGGTGCTCGGGTTGGTGGTCGTGGCGCTGGACAGGGGGCTGTCGCGCCTCGGCCGGGGCGACCCGGACCTGATCCGCGAATAAGGCTCAGTGCGGCGCGACGAAGGCGTGGACGATCAGCATCATCGCCGCCAGGAACAGCGCCAGCCAGGTCAGCAGGATGCCGAACACCCGCGCCATCGTGGCCCGGTCGCCGCGCAGGCCCGCCGCATGCAGGACGCGCCCCAACAGGAGCGGCACGCCGACCATGTGAATGCCGACCGCGGGCATGCCCAGAACGGCCAGGATGGCCATGGCGCCGACCCCTACAGGAATGTATTCGGCGGCGTTGCCGAACACCCGGCTCTTGAGCGCCAGGTCGGGGTCGCCACCGTCGCCGAGCACGACCCGCCGCGACCGGCGCGTCAGGGCGACCCGCATCGACAGGATGACCAGCAGGAGCAGCAGCAGGCCGCTCCACAGCGCGGCGGCTTCCGCGCCGCTCAGGCTCCCGTCGAATGCCATCCTCAGCCCTCCCGACCGACCGGATACAGTCGGTAGCGGTCATCATAGAACGGAGTTCGCGCATAGAACCACTGCAGCCGCGCGTCGCCGTTCGCCGCGAAGGCCGGGTCGGCGGCCAGATAAGCCTCGAACTCGGCTTTCAGACCCGGATCGGCGGCCATCATGGCCTCGGCCAGGGGCGCGATGGCGTAGCCCTCGATGTATTCGACGCGGCTGAGGACCTCGGGGACCAGACCCCAGGCGAAGACGCTCTCGCTGGACTGGGGCTCCAGCAACAGGACCGCGAGATCGCCGAGCGGCTGATCGGTCGGGACGCGAACCGAACCGGGGGCCCAGGTCCAGTCACGGTCTTCGGCCTCCACCGTCTGGACGCTCATCTGGACGTGACCCTCGTTGGCGCGAGGGGCGATCACGGGGTCGATGAGGCGAAGCATGGAGACCGAAACGGTGCGCTGCGTCTCCAGCGTCTCCATCTGCAACCCGTGAATCCGCAGCCGCTCGATCAGATCGGCGCGGTGGGCGGGCACCCAGTAGGCGGTCGGGCGACGCAAGGTCAGCGACGCACGCGACCCATAGTACGGCATCTGCCACAGTTCGGGATCCGGCCGACCCAGCCAGCGGATCTCGGTGCGGCCGGACGCCGGGCTGTCGTAGGTCTCGTACAGCACGCCCTTGAAGGCGCGGGTCTCGATCGGCGTCGGATCGGGGACGAAGTTGGCGAGGATTTCAGCGGGACGCAGGGTCCGGTCGACGGCGACGGCAGCGCGCACGGCCGCACCCTCCTCGGCCAGCAGGCGCATGGACGCCTCGATCAGCACATAGGTGCCCAGCACCCTCTGTTCGTAAGGCTTCAGGCTGTGGTTCTCGATCAGGACGGTCGGCACATGGGCGGCCGCGCCCCAGCCGTTGGAGAACCGCTCGCCCAGGCCGCCGTCGGACAGGCCGGCCCGGGGGTCGTCGCCATCGACGCCGAAGACCAGGGGGCCGGGAATGTGCCCCTGCCCTTCGAGGGCCGCGTTGATCGCCGGCTTGAACCGGTCGTCCAGCCATTCCGAGATCGCGGGGGAACGGGAATAGACCCCGTCCTCGCCGTTGAAGCCGAAGGTGATGTCGTACTGGTAGTCCATGCCGTCGGTGACGTGGATGTCCAGATAGAGGTCCGGATCGAGTCTGTTCATGAAGGTCCGCAGGGCCCGCATCTCGGGCTGGTCCAGCTTCAGGAAGTCGCGGTTCAGGTTCTGGTTGGTGGCAGTGTTTCGCCAGCCCTGGATGCGCGGCCCGCGCTGGTTGGGGCGGGAGTAGGCGCTGGCGCGCTCATGGCCGTCGACCGACAGGATGGGGATCAGGACCAGATTGATGTCGTCGATCAGGCCGCCCTTGTCGCCGAAGGCGATGTCGCGCAGCAGCATCATTCCGGCGTCCTTGCCGTCGATCTCGCCGGGATGGATGCCGGCCTGGGCCAGCAACACCGGCTTGGCCGGATCCAGCGTCGCCCCGTCGCGGCTGGCAATGACGGCATAGATCGGACGGCCCTCCGGCGAGACGCCGAACTCCTCGATGCGGATCAGGTCCGACGCCGCGTCCAGCCGGTCGAACCAGGCGCGAGTCGTGGCGTAGTCGGGGCTGACGTTCCGCTGGGGGTCGCGCTCGAAGTCGGTGATCCAGGGGTTCGTGGCGTCGGCCAGCAGCGCGCGGCTGGCGCCATGCCACTCCAGGGCGGGGGGCAGGAAGGCCGTATCCCAGGGGGCGAGATTGCGAACGGACTGGGACATGGCGGGACTCGACGACAGGGCGGCGGCGAGGGCCGCAAGGACAAGGGCGTTGCGCATGGCCCTTCGTCGTCCGATCCCGTCCATCTGGCAAGCCTCAGACGGCCGGCGACCACACGCCCGAGGAGAACAGCAGGTATCCTGCCCGCACCATGTTCCACAGGGTGTAGGCGAGGACGAGGACCAGAGCGCCGATCACCACCCCGCGCCGAGGCGCGAACGCGGCCGTCGCAGTGCAGGCCGCGAACAGGACGACGCCGAAGATCAACCGGGGCGTCCAGAAGCCGGCCCAGGCCGGGTCCGCCAGCGCCAGCAAGCCGAGCAATATCCACACCATGGCGTTGGCCGCCAGAACGCAACCGAACACCACCCGTCGATGCGCCCAGAAATGCTCGTCGAGGTCGATGCGCGTCTCGACACCCTCGGCGGTCACGCGCGGGAAGGTGACGCTGGCGGCGACGTAGAAGGTCGCGGCGATGACCAGCCCGATCAGCAAAAGGGCCGGGTTGAACGGCGCCTCCCGAAAGAACCGCCACGCCTGATTCCAGAATGTCGCCAGGTCGATGGCCACGAACAGCGCCAGCAGCGGCGTCAGCCACCCGAACCGCACGCGGTGCCGTTCGTGCAGCAGGCGCGCGAACCCGCCGGTCAGCTCGGCCACCGACAGTCCGAGCAGAAGGCCGTAGAAGCTGAAAAAGAACTCGAAGTCGCTCATGGCGGCCCCCCGACACGACAAGCAGCCAAGCTAGGTGGCGAGCGCCGTCTCGTCATCTGCGGAGTTCACTCGGCGAACATCTCGCGCAGAACTGCCAGCACACGCGATGTCGTGTGGGCATCCATCCGGCCAAGACGTTTGATCATGCGAAGATGGGAAACGGTGCGCACCTGGTCGACCAGGGCAAGGCCATCGCGGAAAAACCTCACGCGGGGACGAAAGCGGGTCACGCGCGCCTTGGACGTCAGCGGCACGATGGCGGAGATGCGATACGGGCCGGCGTCCGGCGGCGAGACGATCAGGCAGGGGCGCGTCTTGCCTTGTTCGCTTCCCTCGACAGGATCAAGCCGGACCAGCCAAACGTCTCCACGCTCGATCAACGGGGATCGCGCTCGTTGGCGGCGAGCGCAGCCTCAAGCGCGGCGATCTCCTCGTCCGTCCAGTCAGGCCCCAAGGCTTCTTCATCCGTTTCGCTAGTCAGGTCGGCCTCCAGCCATTCCCGATCCTCTTCCGACAGACCGTCCGCCGCCAGAGCCGCGAAATCCTCGGCCCAGCCCTCCCGAACCTTTCGCTTGGCCGGAACGATGCTGATCTTGCCGGTCTCGTAGATGAACTCCACCGCGCCGCCCTCCGCGACGCCGAGCGCCTGAAGCGCGGGCTTGGGCAGGATCACGCCCTGGGAGTTGCCGATCTTGCGGATGGACGTGGGCATGGCGGGCTCCGTTAGAACGAAGTTATAACACGATCGACGCGCTACTTCCAGATCGGCGCCCCGTCACCCGGCAATCCGAGGCTGTCCCACATCTCCGACACCCGCTCGACCACAGCGTCGTCCATGCGGATCTCCTCGCCCCATTCGCGCCTGGTCTCGGGCGGCCATTTGTCGGTGGCGTCCAGGCCGATCTTGGAGCCCAGGCCGCTCTCGGGACTGGCGAAGTCCAGGTAGTCGATCGGGGTGTTCTCGATGACGGTGATGTCGCGGGCCGGGTCCATCTTGGTGGAGATGGCCCACATGACGTCCTTCCAGTCGCGGGCGTCGATATTGTCGTCCACGACGATGACCCATTTGGTATACATGAACTGGCGCAGGAAGCTCCAGACGCCGAGCATGACCCGCTTGGCGTGGCCGGGATAGGCCTTCTTCATCGACACCACGGCGATGCGGTAGCTGCACCCCTCGGGCGGCAGCCAGAAGTCGGTGATCTCCGGGAACTGGGCCCGCAGCAGCGGGATGAAGACCTCGTTCAGCGCCTCGCCCAGCACGCTGGGCTCGTCCGGCGGGCGGCCGGTGAAGGTGGTCAGATAGACGGGGTCGCGCCGCATGGTGATGGCGCTGACGTGAAAGACCGGGAAGGTCTCGACCGAGTTGTAGTAGCCGGTGTGGTCGCCGTAGGGGCCCTCGGGCGCGTGCTCGTCCAGCAGGACGTGACCCTCCAGCACGATCTCGGCGCGGGCGGGCACCATCAGCGGCACGGTCTTGCAGGCCACCAGCTCGGCCTTCTGGCCCCGCATCAGGCCAGCGAACTGATACTCCGACAGGGTGTCCGGCACCGGCGTCACGGCGGCCAGGATGGTGCCCGGATCGGCGCCGAGCACGACGGCGCAGGGCAGCGGGCCGGTCTTCTTCTTCTTGTGCCGGGCGTAATGCTGGGCCCCGCCGCGATGGGTCAGCCAGCGCATGATCGCCCGGTCCTTGCCCAGCACCTGCATGCGGTAGATGCCCAGGTTGAAGTCGTCCTCGCGGTCCTCGCCAGGCCCCTTGGTGACGACCAGGCCCCAGGTGATCAGCGGCGCGGGCTCGCCGGGCCAGCAGGTCTGGATCGGCAGGGCGGTCAGGTCGATCTGGTCGCCCGTCAGCACCACCTCCTGCACCGGGGCGGACTTCACCACCTTGGGCCGCATCGACATGACGGTCTGAGCGAGCGGCAGGAGCTCTATCGCCTCGCCGAAGCCGCGGGGCGGCGTCGGGTTCTTGAGGAAGGCCAGCAGTTCTCCGACCTCGCGCAGCTCCGCCGCCGTGGTGCGCTGCTTCTTCTCCAGCGTCACGCCCATAGCGACGCGCTTGACCGTGCCGAACAGATTGGCCAGTGCCGGGATGGGGCTGATCGAGCCGTCGGGCATCACGGGCTTTTCGAACAGGACCGCCGGGCCGCCGTTCCGCAGCAGCCGCGTCTGGATCTCGGTCATCTCCAGCACGGTCGAGACGGGCTCGGTGACGCGCACCAGCTCGCCCTGCGCCTCCAGCACCGCCATGAACTCGCGCAGGTCTCTGTATGCCATGAGCGGGTGGTAGAGCCGCCCGGCGTCGCTGGGAAGCCCACGACGATTGCGGCACAGGCGCGCGTCGGCCATATGCGGCCCATGCCTGACAGTTCCGCGCCCGCCGACCTTCTGCACGATCTTGTCCGAGACGCCCTGAAGGCCGGAGCCGACGCCGCAGAAGCGGTCTCGTCCGAGCGGGCCTCCCTGTCGGTCGGGGTACGCAACGGCGCCCTGGAGGACGTGGAGCGCGAAGAGAGCCGCGATCTGGGCCTGCGAGTCTTTGTCGGGCGGCGTCAGGCCACGGTGTCGGCCTCGGACCTGTCGCAGGTGACGCGCACGCGGCTGGTCGAACGGGCCGTGGCCATGGCGCGTCTGGCCCCCGAGGATCCCTACAACGACCTGACGCCAAGGGAGCGGCTGGCGCGGGGGCCGTTCGCCGAGCTGGACCTGTACGACCCGACCGAGCGCTCCGCCGCCGAGCTGGAGGCGGTGTCACGCGAGGCCGAGGCGGTCGCCCTGGCCACGCCCGAGATCGCGCGGTCCGAGGGCGCCGGAGCTGGCCACTCCTCTTCGCGCTGGCGGCTGGTGACGTCGGAAGGCTTCGACGGCCACTATGCCGCGACGAGTTTCTCGCTGAGCGCCAGCGTCATCGCCGAGCGCGACGGGGCCATGGAACGCGGTGGCGAAGGCCGTTCGACCCGACATCTGTCCGACCTGCCGTCGCCCGAGGCCATCGGGGCCGAGGCCGGACGGCGGGCGGCGGCGCGGCTGGGGCCCCGAAAGATCGCCTCGACCACCGCGCCGGTGATCTTCGACCGCCGAATCGCCACCCAGGTGCTGTCGCCCCTGATCGGCGCGATCGGGGGGCCATCGGTGGCGCGGGGCACGTCGTTCCTGATGGGCCGGATGGGTCAACAGGTTCTGGCCGGCGGCGTCAGCGTCATCGACGACCCCTTCCGGGTGCGCGGTATGGGATCGACGCCGTTCGACGACGAGGGGTCGCCGGTCCAGCGTGTCGCCCTGGTCGAGGATGGGGTGCTGAAGACCTGGCTGCTCAACCGGGCTTCGGCCGCCCAGCTGGGCCTGGAGACGACGGGCCACGCCTCGCGCGGCTCGGCGGGACCTCCGGGGGTCTCGACCCACAACCTTCATCTAACGCCTGGCGACAGGGACCAGGCGGGACTGATGGCGGACGCGGGCACCGGCCTGGTCGTCACCGGCATGTTCGGCCCCGCGCTGAACCCCAACACCGGCGACTGGTCGGCGGGGGTCCACGGCTTCTGGTTCGAGAACGGCGAGATCGCCTATCCGGTCAGCGAGATCACGGTGGCGGGCAAGCTGGCCGAGTTCATGATGCGGATGGTGCCGGGATCGGACCTGGAGTTCCGCGGATCGGCCAACAGCCCGTCCCTGCTGATCGACGGCGTCGCCATCGCCGGCAAATGAGCGGCCTGAACGACGATCTGGCCCTGATCCGCGAGGCCGCGCTGGAGGCCGGGACCCTGGCCCAGGCCGAGCGGGCGAAGGGGCTGAAGATCACGTCCAAGGTCGGGGGATCGCCGGTCACCAGCGCCGATCTGGCCGTCGACGCCCTGCTGAAGGACCGGCTGCTGACCGCGCGGCCGGATCACGGGTGGCTGTCGGAGGAAACGCCGGACACGGCCGACCGGCTGACCAGGCGCCGCATCTTCGTGGTCGATCCGATCGACGGGACCGTGGCCTTCATGAAGGACAGGCCGTGGTGGTGCGTGCCCATCGCCATCGTCGAGGACGGAGCGCCCGTCGCCGCCGTCATCCATGTGCCCGCGCTGAACGAGACCTTCGAGGCGACGGTCGGCGGCGGGGCGCGGCTGAACGGGCGACCGATCGCGGCCTCGGACGTGGACACGCTGGACGACGCGGCGGTGCTGGCCGACGCGCGCCTGATGGAGGGGCCGCACTGGCCCGAGCCCTGGCCGGCCATGCGCTATGAGAAGCGCAACGCCCTGGCCTATCGCATGGCGCTGGTCGCCTCCGGGGCCTTCGACGCCGCCATCGCCCTGACGCCGAAGTGGGACTGGGACGTCTGCGCCGGGGCCCTGATCGCGACCGAGGCGGGGGCGAGGGTGTCGGATCACCACGGACGACCCTGGCGGTTCAACCGGCCCGACCCGCGTCAGGCCAGCCTGGTCTGCTCCGCGCCGGCGCTTCACCCGTTGATCCTGAGGCGGACCGCGTCGATACCGTTGGCGATCTAGGCGGCGGGTTCGTCGACCAAGTCCAGGCGACGCTCGATGCGGGTCACGTCGTCCCGCAGGCGATCAAAGGACATCTGTAGCCGAGCATCGGCCTCTGCAAGGAAGCCCAAGTCGCGGCGAACGGAGGCCAAGCCGACCTCGACGGCCGAAAGCCGTTCTTTCACCTCACGCACCTCTCCAGCCAAGGCATCGACCTTGGCGTCGATACGGCGGAGATAGACGAGGACGAGGTTTTCAGGTTCGTCGGCCATATCGGCATAATGCCTGATCAGCCGATTTCCGCCAAATCCTTGATCCCAAGCGACCCTGCGCCTATCCCGCTGCGCCAGTAAGCCCCCTCCCCCGGACTCCCGCCATGACCGACGCCCCCAACACCGCCGACCCGCAACTGCTTCATCTCGTGATCGGGGGCGAGCTGCGCCATCTGGACCAGCCGGTGTTTCGGGACCTGTCGCAGGTCGAGTTCGTCGGCGCCTTCGGCAACTACGCCGAGGCCAAGGCGGCCTGGAAGGCGCGGGCGCAGGCGACGGTGGACAACGCCCACATGCGGTACTTCATCCTGCACGCGCACCGTCTGATCGACCCGCGCGGCGACGCCTGATCGCCGGGGCCGATGGTCGCGGCGAGGAACCGCGCCGCAGACCCCTGCGCTGTTTGGGTCTAGACTGGACCGCATGACAGGAGCGATCCCATGACACCGACCTTGATCGTTCTGGCCTTCCTCGCCCTCGGAGTGGGTATCGTCGCCTTCGCCACGCGCGGTCCCAGGTCCCGCGTGGACGCGCAGGCGCACGAACAGGACACGGCGTGGGGGGAGCCGCCCGCACCGTCGGAGACGACGTCGGACCCCTTCGCGCACGCACCGAAGCCAGACGCGACCGTTACCCCGGCGCGCGAGACGGAGCGCCAGTCATGACCCTTTTCGGCACCACCCTGGACGGCATGCAGATCGCGCAGCTGGTCGGGCTGCTGGCGGTTCTGGCCCTGTGGATCTTCGCCTTTCGCGGCGCGCGCGGCTATGAGCGTTGGGTCAAGGGTTGGTCGAACGAGAAGAAGGCCGAGGCGACCAAAAAGAACGAGGCGCCCAAACGGACACCCACCGGCCCCTGGGGCTGAGGCCTATTCCCGCTTCAGCAGCCGCTCCGTCAGCAGGGTGCCCCACCAGTTGGCGCGGAACTCCCGTCGCATGGCCTGGGGGTCGTAGGCTTCGCTCTCGACCCACTCCATGAAGCCGACGCCGGTCGGCTCGATGTCGCGGACGTAGGTCTCCAGGAAGTGGTCCAGCACGCCCGTCAGCCCCTCGCGGCTGTGCAGGTATTTCTTCGACAGCTCCCGCATCGCCTGCGAGATCGGCTCGCCCAGATGGAAGTGGCGATAGAAGACCGCCATCAGACCGGCCCGGTCCGCGCCGGACTTGCAGTGGATCAGGGCGGGATATTCGATCGTGGCGAACAGGTCGCGGGCGCGGCGGACGCGGTCCTTGCCGGGCGGATCGCGGCTGTCCAGCGGGGCGTCGATCAGCGTCAGCCCCAGCCGGTCGCAGGCGGCCTTTTCCAGCCAGTAGTAGCCTTCGTCCCTCTGCCCCCGCAGGTTGATGACCGTGCGGATGCCGCGTTTCGCCCAGCCCTCCAGCTGGCGCGGCGAGGGCTGGTTGGTGCGGACGAGGTCCGGCCCCAGCCAGTGGGCGTTCGAAAACGCCAGCCGCAGGAAGGCGTGGTCGTTCCAGAAGAAGTCCCGCTCCGCCGCCCGGCGGCCCGCCTCGGTGCTGATGTCGAACCGGCTGGTCATGAGGCGAGCACATAGAGACGCCGGACGACGCCGTCATCCCGTTGCGATGCGTGGACGGATCGCTTGACTTGGCGGGCGGGCCGTCCGACCTCGGGCGGATGACCTCGTCCGCCCCGTTCGCCCAGCCCACGGACGCGCCCGCGCGCGGGCTGCTGGGCCGTGTCTGGCGCGACTACCTGTCCCGTCGCAAGGCGCCGTTGATCCTCTCGCTGGTCTGCGCGGCCATCGCAGGCGTCAGCGCGGCGACGGTGCTGCAGCTGCTGCAGCCGGCGATCGACGGCATGTTCCTGGGCCGGCCCGTGACGGTCGCGGGCGTCTTCGTCGTCCAGCCGGAGAACGCCCCGATCGCCATTCCCGCCGTCATCATCGGGGTGGGCCTGATCTGGACCCTGGCGGCGCTCGGCCAGGCCGCCCTGGTCAACCGGCTGGGCCACGGCATCGTCGGGGACATCCAGGTCCGGCTGTTCGGAGCCATGATCCGCGCCGACCTGGCCCGGTTGCGCAGCCAGCACTCCGGTGCCTTCGTCTCCAGCGTGCTGTTCGACGCCAATCTGGTGCGCGAGGCCTTCACCAACGGGGTGGTGAACTACACCCAGCACGCCCTGACCCTGACCGCCGTGCTGCTCTACATGGCCTGGCTGGACTGGCGGCTGACGCTGATCGTGCTGTTAGGCGCGCCCCTGATCGCCTGGGTCATCCGACGCTTCGGCAAGCGGATGCGCAAGGCCACGACCGGGGCCATGGTCGAGACCGAGAACCTGTCGACCGCCCTGATGGAGAACCTGGACGGCGTTCGCCTCATCAAGATCGAGAACCGTGAGACAGCCGAGGAAGCCCGCGTGGCGGAAGTCGTGGGGCGTCGCCAACGCCACGTCATCAAGTCGGCCGACAGCCGCGCCTTCGCCGGGCCGCTGTCCAACCTGGTCGCCATGCTGATCGTCGCCGCCGTCATGGCCTACGCCGGGTGGCAGGCCAGACAGGACCAGATGACGGTCGGAGCCTTCGCCGCCTATGTCGGGCTGTTGATGTCGGCGGGCCAGTCGCTGCGTCAGGTGACCAATCTTCAGACGGTCATGGCCGAGGGTCTGACGGCGGCGAGGCGGCTGTTCGGCGCGCTCGATATCGCGCCGGAAATCAGGGAGGCACCGAGGCCGAAGCCTCTAGCCCAGGGACCGGCGACCGTGGTCTTCGATCGCGTGTCCTTCGCCTATTCTGCCGCCGCGCCGACCATCACGGACGTGTCCCTGTCGGTGGGGCCGGGCGAGACCGTCGCCCTGGTCGGGCCCTCGGGCGGGGGCAAATCGACGCTTCTGAGCCTGCTCCCGCGCTTCTACGACGTCACGGAGGGGGCGATCACCATCAACGGGGCCGATCTAAGGGGCCTCTCGCTGAGCGACCTGCGCGACCGCATCGCCCTGGTGACCCAGGAGCCCTTTTTGTTCGACGACACGATCGCCGCCAACATCGCCTATGGCCGGGCCGGGGCGACGACCGCCGAGATCGAGGCGGCAGCGCAGGCGGCAGCGGCCCACGACTTCATCGCCGCCCTGCCCGAGGGGTATGCCACCCGCGCGGGCGAAGGGGGGCTGAGGCTGTCGGGCGGTCAGCGTCAGCGGATCGCCATCGCCCGGGCCTTCCTGAAGGACGCGCCCATCCTGTTGCTGGACGAGGCGACCTCGGCGCTCGATACCGAGAGCGAGGCCCTGGTGCAGGCGGCGCTGGAGCGGCTGATGGCGGGCCGATCAACGTTGATGATCGCCCACAGGCTGTCCACCGTGCGCCACGCGGACCGGATCCTGGTGCTGGAGAGCGGGCGCATCGTCGAGAGCGGCACGCACGCGGCCCTGATCCGACAGGGCGGGCTCTACAGTCGGCTGGCCCGGCAGCAGTCGCTGGACGGAACGCCGCCCGTCGCCACGGTCGCCTGAGGTGAGGCCGCTTCGCAATCCGGTCATCCAGACGGTCTTGTCCAGCCTGCTCGCCGGCTGGATGCGGTTCTGCTTTTCCACCATCCACTGGACCTACGAGGGTCGCGAGCGTGCGGAGGCGGTCTGGGCGGCGGGGGGCGGGGTCCTGTGCGCCTTCTGGCATTCGCGCATCGGTCTCAGCCCCGCATGCTGGGACCTGACGCGAGCTCAACCCGCCAAAGCCCTGATATCGCTTAGTCCAGACGGCCAATTTATCGCCAAAGCGGTGGCTCTGCAGGGCTTTCCCGCCGTGCGTGGGTCCTCGGCGAACAAGGACAAGGCGGACGCGGCCAAAGGTGGATCGCGCGCCCTGCGCGACGGGCTGAAGCAGCTGAAGGTCGGGGCGCTGGCCATCACGCCGGACGGACCGCGTGGCCCCGCGCGGGTCATGGCCGAGGGCCTGCCCCTGATGGCGAGGATGTCGGGGGTGCCGGTGCTGTTCATCGGCATGAGCTGCAAGCCCGCGGTGCGGCTGAACAGCTGGGATCGGGCGCTTCTGCCCCTGCCGTTCGGACGCGGTGCCATAGTCTATGAGATCGACCACTTTCCCGACGGCGGCGACCTGGCCGCCGTGGCCGCCGCGTGGGGCGAGCGCCTTACGGCGGTGGAGGCGCGCGCGGACGCGATCACGGGGCTGGAGGGGATATGAGCCCGGCCCTGTTCGCCTATCGGCTGTTGACCCGGATGCTGGAGCCTCTGGCCCCCCGGTTGCTCGACGCCCGGGCCAAGCAGGGCAAGGAGGATCCGCGTCGGGTGGACGAGCGGCTGGGGGTCGCGGGCGAGGCCCGTCCCGCCGGAGATCTGGTCTGGCTGCACGGCGTCAGCGTGGGCGAGACGCTGAGCCTGCTGCCGGTGGTCGAGCGGTTCCGAAAGGCGCGACCGGACCTGACGGTGCTGGTGACATCGGGGACACTCACGTCTGCGGAACTGTTGGGGCGGCGGCTGCCGGAGGGGGTGATTCACCAGTTCGCGCCCGTGGATGCGCCAGGTGCCGTGACGGCCTTTCTCGATCACTGGCGGCCATCGCTGGGCGTCTTCGTCGAGAGCGAACTGTGGCCCAATCTGATCGGGGCGGCCAAGGCGCGGGGCGTTCCGCTGGCCCTGGTGAGCGCCCGCATCACCGAAAAGACGGCCGAGGGCTGGGCCCGGTTTCCGGGCGCGGCGCGGACCGTGATCGGCAGCTTCGACCGGATCATGCCGCAGGACATCGTCTCGGCGGATCGCATCCAGGCCATGGGCGGGCGGATAGACGGACTGGTCAATCTGAAGCTCTCGGGTGCCCCCCTGCCCCACGACGCACGCGCCTTCACCGCCCTGTCGGCCGCGATCGGGGACCGGCCGGTGGTGGTCGCCGCGAGCACCCACGAGGGCGAGGAGATCGCCGTGGTCCGGGCGCTGGACCGCCTGACCGAGCGGCTGTGCCTGATCCTGGTGCCGCGCCATCCGGAGCGGGGGGGCGAGATCGCGACCGCCCTCGGCCGCGACGGCTATCGCTTCGCCCTGCGCTCGCAAGGGGCCGCGCCGAACGCGGAGACGGACATCTATGTCGCCGATACCTTGGGCGAATTGGGCCTGTTCCTCAGGCTGGCGGACGTGGTCGTGATGGGCGGCTCGTTCGGGTCCTTCCTGGGCCGCGATCCGTGGGGCGGGCACAATCCACTGGAACCCGCGCGGCTGGGCAAGCCCGCCGTCGCCGGGCCGGACGCGGACAACTGGCGTGAGGTGACCGACGCCCTGACGGCGGCAGACGCGTTGGCCGTCGTCGCCTCGCCCGGCGACCTGCCGGGCGTCGTCGCGCCCCTGCTGAACGACCCAGCGGCGGCCCGTGCCATGGGCGACCGCGCCCGGCGCGCGGCCAGCGACGCCGGGGCCGGACTGGAGCGGCTGTGGGAGACGCTGCAGCTCCTGTTGCCAAGGCGTTCAAGATGAGCGGCGCATGGTTTGCTTCTGCCCTTGCGGGAGAAGGAATATGAAGGTCTCCACCCCTCGCTGGTGGTACGAGCGTCATGGCCGGCACGGGCGGGTGACACGGACCCTGCTGAAGCCCGCCTCCTGGCTGTGGGCGGCGGCGACGGCGCGGCGGATCGCGCGGACGCCGGGAGAGGACGTCGGCGTGCCGGTCATCTCCGTCGGCAATCTGACGGTCGGAGGCTCGGGCAAGACGCCCGTGGCGCGCGAAGTGCTGCGGCTGCTGCGAGCTGCGGATGTCGAGGCGCATGGCCTGTCGCGCGGTTATGGCGGGCGGCTGGAGGGGCCGGTGCGGGTCGATCCGGCCGCGCACTCAGCGGCGGACGTCGGCGACGAACCCCTCATGCTGGCGGGCGACGCGCCGATGTGGGTGGCGCGGGACCGGGTGGCCGGGGCCCGGGCGGCGGTGGCGGCAGGGGCTCGGACCCTGGTGCTGGACGACGGCCACCAGAACCCGGCGCTGAAAAAGAGCCTCAGCCTGATCGTCGTGGACGGCGAGACGCGCGAGGACGAATGGCCCTTCGGCGACGGGTCGGTGTTTCCCTCCGGACCGATGCGGGAGCCGCTGACGGCGGGGCTGGCGCGGGCCGATGCGGTCGTCGTGCTGCTGCCCGCCGATGCGCCCCCTGCCGATCCGGAGCTGCTGGCCATGTTCGGCACCCTGCCCGTCTTCATCGCTCGGCTGGAGCCCTCAGGCCCGCCGCCGGTGGGGCCTCAGGTCGGGTTCGCCGGGATCGCCAAGCCGTGGAAGGTGGAGCGGGCGCTGAAGGCGGCGGGATGCGACCTGAAGGACTTCGCGCCCTTCCCCGATCACGCCGACTATCGGGCGGAGGACCTCGAGTTTCTGGCCGATCGCGCGGCCCTGTTCGAGGCGGGGCTGGTCACGACCGAGAAGGACTGGGTGCGGCTGCCGGCGGAGTGGCGGGCGCGCGTCAAGTCTTGGCCGGTCGTGGCGAAATTCGAGGACGAGGCGGGGTTCGCAAAGTCGTTGAGCTGGGAATCCTGATCGCTTTCTTTCGTCATCCTCCGGCAAGGCGCGAAGCGCCGCAGACCGGGGGACGCAGCGGCGCGCGAGAGCGCGAACCTGCCACGCACAGCATCCGCTGAAGCATTTCGCCTACGCTTCGCTCCGGCGCCGCTGCGTCCCCCGGTCTCGCTGCGCTCGCCGGAGGATGACGAAGGAAATTGGGGGCCTGTCAGGCGTAGCGCCGCCGCTTCTCCGCGTTGATCAGCGTGGACCGCACGAAGTCTGCCGGCGGATCGGTCTCGGCCAGGACGGCTTCCTTGATGGCGCGCGGCTCGCCGAACAAATGACCCTGAGCAAGGGTGATGTCGAGTTCCAGGATGTCGACGATCTGGCGCTCGTTCTCGCATTTCTCGGCGATGACCTCGATGCCGTAACGGCGGGTCAGCTGGGCGAAGTCGGCGGCCTGGATGTCGCGCAGGGACGGGATCGGCGAGCCGCCGTCCAGGTCCAGCAGTTGTTCGATCAGCAGGTCGGCGGCGACCTTGACGAACTTCACGTCCGACCGCTGCAGGTCGTTGAAGTCCAGGTCCAGCGTCTGGACCTTGTCCAGCGAGAAGCGGAAGCCGAGGTCGGCCAGCTTGGCCATGTTGCGCGCCTCGACCGCGCCGCGCGCGTCGAACGTCGCCTGGCCCAGCTCGAAGATCAGGGCCTGGTTGAGGTCGCGGTTCTCGCTGAGGAACTGCAGGAACTGCGGGAAGAAGGTCTCGTCGCCCAGGCTGGACAGGGCGACGTTGCAGAAGACGCCGACCTTGCGGTCCTGACGCGCCAGCCGGCGAACGATCTGGGCGCAGCGGAACAGCAGCAGGTTGTCGATGGCGGGCACCAGCCCCTCGCCCTCGGCGATCGACAGATATTCGGCGGGCATCATGACCCGGTCGGTGGAATCGCGCAGCCGGGTGAAGCTCTCGTAGAAGACCGTCCGCCGCTGCGGCAGGGTGACCAGCGGCTGGAGATACAGATCGACGCGGTTCTCGGTCAGGGCGTCGTGGACGGTGCGGAGCAGCAGGCTGGACTGCTGATGCCGCCGCGCCTCGGCGCTGTCCGGCGCGACCATGGGCGTGACCGTCAGGCGCTGGTCGATGGAGGCGCTCATCTGCTGGATCAGATCCTCCAGCATGCGGACCTCGCCCGACAGTTCCTCGGTGCGGGTCAGGGCCCCGGCCTCGATGGCCTGGGCCAGGTCGCCGAGCGCGCCCTGCGTCTGCTCCATGGCGTCTGCCAGCAGGCGATGCGCCTCTCGCACTGTGTCGATCTCGGCCTTCAGGCGACGGCGCTCGGCGGCCCCGCCTATCAGGGCATGGCCCGCCGCCAACACACCCAGCACGCCGAAGGTCGCGGCGATCCCCGGCCCCAGGCCCAGGCCCGCCCGCCACAGAAAGGCACCGACCGTCATCGCCAGGAAGACGTAGCCGAAGAACAGGAAGCCGTTGGTCAGTGCACGCATGGGAACGGGTTTGTCCGACTTCCCGGATGGAATCGGTCGAGTATCAGGCTATCAGGGCCGAACCGCTAGGGCATGGCCTGTCTTTTCTCCGTGCACCCCGGCGAAGGCCGGGGTCCAGATGGAAAACTCGGGTGCTGGACAGTGCGCGTCGGTGGGCTATCCAAGCCGCATAAATCTGTGATCTGGACCCCGGCCTTCGCCGGGTTGCTCGGTGAGAAGGAAATCAACCGCATGGAACTGTTCGATCTCACCGGCAGATGCGCCGTCATCACCGGCTCGTCCAAGGGTATCGGCAAGGCCATCGCCGAACGGCTGGCCGAACACGGGGCCAATGTCGTCATCTCGTCGAGGAAGGCCGGCCCCTGCGACGAGGTCGCCGCCGCCATCAACGCGAAACACGGCGAGGGCCGGGCCATCGCCATCCCGGCCAACATCGCCTCGAAAGAAGACCTTCAGCGGCTGGTCGACGAGACCAACGCCGCCTTCGGCAAGATCGACATCCTGATCTGCAACGCCGCGTCCAACCCCTATGCCGGGCCGATGGCGGGTATCTCGGACGACCAGTTCAACAAGATCCTGCAGAACAATGTGGTCTCCAACCACTGGCTGATCCAGATGGTCGCGCCCCAGATGCTGGAGCGCAGGGACGGGGCGATCACCGTGGTGTCGTCGATCGGCGGTCTGCGCGGCAACGCCCTGATCGGGGCCTACAACATCTCCAAGGCCGCCGACATGCAGCTGGTGCGAAACCTCGCCGTCGAGTGGGGACCGTCGAACGTGCGCGTCAACTGCATCGCGCCGGGCCTGGTCCAGACCGACTTCGCCAAATACCTGTGGGAGAACCCCGAGATCCTGAAGGTCGCGACCGACCCGGCCCCCCTGCGCCGCATCGGCCAGCCGGACGAGATCGCCGGAGCGGCGGTCTATCTGTCGTCCCCCGCCTCCAACTACATGACGGGCCAGACCCTGGTCGTGGACGGCGGGATCACCATTGCCTGGTGAGGACGGCCACTTTTCGCTTCCTCCGTCATCCTCGGGCTTGACCCGAGGATCGGACCGTCCTCACGCACGACGGACGAAGGGCACGCGTCTACGTCCGCACCCTGCTCCTATCGCCGAGCGCGTCCCGCGTCTGATCCTCGGATCAAGTCCGAGGATGACGGCGTGTGGGGCGAGGGCGACGGGATGACCCAGCGGGCGAGTCTTCGCCAGGACCTGATCTGGCGACTGGAGGCGGCGGCCTTCGCCGGGTTCATCGGCCTGATGCGGCTGATCGGGCTGGGGGCGGCGTCGAACTTCGGCGGTTGGGTGCTGCGGACGCTGGGGCCCCGCACCGGCACCCACCGCACGGTGATCCGCAATTTGCGAATCGCGTTTCCCGACATGGACCCGGCCGAGCGCGAGCGGCTGGCCGTCGCCCAGTGGGAACAGACCGGCCGCACCTTCGCCGAGACGGCTGTCATGGACCGTCTGACGCCCGCGTCCGGCCGCATCGACATTGTCGGGGCCGAGCGGCTGGAGGCGATCCGGGCCTCGGGAAAACCGGTCGTCTTCGTCGCCGGCCATATGGCCAACATCGAGACCATGGCGGCGGTGCTGGTGGCCTCGGGCATTCCGGTCCAGGTGACCTATCGCGCCGCCAACAACCCCTATGTCGACGCGCAGATCATCGCCGCGCGCGCCCGCTACGGCATCAAGCTGTTCGCGCCCAAGGGCGGGGACGGCGCGCGCGAGCTGCTGGCGGGCATGAGCCGTGGCGAGAGCGTCGCCCTGATGAACGACCAGAAGTTCAACGAGGGGCCCGAGGTCGTCTTCTTCGGCCAGCCGGTCAACGCCGCGCCCGGCCCGAGCCGCCTGGCCCTCAGGTTCGGAACGGTGATTCAGCCCATGTCGGTGGTTCGCCTGCCCGGGGTGCGGTTTCGGGTGACGGCTCACGAGCCGGTCGAGATCACGCCCACTGGCGACCGCCAGGCCGACATCGCGGCCGGCGTCCAGGCGATCACCACCTTCATCGAGGGACGGGTGCGAGAACATCCGGTGGACTGGTTCTGGGTGCACAAACGCTGGCCCGACCGGGTTTATGCGGCGCTGGACCCCGCGTCTTCGATCTCGATCTGATCCGTCGAGCGACGGAACGGCCCCCTGAAATTCGGGCTATTCACGCGCCGGCGGTCGGGACCGAAATAGTCTTCCGTCTTCACGAACGGCCGGGGTCGCATGATGACGGCCTGGATGCGATCGAACACAGCCTTGGCGGTGATCGGTTTGACGACGAACTCGGTGACGCCGGCGTCGCGCGCCTCATAGACTCGGCTCTTCTCCGAATGGCCGGTCATCATGATGATCGGCAGATAAGGATTGGCGCTGTCGGGGCTGTTGCGGATCAGGCGGGTGAACTCCACCCCGTCCAGCGGGAACATGTTGAAGTCGACGATGGCCAGATCCACCGCGTGATCACGAACGGCGTCCAGAGCGGCCGCGCCATCTGAGACCTCGCGGATGCTGCGCACACCCGCCGATTGCAGGATCGCCGACGCAATGGCGCGCATGTGCTGGTTGTCGTCCACCAGCAGGATATGAAGGGACTGGAGTGCGGACATGGTTTGGCGAGGACAACCGCCCCATGGCGATCAAAGGCGGAACTTTATGCAGACAGCGCCAGAACGTCCATGGTCCGGACCGGTTCGACCCGCCTAGTAACCGGTTTCTGGTGCCGAATAGCCCACAAGAAGCGCGGGATTGATCTGGCGGTCGCGCCAACGCAGCCGCCAGCACAGATGCGGACCCGTGGCGCGGCCGGTCATTCCGACCGCGCCGATGATCTGGCCCCGACTGATTCGCTGGGTCGGCAACACGTCGATCCGCGACTGATGCAGATAGGCGCTGATCAATCCCTGGCCGTGATCGATCAGGGTCAGCCCCCCTTCGAAATGCATCGCCGGTTGTGCCAGGGTGACGACGCCGTCGGCTGGAGCCCGGATCGGCGACCCCTGTGGGGCGGCCAGGTCGATGCCGTAGTGCGGCCGCGCGGGCGTGCCGTTCAGGACGCGTTGGGCACCCCAATGGCTGGTGACGCGATAGGTCTGCAGCGGCCAGTCGAACCCCGAGCGAAAGTCGTCGGTGTCGATCCGGCTGGCGAACCCCTCGGTCTTCAGAGCGACCTCGCGGGCGATGCGCTCCAGCAGGGCGGGATCGGTCGGTGAGACGGTCGAGGGCGGCAGGCCGTTGATTCGGCTGGACGGAAATGTCCCGGTCACGATGGGCAGGGTCCGCCGCTGCGACCGTCTTCCGGCGCGGGACTCAAATGACACCGACCCCGGGGCGTCCCGGTCGAAGCCGACGACGAAATGGCCCGACGCCGACGCGGTCGTCAGGGCCTCGCCATCGACGAAGATCAGGGCGCGCGGCCAGGTTCGGCCCATCACGAAACCGCCTTGAACCAGGCGGCCGGTCAGGACGAGGTCGGCGGGATCGCGGCCGAACGCCGGGCCGGCGAGGCCCGCCGCGGCGGCACCGATCAGCAGTCGGCGCCGGTCCGGTGTCACGGCTCGACCATCCGCGACAGGGCCTCGGCGGGCCCATAGTAGGCCTCCTGCCGCTCGGCGGACCAGTAACGCAGGACGTCCAGCGGGATCGGCCGGTCGGTCACCGCGCACCGCACGAAGGGGCCGGGCTTCAGGATCGCGAATTCGCCGTCGCCATAGTGCAGCGAGGCGGGGGTCGGGGTGGTGCTCATGGGCGTGAACTTAACGCGGGACGGGCCGTTCGTCTCCTCCCCGTCCGCCGCGTCAGAACAGATCGCCCTGGGCGGTCGGGGCCGGTCGGGGCTTCACGGCCTGCCGGGCGCGAGGTCCCGCGTCTCCGTCGATCTGAGCCCCGCGTGATCCGTCGGGGAAGGTCACGGTGACCGTCTGACCCGGCGACAGGGCGGCGGCGGAGGTAATCATGCGACCGGCCTCATCGTCGATGCGAGCGAAGCCGGGCTTGGGCCGTCTCGGATCAAGGCTGGCGAGGGCTCGGCCCAGAGCGGCCAAGCGCGCCTCGGCCTGCCTCTGGGCGAGAGGCAGCGGTCGCTCCAACCGCGCCGCAAGAGCATCGAGCTTCAGAGCGCGCTGGTCGAGGCGTCGCCGGATCGATGCGTCGCTCAGACGGCCCGACACGCGCAGCAGGCGACGTTCGTGCACGGCGGCGTTGGCCGACAGGGCCGCGGACAGACGGGTGCCCTGCCCGTCCAGACGGGCCGCCCGCTGCTCCAGAGCGCGGTCCAGCAGGGCGGGCCCGAGGCGCGACGCCATCCCCGTGAACCGTCGATGATGCACCTCGGTGTTGCGGCGCAGCCCCGCCAGCAGCTTGCTCGCCGCATGGTCCAGCCTCTGTTGCGGCACGGCGACCAGTTCCTCGGGCCGGGCGGGCAGGCCGCGCGCGACGGCGCGCAGGCGGACACGGCGATCCTCCAGCAGTCGCGCCCCCGCCCGGTCAATCCGCTGCTCCAGATCGGTGACCGCCGCCCGCAGTTCCGCCAGCACCGGCGTCGCGATCTCCGCCGCGCCCGTGGGCGTGGGCGCGCGGCGATCGGAGACGAAGTCGATCAGGGTGGTGTCAGTCTCGTGACCCACGGCCGAGATAATCGGGATGCTGGCGGCCGCCACGGTGCGCGCCAGGCCTTCGTCGTTGAAGCACCACAGGTCCTCGACCGAGCCCCCGCCACGCGCCACGATCAGCAGGTCGGGCCGTGGGATCGATCCGCCCGGCGTCATGGCGTCGAACCCCCGGATGGCCGCCGACACCTGACCACAGGCCGCGTCGCCCTGGACCACCACGGGCCAGACGATCACATGGCAGGGCCAACGCTCGGCGATGCGGTGAAGGATGTCGCGGATCACCGCGCCGGTCGGGCTGGTGATGACGCCGATGGTGCGGGGATAGAGGGGGATCGGTTTCTTGCGCCCCGCCTCGAACAGTCCCTCGCCCGCCAGCTTGACTTTCAGCCGCTCCAGCTGGGCCAGCAGGGCCCCGGCGCCCGCCGCCTCCATCGATTCGATAACGATCTGATAGGACGACCGCGCCGGATAGGAGGTGATCTTGCCGGTGACGATGACCTCCAGCCCCGTCTCGGGCTGCACGCCCAGGCCGCGCACGGCCCCCTTCCAGACCACGCCATCGATCGCCGACTTGTCGTCCTTGAGCGTCAGATAGACGTGGCCCGAGGCGTGGCGATTGACCTTGGAAATCTCGCCCCGCAGCCGGACATGACCGAACCGGTCCTCGAGCGTCCGCTTCAGGGCGAACGACAGCTCGGAGATCGACAGCGGCGGGTTGTTGTCGCGCGGCGGAGCCGGGACGGGCTCGGCACCGCCTGCGAAGACATAGTCGTCGGTCATTCGCCTTCATACCCGGACCCACTCGGCGCCGAAACCGCCGTAATCGCCTTCTAGCTCTGGCCGCATGACCGAAAATCCGATCCCGCCCCGCGACGAGGAAGACCCGCGCGAACGCGACCTCGCGCGCCGGAGCGGGACGCCGGCGGTCGGCGTGTGGCTGATCCTGTTCGGCCTGCTTCTGCTCGGTCTCGTGGTCTACGGCCTTTCCGCCGTGCTCTGAGCGTCCGCTCAGGCCTTGACCCGCCGGGGCGGCCCGGCCATTGCCCGGGCATGGACATCCTCCTCGTCGGGTCTGGAGGGCGCGAGCACGCCCTGGCCTGGAAAATCCGGCAATCGCCGCTGGTCGAGCGGCTGTACTGCGCGCCCGGCAATCCCGGGATCGCCAGGGTCGCGGAGTGCCTGCCGGGCTACAAGACGACCGATGCCGAAGGGCTGGCTCGGCTGGCGCGCGAACTGGGCGTCGGGCTGGTGGTCGTGGGGCCGGAGGTGGCGCTGGAGGCCGGGCTGGCGGACCGGTTGAACGCGGCCGGCATTCCCTGCTTCGGACCGACCGCGAAGGCGGCGCAGCTGGAGACGTCCAAGGCCTTTTCCAAGGCCTTCATGGCCCGGCACGAGATCCCGACCGCCCACTACGGCGTCTATGAGCGGATCAAGGACGCCCGCGCGGCGCTCAAGGTCTTCAAGCCGCCCTATGTGATCAAGGCCGACGGCCTGGCCGCCGGCAAGGGCGTGGCCATCAGCCCGGATCGGCACGACGCCGAGGCCGAGATCGAGCGGATGCTGGGCGGTCGCTTCGGCGAGGCGGGGGCCCGCGTCGTCATCGAGGAGTTCATGGAGGGCGAAGAGGGCTCGCTCTTCGCCCTGTGCGACGGCAAGCGCGCCCTGCTGTTCGGCGGGGCCCAGGACCACAAGCGCGCCTTCGACGGCGACCTGGGGCCGAACACCGGCGGCATGGGGGCCTATTCGCCCGCCCCGGTGTTCGACGAGGAGCTGGTCATGGCGGCCAACCGGCGCATCGTGCAGCCGACGCTGAAAGCCATGGCCCTGGAAGGCGCGCCCTATCGGGGTGTGCTGTACGCCGGCCTGATGTCGACCGAAGACGGCCCCAGGGTGGTGGAATTCAACGCCCGTTTCGGCGACCCCGAATGCCAGGTGCTGATGATGCGGCTGGCGGTCGATATTGTGCCCTATCTGCTGGCCTGCGCGCGCGGCGACGTCTCGCGCCTGCCAGAGCCCCAGTTCAAGGCCGAAACGGTGATTTGCGTCGTCATGGCGGCCAAGGGCTATCCCGACAGCCCCCTGGAAGGCTCGATTATCCGGGGCACGGACCAGGACTTCGGTCCTCATGTCCAGGTCTTCCACGCCGGCACGGCGCGCCGGGAGGACGGCACCCTGGTGGCCAGCGGCGGCCGGGTGCTGAACATTTGCGCCGAGGGGTCCGACATCGCAGAGGCGCGGGAGCGGGCCTATCGCGCGATCCGAATGATCGACTGGCCGGGCGGCTTCAACCGGACCGATATCGGCTGGCGGGCGATGGAGCGGCTGCCCGCCGACGACGACTAGCGACGGAGCTGCGGCAGGATTTCGGGCGCGCCGCTCGGCAAAGGAGCAGCGGGGTCTCGCAGCAGGGCCTCGATGTCGGCGAAGACCACCTCGGCCTGGAGGTCACGGTTCAACAGGTGCCAGCCGTCCGCATACCAGGCGGTGCGAAGGTTCGTCGGATCACCCGCGCGGATCAGGGCGCGCCGCATCGGGCCCTTCTCGATGATCTGGTCGTTCGCGCCATACAGCAGGGCGACCGGCCCCCTCGCCTGCCCCAGTTTGATCGTCGCGCTTTCCATCAGATCAACCAGGCCGTGCAGGGCGTCGAAACGGGTGGAGCGGATGAAACGCGGGTCGTTTCCGTTGGCGATCAGCTCCATCAGATTGTCCGTGGCCCGGATGTCGCGCACCGCCCAGTCCGGCGGCTCGACCGCGCGGTCGCCCAGCAGACGCGCGGTGATCCACAGGCTGGCGCGGTTGAACGGGCTCTGGCTCGACCACCCCCAGACCGCCGGGGCCAGAAGGATGGCCTGATCGGCATCGGGTGGGCGATCGGAGGCCAGCGCCGAGATGGCAACCGCCCCGCCCATGCTTTCGCCCACCACGGCGATGTGGGCGTTCGGGTGACGGGCGCGGACCAGGGCGACGATGGTGCGCAGGTCCTCGACCATCAGGGCCTCGCCGGGCCACAGGCCGCGCCCGGGCGAGGCCCCGAAGCCGCGCTGGTCATAGGCATAGGTCGCGATGCCCCGCTCGGCCCACCACGGCCCGGCCAGGCGGAAGGCGGCCGAGTGGTCGTTCATGCCGTGCAGGGCGACGACGACGGCCCATGGCTCCTCCGCCGGGGCCCAGAGCCGATAGGGCAGCCGCGCCCCGTCCTGCACGACGAAGGCCCGCTCCTGAATCTCGGGTCCGGCGAACCCCGGCGGCGGCGTCAGCGGCGACTGCACGAAGGGCGCAGCGCAGGCCGGCAGTGCGAGGATCAGGGCGGCGAGGACGAGCGCGCGGATCATGGGGCCAGGATCTCCCTGACCCGGCCGCGCAGCCAGGGCACGACCTCGGCCTCGAACCAGGGATTCCGCTTCAGCCAGGCGGTGTTTCGCCAGGAGGGGTGGGGCATCGGCAGGATGTCGGGGGCATAAGCGCGCCACGCCCGCACCGTTTCGGTCATGGTCGCCTTCGCGCGGTCGGCCAGAGCCCAGGCCTGGCTGTAGCCGCCGACCAGCAGGGTCAGTTCCATGTCCGGCAAGGCCGCCATCAACCGAGGCCGCCAAAGTGTCGCGCAGCGACGGGGCGGAGGATAGTCCCCGCCCCGGGGTGCCGTGCCGGGATAGCAGAAGGCCTGGGCCGCCACGCCGATGCGGGGATCGCCATAGAAGGTCTGGCTGTCGATCCCCATCCAGTCGCGCAGGCGGTCGCCGGACGGGTCGGTGAACGGCATGCCGCTCTCGTGCACGCGGCGGCCGGGCGCCTGGCCGCAGATCAGCAGCCGCGTCTCGGGAAAGACCCGGACCACGGGCCGGGGCTCATGCGGCAGCTCGCCCAGACACGCTCGACAGGCGCGGATGTCGGCCAGGACCTGATCCAACCCTTCCCGCTCATCCCCGCGAAAGCGGGGACCCAGTGCTTTGGGCGTCCTGGCCTCTGTCTGGGTCCGGGATGATGATCCCAAAGGATCTTGCCTCACTTAAGGTGTGGGTCCCCGCTTTCGCGGGGATGAGCGGAAGAGATCAATCATCATCCTCGGCCAGCGCGGGCGGCAAGGCGGCCAGAGCCGCCGCCGTCTCGGCCTCGGTCGGCAGGCGCAGGCGAGTGACGCCGCGGAAGCTGGACGGATCGACGACCTTGCCCTTCTTGGTGATGGTCAGCCGCCCCTGCCGCATCAGATGCAGCGCCGTGGCCCGCACCTTGGGAAGAACCCGCTGCCACTGCTCGGTCTGGATGTGCTTGGCCACGTCCGCCGGTTCGACGGACTTGCCGCCGACGCCCTTCGGATCGGCCTTGGCCAGGGTCTCGAAAATTGCCGCTTCGATTGGGTCGCTCATCGCGCCTATATGCTGCACTGCGAGAGTGAAAGTAAGGCGGGTTCAACATGGTGGCCAAGATCACGGTAGCGGAGGGCGAGTTCGCCGGATGGCAGACCTATGACCTGCACGGCACCTTCGACCAGGTGGTGGGGCCCTTCTATTTCAAGCCCGACCCCGACGGCCGCATGCGCTGTGCCTTCCGCGCCGAGCCCAAGCACATGAACGCCGGCGACCGGATGCATGGCGGCTGCCTGATGACCTTCGCCGACATCGCCCTGTTCCAGACCGCCTATCAGGAGATGGAGGGCAAGAACGGCGTGACGGTGCAGCTCGATTCCACCCTGATCGACGGCGCCTACGTCGGCGAACTGATCGAGGCGACGGGCGAGGTGGTGCGCGCGGGCGGCTCGCTGATCTTCGTGCGCGGACAGATCACGACGGGCGAGCGGACGCTGATGACCTATTCGGGCATCATCCGGAAGTTCACGCCGCGCTGATCAGGTCAGCAGGACGGGGACGCCATAATCGGCCAGCAGATGGTCACCGGTGACGAGCGTCAGGCCTTCGATCATGGCCTGGGCGACGATGACCCGATCAAAAGGGTCGTTGTTGATGCGGGGCAGGGTCTGAACGTGGAGGGCATGCGGCGCAGTGACCGGCAGCCAAACGCAGAGCCGGGCCAGGTCCGCCTTCATGCTGCCGGTGAAGATCAGCCGTCCCGTGGAGGCCTTGGCGGTCAGCTCCAACAAGGAAGCCGTGCTGAACAGGCAAGCGCTCCGCGCGATCGTATCGACCACCTGCGGCCTGAGGCGGCGACGATTGCTCAGCCACCAAACAGCGACGTTGGCGTCCAGCAGAAGCGTCATTCAGTGTCGAAGCGCGAGGGCGGTTCGGCGACTTTCGCCTCTGCGGGTTCGTCGCCGAACCATTTGCGATGCATCTCTGCATCGAAGGCCGACTCCTCCCAGTCGTCTGAGAGGATCATTTGCCCTTCGTATTTGCCGAAGATCGCCATCCGATCCTGAACCGAACTGGCCTGACGCAAAGGCTTCAGCGTCACCAAAGGTTTGCCAGCCTTGGCGATGATGACCTCCTCGCCGTCCAGCGCACGCTGGATCAGCTTGGACAGCGTGGTCTTGGCCTCGTGGATGTTCGCAGTGACGGCCATGCAGGTAAGCTAACTTAGCTAACCTGCAGTTTCAACCTAGATCCCCGCCTTGGCCGCAGGCCGGGCGCGGCAGGCGTCCAGCCAGCGATGCAGGTGGGTCAGTTCCTCCGGCGGCCGGTACTTGACCAGCCGCGCGAAATCCAGCCCGACCGCGCCCACGATGTCGGCGATGGTGAAGCGGTCCAGGGCGATGTACGCGTGGTCCGCCAGATGCCGGTCCAGCGTCCGCATGAACCGCTCGGCGGCGGTGCGGTTGTAGTCGGCCACCTGGGGCTGCTGGTGCGCCTCCAGCGCGGCCAGGGCCGGGTGGGTCAGGCGCACGTTCAGCATGATGGGGTTGGCCAGATAGAACTCGCAGCGGCGGGTCCACATCTCGACGATGGCCTGTTCGCGGGGATCGTGGCCGAACAGGTTTGGCTCGGGGTATAGCGCCTCGATGTAGCGGCCGATGGCGACGGATTCGGAGATGACGGTGCCGTCGTCCAGCTCCAGCGCCGGGACGTGGGGCACGCCGACGCGGGCACGATAGTCGAGTGTCTTATGGTCGCCCGCCATGATGTCGACCTGGACGATCTCGACGTCCTCGATGCCTTTCTCGGCCATGACCCAGCGGACGCGCCGGGGATTGGGAGCGCGGTGGCTGTCGTAGAGCTTCATGGCGGTCGGTCTCCGGTTCAGGCGAATATGGAGGCGGGCATCGCGCCGACAACCGCCGCCGTCATCAGGGTCGTCAGGAAGCCCGCAAACAGGGCCTTCCAGACCATGCCCAGGACCTCCTCGCGCCGCTCGGGGATCAGCACCGACAGGCCGGTCACGGTGATGCCCACCGAGCCGATGTTGGCGAAGCCGCACAGGGCATAGGTCAAGAGCATCCGCGTCCGCTCGCTCATGTCCTCCAGCGGCACCCGGCCCAGTTCGATGAAGGCCACGAACTCGGTCAGGGTCAGCTTCACGCCCAGCAGCCAGCCCGCCTTGCCGGCCTCGGACCAGTCGACCCCGATCAGCCAGGCCAGGGGCATGAACAGCCATCCCAGCAGACGCTCGACCGTCACCGGCGCGTCAAACAGCCAGACGCCGCCGATCATGATGTTCACCAGGGCGACCAGGGCGACGAACACGATCAGCACGGCCGAGATGTTCAGCACCACCATCAGGCCATCGGCGGTGCCTTTGACGATGGCGTCTATGGCGCTGTCGTATTTCAGCGCAGAGCCGTAGTCGGCGACCGCCCCGCCCTCCCCCGGCTTTTCCGGAATGATGATGCGGGCCAGCAGGATGCCCGCCGGGGCCGAGACGATCGACGCCACCAGCACATGGCCCGCCGCGTTCGGCAGCACGGGGCCCAGGATCGAGGCATAGGCCACCATGGTGGACCCGGCCACGGTGCCCAGGCCCACCACCATCATCAGAAAGATCTCGGATCGGGTCAGCTTGTCCAGATAGGCCCGGATGACCAGTGGGCTCTCGATCATGCCGAGGAAGATGTTGGCCGCGACGGCGAGCGCGGAGGCCCCGCCCAGCCCCATGGTGCGCTGGAAGACGAAGCCGAAGCCCAGGGTGATCCACTTCAGGATGCGCCAGTGCCACAACAGGGCCGACAGCGCCGAGATGACCAGGATCAACGGCAGGACGTTGAAGGCGAAGGTGAACAGGCCCGAGGCGTTGGTCACCGCGTAGGGCTGGTCGCCGCCCGCCAGATAGCCGAACACGAACTGGGTGCCCCGCGCCGTCGCCGCCGTCAGGCCGTCCACGGCCCCTGTGACGGCCGCGAGCACGTTCTGCGATCCCGGCAGAGTGAACAGGGCCAGCACCAGCACCGCCTGAGCGGCGACGGCGCCCAGGGCCAATCGCCAGGGGAACTGCCGGCGGTTCTCCGACAACAGCCAGCAGGCGACGACGATGACGATGAGCCCGGCAAGGCTCTGCAGGTTCAGTGGGCTGAACATTCAGGTGTCCTGTCCGGCCCCCCGCCGGTCCATCCGTTCAAGCGAACCACTGGCGGCGTGGCAAGGGTGAGAGTGGGAGACCGGCGTGAAAGTGACTCTCACTTCTCTCATCTCAGCCCGGAACCGAGCGCGACGCGCCGCACCCTACGGCCTGGATGCGTCGAAATCGGACGCAACGCGTCCCGTCCTTGCCTGTTGCGGCGCATTATCCGACAAGGACGGTGAACAGGGACCCGGCGCGACCGGGTGGCTACCCCGGGCGCCGATCCCCCGGGACACCAGCGGAAGTCGAGGCCGAGCGCCCGGGCCGCCTGAACGACAGATCTGACCATGACCCTTCTCGCCTCGGCGCGTGAGCAATGGCTCGCGAATCCCAGACGCGACCTGCTGGCCGGCACCGTCGTGGCCCTGGCCCTGATCCCTGAGGCCATCGCCTTTTCCATCATCGCCGGCGTCGACCCGTCGGTGGGCCTGTACGCCAGTTTCGTCATCGCGGTGACGATCGCCTTCGTGGGCGGACGACCGGCGATGATCTCGGCGGCGACGGGCGCGATGGCCCTGCTGATGGTCGGGCTCGTGCGCGATCACGGGCTGGAATATCTGTTCGCCGCGTCGCTGCTGACCGGGGTGTTCCAGATCATCGTCGGCCTGTTCAAACTGGGTCGCTACATCAAGTTCGTATCGCGCAGCGTGATGACGGGCTTCGTCAACTCCCTGGCCATCCTGATCTTCCTGGCCCAGATGCCCGAGCTGATCGGGGCCAACTGGCAGACCTTCGCCCTGGTCGGCGCGTCCCTGGTGATCATCTACGGCTTTCCGCGGATCACGAAGGCGGTGCCGTCGCCCCTGGTCGCCATCGTGGCGATCAGTGCCCTGGTGATCTTCATGAGCCTGGACGTGCGCACCGTGGGCGACATGGGCCAGATGCCCTCGACCCTGCCGATGTTCCACCTGCCGAACGTGCCGCTGACGTGGGAGACCCTGGCGATCATCGGGCCGGTGGCGGCGACCCTCGCCTTCGTCGGCCTGCTGGAGAGCCTGCTGACCGCCAACCTGCTGGACGACATCACCGACACGCCCTCGGACAAGGACCGCGAGACGCGCGGCCAGGGCATCGCCAACATCGCCTCGTCCCTGTTCGGCGGCATGGCGGGCTGCGCCATGATCGGCCAGTCGATCATCAATGTGACGAGT
The DNA here is from genome assembly GCF_040195595.1 of Brevundimonas aurifodinae. Lineage (NCBI taxonomy): Bacteria > Pseudomonadati > Pseudomonadota > Alphaproteobacteria > Caulobacterales > Caulobacteraceae > Brevundimonas > Brevundimonas aurifodinae. Next base: position 124,249 of record NZ_JBEGDD010000012.1, read on the forward strand.
GGCGCGCGCGGGCGGCTGTCGACTCTCTGGGCCGGGCTGTTCCTGCTGTTCCTGATCCTGGTGCTTCAGGACTGGGTGGCGCAGATCCCGATGGCGGCGCTGGTGGCCGTGATGATCATGGTCTCGGTCGGCACTTTCGACTGGGGCTCAGTGTTGAGGCTGCGCTCCACCCCGATCCAGTCCTCGGTCGTCATGATCGCGACGACCGCGACGGTGGTGGCGACCCACGACCTGTCCAAGGGGGTGGTGCTGGGCGTGGTCCTGTCGGCGATCTTCTTCATGCGAAAGGTCGGCAAGACCGTCGTCGTCGAGGAGATCGAGGTCCCCGATGAGGGTCACCTGCACTATCGGGTGACCGGTAATCTGTTCTTCGCCTCGGCCGACGTCTTCGCAGCCGCCTTCGAGCACCACGGCCATCCGACCCGCGTCGAGATCGACATGACGGGCGCGCACCTGTGGGACCTGACCGGCGTGGCCGCCGTCGACAAGGTGGTGTTCCGCTATCGCCGCCAGGGGGCCGAGGTCGAGGTCATCGGCATGAACGCGGCGGCGCGGACCCTGGTCGACAAGGTCGGCCGCCACGACAAGGACCACCTGCCGACGGCCGCCGCACACTGAGGCGCGCGGAGGGTCAGGCGGGTTCGGGCAGGGCCGAGCGCAATCCGAGGTGACGGACGAACCCGTCGAAGTCGCGGTCGCTGTAGAGCAGGGTGAGGTCGTCCAGAATACAGCGGGTGGCGATCAGGCTGTCTATGGTCTTTCGGACGGTGACGCCCCTTGACCGGAGAATGCGGTAGTTTCGAGCGGCCTGTTCAGCACAGGCCTGACCGGCGACCTCGACAACGATCAGGCTGGTCATCAGCGACTGTGCAGCAACGAAGTCGTGGTCGTCTCTGAACCCCTGAAGCACTTCGGCGAGAACCAGGTCGCCTGTGAGCAGGTCCTCGACACCCAGAATGCTGTCGAGATACTCGACTTCGCGGGTTGGCCGGTCGCGAAAGAAATCCACCCAGACGCTGGAATCGACGATGATCAATCGTCGGTTCTCATCGCGTCCAGGTCACCTTCCCAGTGGAGCTTGCCGCGGAATTCGCGAATCTCGGCCTGGGCTCGCAAACGCACAACGGTCCGCAAGCCTTCCTCGACCGCTTCGCGTTTCGTCTTCGCGCCCGTCGCTTTCATGGCCTCGGCGATAAGCTTGTCATCGATCTCGATATTGGTGCGCATGTGTATGATCCAGATCAACCATACACATAGCCGCTGGGGCCGAGAGCCTCAAGTGGACCTCAGCCGATGCGCCGAACCAGCTTGCCGTAGTCGTCCATCAGACCCAGGCTGATATCGCCGGGGGTGAAGGTGTATTCGCCGATCAGCTGGACCGGGGTCACCTCGGCGGCCGAGCCGGTCAGGAAGCACTCGCTGAAGGTCGACAGCTCTTCCGGGCGGATGTGGCGCACCACGACCTCGATGCCCCTGGCCTGCGCCAGGTCGATCACCGTCTGGCGGGTGATGCCGTTCAGGATGTGGGTCACGTCCGGCGTATGGATCACGCCGTCCTGGACGAAGAAGACGTTGGCGCCGGTCGCCTCGGCGACATAGCCGCGCCAGTCCAGCATCATGGCGTCCGAGAAGCCTCGCCGCTCGGCGGCGTTCTTGGACATGGTGCAGATCATGTAGAGGCCGGCCGCCTTGGCGGTGGTCGGGGCGGTCAGAGGGTCGGGGCGGCGCCATTTGGCCCACTCCAGACGGATGCCCTTCTTCTTGACCTCGGGGTCGAAATAGCTGGGCCAGTCCCACACGGCGATGGCGACGTGAACCTTGTTGTTCAGAGCCGAGACCGAGGTCTGTTCCGGCCCGAGATAGGCGACGGGCCGGATGTAGGCGTCCTCCATCCCCATCCTGGCGCAGGTATCGCGGCACGCCTGGTCGATCTCGGAGACCGAGTACGGCAGGGTGAAGTCCAGCAGTTCGGCCGATCGGGCCAGACGTTCGGAATGCTCTGTCAGCTTGAAGATTTCCCCGCCATACATACGCTCCCCTTCGAACACCGACGAACCGTAGTGCAGGGCATGGGTCAGAACGTGCGTTTTCGCTTCCCGCCAGGGCACGAATTCGCCATCGAACCAGATCCAGCCGTCACGATCGTCGAAAGGAACCAAGGCCATTGAACAACGTCTCCTGCGCAGATTTGCCGGTTAGACCTTCCCGGACGCCTCAGGTCAACGCCGGGATCGGCCGAATCGGAGCCGAGGCATGAGCAGCCGGTCCGGACCCGTGGCCGGAGCGGGCGTCGGCCGGCACTTGCTGATCGTCGACGACGACGACCGGATTCGCGAGCTGCTGAAGGAGTTTCTGGCGCGCGAGGGCTATCGCGTGACGGGTGCGGCGCACGCCGCCGCCGCCCGTCGCCTGATGGAGTTGATCGAGTTCGACCTGGTCGTTCTGGACGTGATGATGCCGGGCGAAAGCGGGCTGGAGCTGACGACCTGGGTCCGCAACAAGGCGCAGCTGTCGCGCACGCCGGTGCTGCTGCTGACCGCGCGCGGCGATCCGGCCGACCGGATCGAGGGCCTGTCGCGCGGGGCGGACGACTATATGTCCAAGCCCTTCGAGCCTCGTGAACTGGCGCTGCGGATCGACGCCATCCTGAGGCGGACCGGGGTCAAGCCGATCATGCCGCGCGAGATCAAGCTGGGGCCCGCCCTGTTCGACCTGGAGCGGCTGGAGCTGACCCGCGACGGCGCGCCGATGCGGCTGACCGAGGCCGAGGCGCAGTTGCTGAAGACCCTGGCCCTCAACGCCCATGCCCCGGTCGAGCGGATGGACCTGTCGCCCGACACGGCCGACATCACCGGCCGCGCGGTGGACGTCCAGGTGACCCGTCTGAGGCGCAAGCTCGAGGTCGATCCCAAGAACCCGCGCTACCTGCAGACCGTGCGCGGCATCGGCTACATGCTGGCC
>NZ_JBEGDD010000013.1:0-81778 GCF_040195595.1 Brevundimonas aurifodinae
CGGGCTTCGGATAGAAAGGGCGTTGTCTTTGCTCGCTAATTTCGGCCGTCGTTGGATGATTGAGAAAAACAGCGCGCGATGATCCTTCTCCCCCTGCGGGAGAAGGTGGCCGAGCGAAGCGAGGTCGGATGAGGGGTGACAGGCGACGATGCGGGTGAGCCATCGATCGCCCCGCACATTTCTCTGACCGAGTTTCACCCCTCATCCGTCAGCCTTCGGCTGCCACCTTCTCCCGCAAGGGGAGAAGGAACACAGGCCGAGCCGGCGAGAGGGAAACCCCTCACCCTTTCGGTTTGCGGATCGCTGCGCTCTCCGAACCTCAAGCCCTCTCCCTTCGGGAGAGGGTAGCTACTGGATCATCCCCAGCCACTCGTCCTCGGTCAGGACGGTGACGCCGTGTTTTTGGGCGTCGGCGAGTTTGGAGCCCGCGCCGGGGCCGGCGACGAGGTAGTCGGTCTTCTTCGACACGGAGCCCGAGACCTTGGCGCCCAGGCTCTCGGCGCGGGCCCTGGCCTCGTCGCGGGTGAAGCGTTCCAGGCTGCCGGTGAAGACGACCGTCTTACCGGCCACGGCCGTGTCGGTCTTGGGGCGTTCGGCGTCCTCGACGCGGTCCAGTTCGGCGATCAGGGCGTCGACGACGGCGCGGTTGTGCGGCTCATGGAAGAACTCGGCGACGGCGCGGGCGGCGACGGGTCCGACGCCCGAGATGCCGGCGATTTCGCCGAGGGTTTCGGACGGGCCGTCCTCGCGAGCGATGCGGGACAGTTCGATGATGACGGGCCAGTCGGCGGCCAGCGGTGCGAGGGCCCGGCGGGCGGGGGCGGCGACACCGGGGAAGGCGAGGGCCAGCTTCTGATCGATCGGTGCCTCCGGCCAGGGATCGGCGGGATCGAGGGTGGCCGATGCGAGGACGGACAGGGTGCGTGGCGAGACGCCGTGGCCCTCCGCGAGGCGCGTCCATTCGGGCGAGGGGATGCCCTCGGCGGCGGCCAGACCGGCGACGTGAAAGGCGCTCCAGCTGCCGAAGTGGCGGGCGAGGAGAAGCGAGGTCTGCTCCCCGATCTCGCGGATGCCGAGGCCGAAGATCAGGCGCTCCAGCGTGATCGTCCGGCGAGCGTCGATGCCCGCGATCAGATTGGCGACGCTGGTGTCGCCGTAACCGTCCTCGGCGCGGAGCACGGCCAGTTTGGCCTCGTCCCGAGCCAGGCGGAAGATGTCGGCGGGTTCCTTGATCCAGCCGCGCTCGGAGAAGGCGATCAGCTGTTTCTCGCCCAGGCCCTCGATGTCGAAGGCACGGCGACCGACGAAATGCTTCAGCCGCTCGACCAGCTGGGCCCCGCAGACCAGGCCGCCGGTGCAGCGGCGGCGGACCTCGCCGTCGGGGCGAACGGCCTCGGAACCGCAGACGGGGCAGTGGGTGGGAAAGACGTAAGGAGCCGCGTCGGCGGGGCGCTTTTCGGCGACCACAGAGACGATCTGGGGGATGACGTCGCCGGCGCGCTGCAGGACGACGGTGTCGCCGATGCGGACGTCCTTGCGCGCGATCTCGTCCTCGTTGTGCAGGGTGGCGTTTCGGACCACCACGCCGCCGACGGTGACGGGGGCGAGGCGGGCGACGGGGGTCAGGGAGCCGGTGCGGCCGACCTGGATGTCGATGCCCTCCAGCACCGTCGTCGCCTGCTGGGCCGGGAATTTGTGGGCGATGGCCCAGCGGGGACTGCGCGAGACGAAGCCCAGGCGCGACTGCCAGTCCAGACGGTCGACCTTGTAGACCACGCCGTCGATGTCATAGCCGAGCGAGGCCCGCTCGGTCTCCAGCGCGCGATAGACGGCGATCAGGCCGGCCGCGTCCTCGACCCGTTTCGAGCGCGGATTGACGGGGAAGCCCCAGGATTCAAAGGCGGCGAGGGCCTCGGCTTGCGTCGTGGCGAAGGTCTCGGAGGTCTCGCCCGAGGCGTAGGCGAAGAAGCGAAGGGGCCGTCCCGCCGTCACGGCCGGGTCGATCTGGCGAAGCGACCCGGCGGCGAAGTTGCGAGGATTGGCATAGGTGCGGCGGCCGGCCGCCTCGGCCTCGGCGTTGAAGGCGGCGAAGGCGTCGTTCGGGGCATAGACCTCGCCGCGGATCTCGATGCGGCGGGGCCAGCTCGAACCAGACAGGCGGTGGGGGATGTCTGCGATGGTTTTCAGGTTCGCGGTGATGTCCTCGCCCGCCCGGCCGTCGCCGCGGGTGGCGCCCTGGACCAGGACGCCGTCCTCGTAGCGGATATTGGCGGACAGGCCGTCGATCTTGGGCTCGGCGACGAAGGCCAGGGGTTCGTCGGCGGACAGTTTCAGGAAGCGGCGGATGCGCGCGGCGAAGTCGGCGACGTCGGCCTCGTCGAAGGCGTTGTCCAGCGACAGCATGGGCACGCCGTGGCGGACCTCTGCGAACTGGCTGGAGACGGGAGCGCCGACCTTGAGCGAGGGTGAGTCGGGGCGGACGAGGTCTGGGAAGCGGGCCTCGACGGCGGCGTTCCGGGCCCGCAGTGCGTCATAGTCGGCGTCGGTGATCTCAGGGGTGGCCTCGGCATAGAGGGCGTCGTGGCGCTCCATCTCGGCGGCGAGGCGGGCCAGTTCAGCGCGGGCCTCGGTCTCGGTCAGGGTGTCGACGGTGTCAGGGCTCATGGATGGCGGCGTCCTGTGCATCTTGCCCCGCTCCCTCCGTGCACCCCGGCGAAGGCCGGGGTCCAGAGACGGATGCGGTGATCCCGATCGACCTCCCCGTGCGTCCAGCGGTCCGGCGGAGTCTGTGATCTGGACCCCGGCCTTCGCCGGGGTGCACGGAGGGGGAAGTCATACGACGGGGTTTAGCATCCGGCTCGCCCGCCGCCAGCCGCGCATGACGGCGAATTTAGCGGACGACCCGGCCATGCTCGCGCTATTCGGACGTGGAACGCCAAGGAGGCCCCATGTCCCGCACTCTCCGCGCCCTGCTCGCCGGCAGCGCCCTGATCGTCCTCGCGTCCTGCGCCGGAATGGAGGCGACGGGCCCCGCGCCCGAGGCGGCGCCGGCCGCCAGCGCGGACTACAGCCAGCTGATCGCCGACCTGCGCACCCTGTCGGCCGACGACATGGAGGGCCGCGACACCGGCGCGCCGGGCGGGGAGCGGGCGCGGGCCTATATCGTCGGGCGTCTGGAGGCGCTGGGCATCGCCGCCCCGCCCATGGGTCGACTGCAGCCGTGGGAGATGCAGGGCCGCAACCGCGAGGGGCCCCGGACCTATAACGGCGTGAACGTGCTGGCGGTCATTCCGGGCACGCGGGTGACCGATCGCTACATCGTCATCACCGCCCACTATGACCACGTCGGGATCGCCGACGGGCAGATCCACAACGGCGCCGACGACAACGCCTCGGGCGTGGCCACGGCGCTGGAGATCGCGACGCGGCTGAAGGCGGCCCCGCCGGAGCACAGCGTGATCTTCGCCTTCCTGGACGGGGAGGAGCGGGGGCTGCTGGGCGCGCGCCACTTCGTCGAGGCGCCGCCGGTGCCGCTGAGCTCCATCGCGCTGAACCTGAACTTCGACATGACGGCGCGGGCCGAGACCGACATGAAGCTGTGGGTCACCGGCACCTATCAGAACCCGACGCTGCGCCCGATCCTGGAGCCGGTCGCGGCCGAGAGCGGCGTGGCGTTGGCCTTCGGCAAGGACACACCTGAGGACACCGGGGCCAACAACTGGGTCGAGGCGTCCGACCACGCCGCCTTCTATCGGGCCGGCCTGCCGTTCCTGTATCTGGGGGTCGACTATCACCCGGACTATCACCGGCCGACCGATGATTTCGACAAGGTGGACCCGGCGCTGTTCGCGGCGGCGACGGAACTGTCTTGGCAGTCGTTCCTGGCGCTGGATCGAGGTCTGGATCGTTGATCCGGGCGATCGCCGCGATCGCGCTGGGGGCCGTCGCGCTGGCGGGTTGCGATCTTTTGAGCCCGCCCGCCGGTGATTCTGCGCTCGTCGAGACCGCGCGTGCGCCGGCGCTGGATGCCAACTTCCGGCACAGCCAGAGCGAGGACCTGTCGGGGTTCTATTTCCCGGCGGGAGAAGTGGGCGAGGGGGACGGCCGGCTGCTGCTGGTCTTCATCGGCCAGACCGCCGAGTTCGAGGCCTGGGCAAAGGGCGAGCGCGGCGGCGGGTTCGCGCCGGTGATGCTGGAGTTCGCGGGCGGGGAGCGGGTGCTGCCGGATCGATATGAGGTCAGCGACGACCGGGTGCGGTTCTCCGGGACCAGCGAGGACCTGGGGCGGGTGACGCTGGAGGCGCGGCTGGACGCGGGTTCGCTGGCGCTGGCCAAACGCAACCTGGGTCCGGACAGCGAGCCCGCGATGGAGGGCACGGTCACCGTCGGCGGCCGCAGCTTCAGCGGGGTCAAATTCTCCTGGTCGCTGGGCGGGGGCTGAGGCGGCGCGTCAGGAAGCGTGGCTTTACGGCCCGGTGCCGGCGTGATCCTGTTCCCCCGACAAAGCGAGGGAAATCCGATGAGACAGATCGTTATGGCGGCGGTGGCCGGGCTTTGCCTGGCGGCCTGCGGGGCGGCACCCGACGGCGAGGCCGCGGCCAAGGCTGAGCCCGCGGTCGAGGCCGTTTCGACCGGGACGGCGGCCGCGCCCGCCGCGGAGACTGCCGCTCAGGTTGCGAGCGGATTCAGCCACAGCCAGACACAGGACCTGTTCGGCTACTACATGCCCGACGGGGAGGTCGGAGCCGACGGTTTCAGCCTGATCTATCTGCACATCGCGGGCGCGACGGAGTTCCAGGCGTGGGAGGCCGGCGAGCGCATGTCGACCTATGGCCCCGTGATGATGGAGTTCCTGCTGCCCGGCGAGGTCTCCGAGCGGGTTCTGCCCGAGAGCTATGCCGTGACCGACCGGACCGTGCGCATGACGGGAACCCACCCCGAGTATGGTCGGGTGACGCTGGATGCCCGCTTCGAGGGCCCGGCGATGACGGATTCCCGGAGCAATCTCGGCGATTCCGAAGCCCCGGTGCTGGTGGGCTCGATCACGATCGCCGAGCGGACCTGGCCGAACGTGCGGTTCCTCTACTCGCCGGGCGACTGACGACGCGCCCAAATGAAAACGGGCGGCCCGTTCGGACCGCCCGTCGCCGGATCAGTTGACCGTCGCCTTGACGATCTTGCCGGGGCTGCGGGGCGGCTCGCCCTTGGGCAGGGCGTCGACGTGATCCATGCCCTCGATCACCTCGCCCCACACCGTGTACTGGCGGTCCAGGAAGGTCGCATCGTCCAGGCAGATAAAGAACTGGCTGTTGGCGCTGTCGGGGGCCGAGGTGCGGGCCATGGAGCAGACGCCGCGAACGTGGGGTTCGCTCGAGAACTCGGCCTTGAGGTTCGGCTTCTTGGAGCCGGAGGTGCCGGTGCCGGTCGGATCGCCGCCCTGGGCCATGAAGCCCGAGATCACCCGGTGAAAGACCACGCCATCGTAGAAGCCCTCCGAGGCCAGCTCGGTGATGCGCGCCACATGTCCGGGCGCGAGGTCGGGCCGCAGCTTGATGACGACGTCTCCGGTGTCGAGGGCCAAGGTCAGGGTCTGGGGGGTCAGGGTCTGGTCGGCCATCGGGCGCTCCGTCTGGGATGATTTGGCGGGGTCATAGCCGCATCGGGCCACGGGCGCTATGTGGGGGCGATGAGCGAAGACGAAAAGCCGCCCCAACCTGAGACGCCCGCGCGTCGCCGCATGGTCCGCCCCCCCACGGGCGGCACCGCGGCCGGTCGTGGCATGGGCAGCCAGATCAAGACGGCCGACAAGAAGTCGATGTCCTCGATCCAGTGGATCAAGCGCCAGCTGGCCGATCCGTGGTCGGAAAAGGCCCGGGCCGAGGGCTGGCGGTCGCGCGCGGCCTTCAAGTTCGCCGAGATCGACGACCGGTTCCATCTGGTCAAGCGCGGCTCTCGCGTCATCGACCTGGGCGCCGCGCCCGGCGGCTGGGTCCAGGTCTGCGTCAACCGGGGCGCGGCGGCGGTGGTGGGGGTGGATCTGCTGCCGATCGAGCCCATCCCGGGTTCGACCCTGATCCAGGCCGACTTCACCGAAGCCGGCGTGGACGCGCAACTGATCGAGGCCCTGGGCGGGGCCCCCGATCTGGTCCTGTCCGACATGGCGCACAACACGGTCGGACATCGGCAGACCGATCACCTGAAGATCATCGCCCTGATCGAGATCGCCTCGGAGTTCGCCATCCGGACGCTGAAGCCCGGCGGCCATTTCGTGACCAAGAACTTCCAGGGCGGGGCCGCCGGGGACGTTTTGAGCGACCTGCGCGCCGCCTTCGAGGACGTCAAATACGTCAAGCCCGCCGCCAGCCGGAAGGGCTCGTCGGAGGTCTATCTGGTGGCGTTGAACAAGCGGTGACCGAAACCGACGTCCGTGCGGCCTTCGCCAAGCAGGCGGCGATCTGCGCGGCGTCGGGTGCCCCGTTCACGGGGCGGGTGTGCGGGCTGATCGGCGAGCGGCTGGATCGATCCGGTCAGATCGGGCGGCGGGTGCTGGACTGGCCTGGCAATCCCTCGCACGAGGGCGACGCCTTGCCCTTGAGGCTCGCGGGCGGGCTGCATGCCCTGGCGAGGGCCGGGGATGATCCGGCGCTGACGGCCGTCTATCCGCCCCATGAACCGCCGTCCGAGGATGCGCGGTTGTGGGAAATCCTGGCGGGTTCGCTGGTGTCCAACGTCGCTCACTTCGACCGTTGGCTGGGTGGACCGCCGCAGACGAACGAGGTCGGGCGGTCGGCGGGACTGATGGCGGGCCTGCTGATGCTCGCCGACCGGTTCGGCCTGCCGTTCGCCCTGTATGAGCTGGGCGCGAGCGCGGGACTGAACACGCGGCTGGATCGGTATGGCTTTCGACTGGGCGAGACCGAGGCGGGCGATCCGACCTCCCCGGTGCGGATCGCGCCGGAGTGGCGCGGCGCGTCGCCACCCGCCGCCGAGGTGAAGGTGCTCCGGCGCGAGGGGGTGGATGTCAACCCGCTGGATCCGACCGATCCGGCCACGCGCGAACGGCTGGCGGCCTATGTCTGGGCGGAGCAGCGCGAGCGGCTGGCGCGGCTGGAGGCGGCGCTGGATATCGCGGTCGCGATGCCGGTCGATGTGGAGCGGGCCGATGCGGCGGACTGGCTGGAGCGGCGCCTCGCGATCGAGCCGGAACCGGGCGTGTGCCGCGTGGTGATGCACACCATCGCCTTCCAGTATTTCCCGCCCGAGGCCCAGGCGCGGGTGCGCGACAGGATCGAGGCGGTGGCTGTCCGGGCGTCCCAGGATGCGCCTGTGGCCTGGCTGAGCTTCGAGGCGGAGCAGTCGGGGTTCGAGCGTCAGCCGTCGCTGCGGCTTCGGGCCTGGCCGGGCGACGGCGACGTCCGGCTGGCGCGCGGGCATCCGCACGGTGCCTGGTTCGAGTGGATGGCCTAGGGTCTCAGGCCGTCTGCGTCGCCGCCCGCGCCCGCCTGGCCTCGCGCGCCGTCCAGAGGCGGTCGTGCAGGGCGAAGAAGATCATCTGGACCAGGGGCTCGATGATGCCGATGGTCAGGGCGGCCTGGAGGTCGCGCGTGATGGCGAAGGCGACCAGAACCGCGACCACGAAATGCATGACGCCGTAGGTCACGGTCTTGACCGCGATGTTCTTGAGCGAGGGCAGGGCGTGGCTGTGGCCATGGTGGCCGTGGGCGCGGGCCTGTTCCTCGGCGTTCATGACGTCGAGGCGGGCGGTGAAGGCTTCGGCCGTCTCTTCCAGCCGTCCGCGCCGGCGACGCTGCTCGATCCGGTGCCAGATTCGGTCGTGGAAGGAATAGGCGATGGTCTGGAAGAAGGGCTCGACCACGCCGATGGCCAGGGCCAAGCGCCAGTCGCGCGTGATGGCGAAGGCCACCAGCATGGCCACGATCAGGTGCATCACGCCGTAGGAGGCGATCTTGAGCGCGAGGCTCCGAACCGATCGGGCGAGGGCGATGACCATCGGGGACCTAAATGTTAGCTTCGGCTGAAAAGTTCAACCTTCGCTGAAAAAACATACGGGGATCGGCGGCGGTCGGATGCAGGCCCTCGGTTGACTTCGCAGCCGCGAAAGCGGATAGGCGGCCCGCAAAACGGAGACTCCCATGGAGATTCGCGAAGGGCTCACCTTCGACGATGTTTTGCTCGAACCCGGCGCGTCCGAGATCATGCCCGCCCAGGCGGATGTCTCGACCCGGCTGACCCGCGACATCCGACTGAACATCCCGCTTCTGTCGTCCGCCATGGACACGGTGACCGAAAGCCGTCTGTCCATCGCCATGGCCCAGGCCGGGGGTCTGGGCGTGCTTCACCGCAACATGACCGTCCAGGAACAGGCCGATCAGGTCCGCGAGGTAAAGCGGTTCGAGAGCGGCATGGTCATCAATCCCGTGACCATCCGGCCCGAGACGACCCTGGGCGAGGTCCGCGACATCGTGGCGCGTCGCCGGATCAGCGGATTTCCCGTGGTCGACGCCGACGGGCGTCTTGTCGGAATCCTGACCAACCGCGACATCCGCTTCGACACCGATCCGAACCGCAAGGCCGCCGAGCTGATGACCGCCGCCGACCTGGTCACCGTCCGCGAGGGCGCGGGCAAGGAGGAGGCGAGGGAGCTGCTGCGCACCCGCAAGATCGAGCGGGTCATCGTGGTCGACGACGCCTATCGCGCCGTCGGCCTGATCACGATGAAGGACATCGAGAAGGCCCAGGCCCACCCGCATGCCGCCAAGGATGACCAGGGCCGGCTGCTGGTCGGGGCGGCCTCGACCGTCGGCGACGCGGGATACGAGCGGTCGATGGCGCTGGCGGAGGCCGGCGTGGACGTGGTGGTGATCGACACCGCCCATGGCCACTCCGTCCAGGTCAGCCGCGCGGTCGAGCGGATCAAGCGCGAGAACAACCGGGTCCAGATCATCGCCGGCAACGTGGCGACCTATGACGGGGCGCGGGCCCTGATCGATGCGGGCGCGGATGCGGTGAAGGTCGGCATCGGTCCGGGCAGCATCTGCACCACCCGCATCGTCGCAGGGGTCGGCGTGCCCCAGCTGACGGCGGTCATGGAAGCGGCGCGCGCGGCCAGGGACAGCGGCGCTCCGGTCATCGCCGACGGCGGGATCAAATATTCCGGCGACCTGGCCAAGGCCATCGCGGCGGGCGCTTCGGTCGCGATGATGGGATCGATGTTCGCGGGCACCGACGAGAGCCCCGGCGAGGTGTTTCTGTATCAGGGCCGGTCCTACAAGAGCTATCGCGGCATGGGCTCGGTGGGCGCGATGGGGGCGGGCTCGGCCGACCGCTATTTCCAGAAAGAGGTCGAGGACACCCAGAAGCTGGTGCCCGAGGGCATCGAGGGCCAAACCCCCTACAAGGGACCCATTGCCCCGGTGCTGCACCAGATGGTCGGGGGACTGCGCGCCGCCATGGGCTATGTCGGGGCGGCGACCATCGCCGATCTTCAGGCCAAGGCGCGGTTCGTGCGGATCACCGGCGCGGGGTTGCGCGAGAGCCATGTCCACGACGTGATGATCACCCGCGAGGCCCCGAACTACAGACAGGGATGAGAACGATGACCCATCCCCACAAACCGTCTTCCTCGGACTTGATCCGAGGATCGGACGCGGGGCCAGTCTGTGCGGCTGGATCGCTGCGGAGAGTTTGGTGCGACGGGCCTTCTGTCCGCGCCGCTGATGGTCCGATCCTCGGGTCAAGCCCGAGGATGACGATGGGGGGAGTTGAGATATGACCGACGCCTGGATCCTGGCGACCACGCCCGAACTGACGATGCTGACGGCGACGCTGATCCTGGCGTTCGTGCTGATCTTCCTGCCCGCCGCGGGCCGCACCATGGCCAACGGCATCGGCTGGAACGCGGGGCCCCGTGACGGCGTGCCCGCGCGCCCCGGCGTCGTCACCGAACGGCTGGAGCGGGCCCAGGCGAACATGTGGGAGACGCTGCCGCTGTTCATCGGGGCGGTGCTGATCGCCCATGTGACCGGGGAGGAGGGGCCGCTGACGTTCTGGGGGACGCAGGCCTTCTTCTGGGCGCGACTGGTCTACATACCGCTCTATGCCCTGGGCGTTCCCTTCGTGCGGTCGGTCGTCTGGCTGATCGCCATGGGCGGCCTGATCGCGATTTTCGCCGCCATTCTCACCTGAACTGAACAGCCTGATTTGACCCCCGCCGCCCGTCTCGCCGCCGCCGCCGCCGTTCTCGATTCCATCGCCCAGGGCCGCCAGCCGGCCGAGGCGGTGCTGAAGGCCTGGGGCTCCGCCAACCGCTATGCCGGGTCCAAGGACCGCCGGGCCATCGCCGACCAGGTCTACAAGGTCCTGCGCGCGCGCGGCCGTCTGGTCTGGGCCATGGGGGGGCGCGAGGACGGCCGGGCCCTGGTCATCGGGGCGCTCAGCCTGATCGACGGCCTGTCTGTCGAGGAGATCGAGGCGCTGCATTCCGGCGACGGCTACGGCCCCAAGCCGCTGTCGAAACAGGAACGGTCGCGCATCAGTGCGACCGCCGACGAGCTGCCGGGCTGGGTCGCGGCGGGCCTGCCGGAGTTCGTGGTCGAGGACTTCAAGGAGACCTTCGGCGACCGCTGGGCCGAGGAGGCGGCGGGGTTGATGGTGCCCCGTGCGCCCATCGATCTGCGCGTCAACGCGGCGAAAGCCACGGTCGATGAGGTCGAGACCGAACTGCGCGAGGCGGGCCTGTCGCCGGAGCGGACGCCGTGGTCGGCCTGGGGCCTGCGCCTGTCGGCCGAGCCGCCACCGAACGTCCAGGCGCTGGAGGCCTTCAAGGCCGGTCGGATCGAAATTCAGGACGAGGGCAGCCAGATCGTCTGCTGGCTGGCGGGCGTTCGGCCGGGGATGACGGTCGTCGACTATTGCGCCGGGGGCGGGGGCAAGACCCTGGGGCTGGCCATGCAGGGACTGGCGGCGGGCGCGTCGCGGGTCGAGGAAGCCGCCGCGCCCGAGCGTGTCTGGACCCCGACCGGCTGGGTCGATCCTCCGGCCGGCACGAAAACGAAACAGCCCGCGCCGATCGCCCGGGCCGAGGGTCGTCTGATCGCCTGCGACGTGGTGCAGAAGCGGCTGGACAACATCCGCCCCCGGCTGGCGCGGGCGGGGGTCGAGGCCGAGCTGATCCACCTGGGTCCCAACGGCGGCGGGGTCGAGGACATCGTCGGAACGGCCGATGTCGTCTTCGTCGACGCGCCCTGCACCGGCGCGGGCACCTGGCGACGTCGGCCCGAGGACGCCTGGCGGCTGAAGCCCGAAGACGTCGACCGGATGCATTCGCTGCAGACCGCCATCCTGACCCGCGCCGCCAAGCTGGTGAAGCCGGGCGGGCGGCTGGTCTATGTCACCTGCTCCATGCTGCGGGTCGAGAACGAGGCGACGGTGGATGCCTTCGAAGAGGATCACCCGGGGTTCGCTCCGGTCGCGATCGCCGAAGCCCTGAACGAGGCAGCCGTGACCGACGCGGGGCGCGCCACCCTGTCGGCTCTCGCGACCGGCCACCGCTTGCGGATGTCCCCCGCGACGACGGACACCGACGGCTTCTTCGTCGCCCTCTATGAAAGGACCGCCTGATGACCGACCACCAGAAAGTCCTCATCGTCGATTTCGGCAGCCAGGTGACGCAGCTGATCGCGCGGCGCCTGCGCGAGGCCAGCGTCTATTGCGAGATTCATCCCTATGCGAAGGCCGAGGCCGCGATGGCGGCCATGAAGCCGCGCGCCATCATCCTGTCGGGCGGGCCCGAGAGCGTGCACGAGGAAGGCAGCCCGCGCGCGCCCCAGGCGGTGTTCGAGGCGGGCGTGCCGGTGCTGGGCATCTGCTACGGCGAGATGACGATGTGCGAGCAGCTCGGCGGCAAGGTCGAGGGCGGCCACACCCGCGAGTTCGGCCGCGCCGAGATCACGGTGCAGAAGGCGTCTCCGCTGCTGGCCGACCTGGCCCCCATCGGAGCGGACGAGACGGTCTGGATGAGCCACGGCGACAAGATCGTCGCCATCCCCCAGGGCTTCGACGTGGTCGCGTCCTCGGCCGGGTCGCCCTATGCCGTCATCGCCGACGAGACCCGCCGCTTCTATGGCGTGCAGTTCCACCCGGAGGTGATGCACACGCCGCGCGGCCACCAGATGCTGAAGAACTTCACCCACGGCATCGTCGGGCTGAAAGGCGACTGGACCATGGCCGCCTATCGCGACGAGAAGATCGCCCAGATCCGCGAGCAGGTCGGCTCGGCCAAGGTGATCTGCGGCCTGTCGGGCGGGGTCGACTCATCGGTCGCGGCCGTGCTGATCCACGAGGCGATCGGCGACCAGCTGACCTGCGTCTTCGTCGACACCGGCCTGCTTCGCAAGGGCGAGGCCGAGCAGGTCACGACCCTGTTCCGCGAGCACTACAACATCCCCCTGATCCATGTGGACGCCTCGGCCGAGTTCCTCGGGGCCCTGGCCGGCCAGTCCGACCCGGAGACCAAGCGCAAGACCATCGGCCGCGTGTTCATCGAGGTGTTCGACCGCGAGGCCGCCAAGATCGACGGGGCCCAGTTCCTGGCCCAGGGGACGCTGTATCCCGACGTGATCGAGAGCGTGTCGTCCTCCTCGGGCAAGGCCCACGTCATCAAGAGCCACCACAACGTCGGCGGCCTGCCCGACTATATGAAGCTGAAACTGGTCGAGCCGCTTCGCGAGTTGTTCAAGGACGAGGTGCGGGCTCTCGGCCGCGAACTGGGCCTGACCGACGCCTTCGTCGGCCGCCACCCCTTCCCGGGACCGGGACTGGCCATCCGCATACCCGGCGAGATCACGCCCGACGCCGTGGCAACGTTGCAGGAGGCCGACGCCATCTATCTGGAGGAGATCCGCAATGCCGGGCTCTACGACCAGATCTGGCAGGCGTTCGCCGTCCTGCTGCCGGTCAAGACGGTCGGGGTGATGGGCGACGCGCGGACCTATGAGAAGGTGCTGGCCCTGCGCGCCGTGACGTCCACCGATGGCATGACCGCGGACTTCTTCGAGTTTCCCTGGGACGTGCTGGGCAAGACCGCGACGCGCATCGTCAACGAGGTCAGGGGCGTGAACCGCGTTGTCTATGACGTCACGTCCAAACCGCCGGGGACGATCGAGTGGGAATGAGGCGCTCTCGACCGGCGTCTCGTCAGGGCGGCGTGTGCGGCTGACCCGCCCCTGGTGCCCCGCCTAGAGCCAGTCGGGGGTCGGGAGCTGACGGGCGCGCAGGAAGTCGGCGTTGAACAGCCGTGATGCGTACCGCACGCCCGGATCGCACAGGGGGGTCACGATGGTCTTGCCCGGCCCGATTTCGCGCGCGAGCCGCACGGCCCCGGCGACATTGACCCCCGCCGATCCGCCCAGCGACAGGCCCTCGTCGCGGACCAGGTCGAACAGGATCGGCAGGAACTCGGCGTCCTCGATCCGGTAGGCGTGGTCGGGCCTGAACCCCTCCAGATTGCCGGTGATCCGGGCCACGCCGATGCCCTCGGTGATCGACGAGCCCTCGCCGGTCATCTCGCCCCTGGTGAACCAGTTGAACAGGGACGCCCCCGCCGGATCGGCCAGGGCGATGCGGATGTCCGGGTTCTTCTCGCGCAGATAGGCCGAGACGCCCGCGATCGTGCCGCCGGACCCGACCGCGCTGACGAAGGCGTCGACCTTGCCCTCGGTCTGGGCCCAGATCTCCGGGCCGGTGCCGAGGTAGTGGGCGTCGCGGTTGGCGGTGTTGTCGAACTGGTTGGCCCACAGCGCCCCCTCGGGCGAGGCGGCGTCCAGTTCGCGCGCCAGGCGGCCGGAATAGTGGACGAAGTGGTTGGGGCTGGAGAAGGGCGCCGCGTCGATCTCGACCAGCTTTGCGCCCAGCGCGCGGATGGCGGCCTTCTTCTCCTCGGCCTGGGTGCGGGGAATGACGATCACCACCGGATGACCCAGGGCCGCGCCGATCAGGGCCAGGCCGATGCCGGTGTTGCCCGCCGTTCCCTCGACGATGGTGCCGCCGGGCTTCAGCGCGCCCGACGCCAGGGCCGACTTTACGATGTAGAGGGCGGCGCGGTCCTTGATCGACTGGCCCGGGTTCAGGAACTCGGCCTTGCCGAGGATTTCGCAGCCTGTCTGGTCCGACAGGCGGTTCAGCCGGATAAGGGGCGTGTTGCCGATGTGATCGACGATGGAGGCGCTGGCGGTCATGGAGGTCTCTGGCGGTCGGGTTCAGGCGGCGGCGCGGCGGCGTCCCAGATGGATGCCGCATTCGACCTTGTCCACGCCCGACCAGCGTCCAGCGCGTGAATCTTCGCCGTCCTCGATCGGGCGCGTGCAGGGCCAGCAGCCGATCGAGGCATAACCCTGGTCCGCCAGAGGATGGCCCGGCAGGTCGCGCTCGGCCCTGTAGGTCGCGATCCGGTCTGCGCTCCAGTTGGCGAGAGGATTGATCCTCAGCTTGCCGTCCAGGGCCTCGATTACCCGCAGGCGGGCGCGGGTGCCGGACTGATACCGCTTGCGCCCCGTGATCAGGGCGTCGAAGCCCGCTGCTGCCCGTGCCAGGGGCCGGACCTTCCTCAGGTCACAGCAGGCGTCCGGGTCGGTGCGCCACAAGTCTTCCCGCGGATCGAGGTCGGCCCGTTCTTCGGCGTCAGGCACGACGATCCGCACATCGGTCAGACCAAGCCGCTTGCTCAGCGTCGTGCGATAGCTGAGCGTCTGCAGGAAATGCTGCCCGGTCTCCAGGAAGATCACCGGCGTCGAGGGCCCGGCCCTGGCCAGCAGATCCAGCAGCACCGCCGCCTCGGCCCCGAACGACGACAGGGCCGCGACCCGCAGGCCCTGGCGGGGGTCCAGAACTGTCCGCAGCACGGTCAGGGGGTCAGCGTCCCGAAGCGCCGCGTTCAGCTCGGCCGCGCGCCTCCCCAGCGTCGTCCCCTCATCGATCGGCGGGGCGTTGGAGGGTCGGCGGAGCGACTTTCCCCGCGATGTCCAGGCCGGTACCGCCGCATCGAATGCGGGCTGATAGACAACCGAGAAGGCTTCGAGCATGCGCCGCCAGGCCGCCGGATCGTCGCCCGGCCGCAGCTGGACGGCGTCGAAGCCCGACCGCATCAGGTGCCGCGCCTGATCGGGCAGCAGGTCGCCTGTCGCGATCAGCGACCCGCTGAAACCGCGCTCGCGCAGGATGGTCGCCAAAGAGAAACCCCGCCCGTCGCGGAACGCCTCGAATTCGATCATGATGGGCGCGCCGTCGGAGGCCGCCGCCTCTACCTGATCGAGCGGGGTGGAGGCGGTCAGGCGCCGGGTCTGCGGCCCGATCTCGCCGTGCTCAAACAGCCGCATCGAGACCCTCGTAGATCGCTTCGCCGAACGGTTCGTGGCCGACGCGGCGCACCGTATCGATGAAGCGTTCGCCGTCCTCGCGGATCTCCAGATAGCGGTCCAGCGCGCGCTGGATGGCCGGGGCCACGGCCTCGGACGGCAGGCTGCGACCCACGATCTGGCCCAGCGCCGCCTGTTCGTCGGGCGAGCCGCCGACGGTGATCTGGTAGTATTCCTCGCCCTTTCGATCGACGCCCAGCACCCCGATATGGCCGACGTGGTGGTGGCCGCAGGCGTTGATGCAGCCGCTCATATTGATCCGCACCGGCCCGACCCGCTCCTGATAGTCCAGGTCCGCCAGTCGCTTCGACAGGGCCTGGGCCACGGGGATCGAGCGGGCGTTGGCCAGGCTGCAATAGTCCAGACCGGGGCAGGCGATCACGTCGGTCGCCAGATCGGCGTTGGGCGTCGCCAGCCCCGCCGCCAGAAGGGCGCGCCAGACGCTGGGCAGGTCGTCCAGCTTCACATGCGGCAGGACCAGGTTCTGCTCGTAGGCGGCCCGCACCTCGTCGAACGAATACCGCTCGGCCAGGTCGGCGACGACCTCCATCTGGGTGTCGGTGATGTCGCCGGGCACCTCGCCCAGGCCCTTCAGCGAGATGACGGCGCTGGCATAGCCCGGCTGGCGGTGGCGGCGCACGTTGTTGCGGTTCCAGCGCGCGAAGTCCGGGTCGGCCAGGACGGCGCGGTCGAACGCCCCGCTGGAGCCGTCGAGGGTCTCGAATGCGGGCGGGGCGAAATAGGCGCGGATGCGCTCGACCTCGGCCTGCGGCAGCCTCAGGTCCTCGTCGCGCAGGGTCTCGAACTGGCGATCGACCTCCGCGCGAAAGGCCTCGATGCCCAGGCTCTCGACCAGGATCTTGATGCGCGCCTTGTGGATGTTATCGCGCCGACCCAGCAGGTTGTAGGCGCGCAGGATCGCGGTCAGATAGGCCAGCAGTTCGGTCCCGCGCACGTCGGTCGCGATCTCCTTGCCGATGTGCGGAAGACGGCCCTGACCACCGCCCACGAAGACCCGGAACAGGGTGTCGTTACCGTCCCGGCCGACGATCTCCAGCCCCACGTCATGGGTGCGGATCGCCGCCCGGTCGTTCGGCCCGCCGATCACGGCGACCTTGAACTTGCGCGGCAGGAACGAGAACTCCGGGTGGATCGTCGACCACTGGCGCAGGATCTCGCACCAGGGCCGGGGGTCCTCGATCTCGTCGTCGGCGGCGCCGGCGAAGACGTCGGTGGTGACGTTGCGGATGCAGTTGCCGCTGGTCTGGATGGCGTGCATCTCGACGCTGGCCAGATCCTCGAGGATGGCCGGCAGATCGGTCAGGGCGGGCCAGTTGTACTGGATGTTCGTCCGTGTCGTGAAATGGCCGTAGCCCTTGTCATAGGTCCGCGCGATATGGGCCAGCCTCCGCATCTGGCGGCTGTCCATCGTGCCGTACGGCACCGCGACGCGCAGCATATAGGCGTGCAGTTGCAGATAGACGCCGTTCATCAGCCTGAGCGGCTTGAACTGGTCCTCGGTCAGGGCTCCGGAGGCGCGACGGGCGACCTGGTCGCGGAATTCCTCGACCCGCTCGCGCACGAGGGCGGCGTCGAACTCGTCATAGCGATACATCAGCGTGCCCCCGCCGAAGCCGGGTGGGGCAGGCTGTTGCCGACCGTCGGCCCGGTGGCCCGGATGGTCTCCTTGATGCGGTCGCGGCCGCTGGGAACTCCGTCGATCGCCTCGACCAGATAGGGGTTCACGAACACGTCGGGCCGTGACCGGGCCCGCGCCAGGGCGGTCTCGGCCATGACGGCGTCGAGCCGGGCGGCCTCACGCAGCACACCGGTCGTCTCGCCCCCTTCGGCCCAGTAGATCACCCGGCCGTCGTCCAGCCGATTGGCGGTCAAAAGCTTCATGCCGCCGCCTCCTGGCGCGGCACCGCGTCGGCGACCGCGAAGGCCGCGACCTCGCCGATGAACAGCATGGCCGGGCCGGTGATCCGCGCCTCGCGGACCAGGACCCCCAGCCCGTCCAGCCGTCCGGTCAGGACCCGCTGATCCGGCCGCGTGCCGTTCTCGACCACCGCCACCGGCGTCGATCCTGCGCGCCCCGCCGCCAGCAGCCGCTCGGCCACCCGGTCCGTCAGGCCCGCGCCCATATAGACGGCCACCGTGTGGTTGGCCGCGCCCAGCACCGACCAGTCCGCCTCCTGCCCCCCGGGCTTGGGCTGTGCCGTCACCAGGGTGACCGCCTGGGCATGGTCGCGGTGGGTCAGGGGCAGGCCCGCCGAGGCGGCGCAGGCCAGGGCCGCCGTCACGCCGGGCACGACAAAGGCCTGGACCCCTGCCGCATGCATGGCCGCCAGTTCCTCGCCGCCGCGTCCGAAGACGAAGGGATCGCCCCCCTTCAGCCGCACGACCCGATGCCCGGCGCGGGCCTCGTCGATCATCAGTTGTTCGATCTGGTCCTGGGGCACCGAATGGTCGCCGCGCGTCTTGCCGACATAGAGCCGTCGCGCGTCACGCCGGGCCCGCTCCAGCACCGCCTCGGGCACCAGCCGATCGTGGATGATGACGTCGGCGTCCTGAAGCACGCGCAGGGCCTTGAGCGTCAGCAGTTCGGGATCGCCTGGCCCCGCGCCCACGATATGCACCACCCCCTGTTCCGGGGCGGCGACGTTCAGCAGCCGCAGCATCTCGCGCCGTGCCTCGGCCGGCTTGCCCGCTGCGACCAGATCGGCGGCCGGGCCCCGGAAGGCCTTCTCCCAGAACCGCCGCCGCGCCAGAAAATCGGGCACTGTCGCCTTGACGGTGTCGCGCAGCTCGCCGGCCAGCCGGGCCAGCGGGCCCAGCGCGGCGGGCAGGACGCCCTCGATCCGCGAGCGCACGTCGCGGGCCAGGATCGGGGCCGTGCCGCCCGTGGCGATGCCGACCACCACCTGATCCCGGTCGATCATCGCCGGTGTCTGGAAATCGCCGAGCCAGGGGCGGTCGACCACATTGACCTGGGCCCCCGCCGCGCGCGCGACGTCGGCCAGCTGCGCGGCCTCAGCCTCGACGGCCAGGCCGATGAAGACCAGCCGCGCGCCCTTGAAATCCTCGGCGTCCGGCATGCGAACGATGGGTTCGGGTGCCTCCCGGGACCGTTCGATCGCGGGCGGCGCGCCCTCGGGCGTGAACCACACCAGATCGGCGGGCGAGGTCAGGAACAGCCGCAACTTGGCCAGAGCCGGCTCGCCCGCGCCCACCACGACGACGCGGGCCCGGTCCAGCGGGATGGAGGCGAGGAAGACGCGCATGGGATCGAGGTTCTCCGGTCGCGTCGGCGACCGGCCAGTCGTCAGAGGCCTGTCGTCGGCGGGCCTCGGGTATCGCCCCCGTGCCGCATCGCAACAAACCAGATTGTCTTTGGCGACGGATTAGGATTTCTAATGCCATGGCCAGACCGATGCTTCCCCTCAACGCCCTGCGCGCCTTCGAGAGCGCCGCCCGGCACCTGAGCTTCGCGCGGGCCTCCGACGAGCTGTCCGTCACGCCCGGCGCGGTCAGCCAGCAGATCCGCCTGCTGGAAGACACCATCGGCGCGCCCCTGTTCCGGCGCGAGGCCAGGGGGCTGGAGTTGACCGATCTGGGTCGCGCCGCCGTGCCCCAGCTGCGCGAGGGGTTCGCCCGTCTGACCGAGGCCTCGGCCACCCTGCGCGAACCGCCGTCCAAGCGTCAGGTCTCTGTCAGCGTCGCGCCGTCCTTCGCCGCCCAGTGGCTGATGCCGCGCATGGACGATTTCCACCGTCGGCACGGCGACATCGAGATCTGGATCTCCGCCGACATGGAGCCGGCCAACCTGGACGATGGCGGGGCCGATCTGGCCGTCCGCTATGGGCCCGGCGGCTATAGCGGTTCCCGCTCGGAGCTGCTGATGACCGAGACGGTGCTTCCGGTCTGCGCCCCCGGCCTGATGGACGGACCCCATCCCATCCGGTCGCCCGAGGACCTGGTCCATCACCCCCTGCTGCACGACGTCTCGGCCGACGCCGATCCCAGCCGCCCCGACTGGCCGATGTGGCTGAAGGCGCGGCGGGTGAAGCATGCGGACCCGCGCCGGGGCTCGCGCTTCAACCAGACCAGTCTGTTGATCCAGGCCGCCGTGGCCGGACGCGGGGTCGCCCTGGCCAAGCGGGCCCTGGCCCAGGCGGACCTGGCTGCGGGGCGTCTGATCGCCCCTTTCCCGGACGGATCAGAGGCGGTCGGTTTCGCCTACCACGTCGTCCTGCCGCTGGGCCGGCCGATGTCCGCCAGCGCGGAAGCCTTCGTCGCCTGGCTGAAGCGCCAGGCCGTCGACCACGACAACAACATGGATCAGCTCTGATCCCGAGGTCGGTGACATCAGGAAATCTAACGTCGTCGCCGACATCTTCTCGTTCGATCGAGGTCCGGCCCTGAGGCACTGAAACGCTCCCGAAAGGAGCGTCCATGACCGCTGCCCTGCTCGAACGCCGCCCGGCCCCGACCGCCTTCGCCGACACGCGCCCCCTGACCGCCCATCTGAAGCGGCTGGAGAGCGAGGCCATCGAGATCCTGCGCGAGGTGGCCGCGACCGCGCGCAATCCGGTCATGCTGTATTCGATCGGCAAGGATTCCGGCGTGCTGCTGCACCTGGCGGCCAAGGCCTTCTTTCCCGGACCGATCCCGTTTCCCCTGCTGCACGTCGACACGACGTGGAAGTTCGCCGACATGATCCGGCATCGGGACGCGGTGGTGAAGACCTATGGCGCGCGACTGATCGTTCACGTCAACGCCGACGGCGTGGCGCGGGGGATCGATCCCGTCCGCTCGGGCTCGTCGCTGCACACCCAGGTGATGAAGACCGAGGCCCTGAAACAGGCGCTGGACCGGCACGGCTTCGACGCCGCCTTCGGGGGTGCCCGTCGCGACGAGGAGAAGTCCCGCGCCAAGGAACGCGTCTTCTCGTTCCGCACGGCCGAGCACGGCTGGGACCCGCGCCGCCAGCGGCCGGAGCCCTGGCGGCTCTACAACACGCGGCTGAACGCGGGCGAGAGCTTCCGGGTCTTCCCCCTGTCGAACTGGACCGAGCTGGACGTGTGGGAATACACCCGCGCCCAGGCCATTCCGGTCGTGCCCCTGTATTTCGCCGCGCCGCGTCCGGTCGTCCATCGCGACGGGGCGATGATCGTGCGCGACGATGAGCGTCTGCCGCTGCTGCCCGGCGAGACCGCCGAGCTGAAGCGGGTGCGGTTCCGGTCGCTGGGCTGTTATCCGCTGAGCGCCGCCGTGAGCTCCGACGCCGATACCCTGGACGCCGTCATCGCCGAGCTGAAAGCCAGCCGGGTGTCCGAACGCCAGGGGCGTCTGATCGACGCTGACGAGACGGCCTCGATGGAGAAGAAGAAGCGCGAGGGCTATTTCTGATGGACGGCGCGGCCTTTCCCCTGTCGTCCCAGCGCCCGGCCGAGACCTCGCGCGGGCTGCTGCGGTTCCTGACCTGCGGCTCGGTCGACGACGGCAAATCAACCCTGATCGGCCGTCTGCTGTTCGAGACCGGCCAGGTGCGCGACGACCATCTGACCACGCTGGAGCGCGAGTCGGCCCGGTTCGGCACGACGGGCGAGGCCCCGGACTATGCCCTGCTGCTGGACGGGCTGGAGGCCGAGCGCGAGCAGGGCATCACCATCGATGTAGCCTATCGCTATTTCTCGTCGGCGGCGCGCAGCTTCATCGTGGCCGACACGCCGGGCCATGCCCAATACACGCGCAACATGGCCACGGGGGCCTCGACCTCGGACCTCGCCGTGATCCTGGTGGACGCGACGCGCGGGATCACCGACCAGACCGAACGCCACAGCCGCATCGTGTCGCTGTTCGGCATCCGCCAGGTCGTGCTGGCCGTGAACAAGATGGACCGGGTCGAGGGCTCGCAGGCGAGGTTCGAAGCCATCGAGACCGCCTATCGGGCCTTCGCCGAGGACCTGGGCTTCCAGTCCCTGACGGTGATCCCGCTCAGCGCCCGGCACGGGGACAATCTGACGATCCTTTCGCCGCTGACGCCCTGGTATACGGGGCCGACCCTGCTGGAGGCGCTGGACCAGGCCCGGACCGACGTCGATCTGGCGGTCGAGCGTCCGTTCCGCTTTCCGGTGCAGTACGTCAACCGTCCCGACGCGAGCTTCCGGGGATACGCGGGCACCGTCGCCTCGGGCCGGGTGCGGACCGGCGACCGGATCGTGGTCGGACCGTCGGGTCAGAGCGCCACCGTCGCCCGCATCGTCACCTGGGACGGCGACCAGCCCTCGGCCCGCGCCGGAGACGCCGTCACCCTGGTGCTGGCCGAGGCCGTCGACGTGAGCCGCGGCGACGTCCTGTCCCATCCTCGCGACCGTCCGGCCTCGGTGGAGCGGTTCGTCGGGCGGCTGCTGTGGATGGACGAGACGCCGCTGGATCCGGCGCGATCCTATCTGTTGCGCCTCGGGACCCGGACCGTCCCGGCACGCGTGACGGTTCTGGACTCCGCGTCCGATGCGCCCGCGCCGCCTGATGCCGAGCCCCTGGTGATGAATACCATCGCCCGGTGCGCCCTGACGCTGGCGTCGCCGGTGGCCTTCGACGCCTTCGTCGACGATCCCCTGACCGGCGGCTTCATCCTGATCGACCGCGAGAGCCATGCCACGGTCGCGGCGGGAACCGCGCTGCATGCGCTGGACCAGGCCGCCAACATCCATGTCGCGGCCGGCGGCGTCGATCGTCGCCAGCGTGAGCGCCTGAACGGCCATGGGGGCGCGGCCGTCTGGTTCACCGGCCTGTCGGGATCGGGCAAGTCGACCATCGCCGCCGAGGTCGAGCGCCGCCTGCACGCGCGCGGCGTCCGCACCGTCCTGCTGGACGGCGACAACCTGCGCCACGGCCTGAACCGCGATCTCGGCTTTTCGGACGCGGACCGCGACGAGAACGTCCGGCGCGCGGGCGAGGTCGCGCGGCTGTTCGTGGACGCGGGCGTCGTCGCCCTGTGCGCCTTCATCTCGCCGCGCCAGGCTCAGCGCGACGCCGTCCGCGCCCGGTTCGACGAGCGGCCGTTCATGGAAGTCTTCGTCGATGCGCCGGTGGCGCTGTGCCGCGCCCGCGATCCCAAGGGGCTGTATGCCAAGGCGGGCGAGGGCGCGATCACGGACCTGACGGGCGTCGGAGCGCCCTATGAGGCGCCCGCATCGCCGGACATCACCCTCTCGACCGGGACCGACACCGTGGAGCACTCCGCCGCCCAGGTGATCGCGAGGCTCGAGGCGGCGGGCGTGATCTAGCTACTCCGATCCGGGAACCGGCCGCATCGGCGTCAGATCGTTGGAGCCCAGGCCGGGATTGCCCACGGTCGTCGCGCCCTGGCGCAGGGCCGGGTCCAGGTGCGCGCCTGCACAGCCCGCGCCGAGGTTGGAGCCCGGACAGTCGCCGGGCCCGACGATGCCGACGCCACCCGACAGAGGTCTGCGGCGCGCCGCGTAGCCGGCGAGGGCTCTGGCCCCGTCGCGCGCGAACTGCGCCTCTCGTCGGGCCTCCGAGGCGTTGAGAGTGCGGGGCCCCAGGGGCGGGGCGCGCCCGGCGGCCTCGTTGAAACGCTCGTCGCACAGAGCCTGTTCGCCGGGGCTCAGCCGCCCATCCATCGTCCTGCACCCGGCGGCCCCGGTCCGAAGCGATCGGCCCACCGCTGCGCCCAGGCTCTCGCCGGTCACACGCCAGGCCGCGTCGCCTGCGGGCGGGGACCCGGCCGGAGCCGCGGCCGCCACGCGCGGCGCGGGCGCGGTCGGCAGGTCCTCGTCATCCTCAAGGGTGGGCACGCGCTCGGCCGCGCGCGCCGCCGATCGGGCCGGGGCGGTCTCGTCCAGCGGCGCGCGGGCGAAGGTCGGCTGTCGCGCCGCCTCGCCGGCGAGCAAGGGACGTGGTTCCAGTTCGAGGTAGATCGGGGGCGGCCGAGTGTCGAACGCCGGGACGTCCGTCGTCTCGAACAGCCTCAGCGCCATGGGCGCCAGGATCAGGGCGTGGAAGGCCAGCGAGGCTCCCAGCACCAGCGCGCGCCGTCGTCCGGCGGGTCCGGCGAGGCGGCTGATCTTCGCGATACTGAACGCCGCGTCCGCCACGCATCCTCCCCGTCGGTCCGGCCAAGCTGGCGGGGGACCATGGCCGGATCAGGGCGGGCTCAGCCGACGGCGCGCCACGGCGTCAGCGGCCGCACGGTGGCGCAGGCGGGGGTGCCGTCCTTGCCGCGTCCAGGCAGAACGACCTCCAGCACAGCGCCCGGCGTCAGCAGGTCGGCGGGGATGTCGTGGACGTCGATCTTGGCGCGGCGGCTGATGATCCGGCCGACCGCATCCGTCTGACCCGCCTGTCCCGCGATGGCGATATAGACGAAGCGGCGCACGGAGCCCTCGCGCCGTACGAAAGGGCCGGCGAGCCGCCCGTCGGGACGCAGGGTCACCGGTACGTCGAAGCTGAGCGGGTCGTCGCTCGCGATGCGGATATCGACTGGCGCGCTGTTCTGGTCCTGCAGACTGTAGTGCAGACCCGCGACCGGGTCGGCGATGGTCAGTCGCAGGGTGAGGGTCTCAGACATGGGTCACCTGATGCGCGCCACGGACCATGCGGACGAAGGGCAGGGGCCGGTCGGGGTTCCCAAGCCGCTCAGACACCTCGTCCAGGACGAAGCGGGTGATGGCCGGCAGGTCCAGCGCCCGGGCATCCTCCAGCGGCAGCCAGGCGATCTCGTCCAGCTCACCCGACCCGGCAGTGGGCTCGGGGGCCAGCAGGGCGTCGGCGTCGGCGAGAAAGAACCGCGCGTCGAACCGGCGGGTCCGCCCCGGCGGGGTGATGGCGCGGGCGACATAGGTCAGGGCCGCCAGGTCGGGCAGGGCGCCGGCCGCGCGGAACTCTCGCCACGGCCCGGCGACGGAGGCGGCGGGCGCGGCGCGGCCGACGATCAGCCCCGTCTCCTCGAAGGTCTCCCGCACGGCGGTCAGGCACAGGGCGCGGGCCCGGCGCGGCACCAGCTCGGCCTCCAGCCGCGCGCGGGTGGGGCCGTCCGGTTCGGTCGCCGCGGCCGCCAGGAAATCCGCCCGGTCGATCCGGCCGCCGGGAAACACCCACTTGGAAGCCATGAAGACGTGGCCCGGAGCGCGCCGCCCCATCAGCACCTCGGGCCGCCGTCCGCGCCTCACCAGGATCAGGGTCGCGGCGTCCCTGGGCCGCTGGCGAGCGCCCGCTGTCGCCGGGGCGTCGGCGAGGTCCTGGGCGGCGTCGAAAGGTTGCGCGGTCGTGTTCACCGGACCGAGCTAATCGCTTTCGGCGTCGCGCCCAAGGGCCTAGATTTGGCGACCCTGCACCGCGTTCGGAAAACCCATGCTGGCCTCGGCGTTCGCCGTCGTGATCGTCCTGACCGGTGTGGCGCTGGCCGCGCTGTCGGTGCTGATCGCGGTCCAGCCCCGCCGGGCGTTGCAGGCCTTGTCGCGGTTCGGATCGACCGCCCGCATTCACTTCGGCGAACTGAGTCTGCGGGCCGCGATCGGCATGGCCTTCGTCCTGGGCGGGCCCGCGACGCGCTATCCGACGGCCATTGGCGCGATCGGGGCCTTCCTGGTTGTCAGCGCCCTGATCCTGATGGTCCTGCCCCGTCGCTGGCACGCCGCCTATTCCAGCGGCTGGGCGAAGCGGATTCCGGTATGGACCGTTCCGGTGCTCGCGGTGATCTCGCTGGCGGCGGGGTCCGTGCTGGTGTGGGTCGCGGCCTGAACGGCGTCAGTCCAGCACCCGTCCGATCCGGATCAGCGCCCCGCTGGGGTCGCTGAGCGAGAACTCGTAGGTCCCCCAGGGCCGGGTGTGGGGCCCCTGCGGTTCCAGGATCAGATCGCGCACCGTCTCCGCCACCGCATCGACGTTCTCGACATAGAGGTAGAGCCCCAACGGATTGTCCTCGACCCGACGCGGCCAGTCGGGGGTGGCACGAAGATGGAGGTTCCAGCCCCGGCCGTCCTCCATCAGACGATAGTCGCCGTAGTCGCCGACCGTCTCGAAGCCGAGCCTGCGGTAGAAGGCCTCGCTGGCGTCGATGTCCCTTGCCGGGACGATGGCCGCCGCGTGATGACGTTCGCTCATGCCGGTTCCTCCCTGGGGCCCGTCATCATGACGGCCGCGACCGACAGGGACCAGAGGGCGAAGGCGGCCGCGCCGGTGACGGCGGCCGTCAGTCCGAACCCGCCGTCCGTCGCGCTCCATCCGATCGCCAGAGCGGCGAGGCCGGAGCCCAGACCTGCGCTGACCCGACCGAGGCCCCCGAGCCTCCACAGCCCCGGAGACCAGGCGAGCGCGCCCGTCGCGACCAGCAGACTTCCCACCGAGGTCAGGCTCTGGTTCAGCGCCCACAGCGTTTGGCCGCCCGCCGCGCGAATCGCGGCGTCGTCAGTTTGGGCCACCAGCCGTTCAGAGGCGAAACCGTTGACCACGGCCGCGCCGCACAGGGCCAGGAAGCCCGCCCCCAGCAGGATCGCGCCCAGCCGCGTCAGCAGCGCCCGCTCGTCCAGCCGTCTCCGAAGCCCGTCCAGCCCGACCGAGAGGGCGACCAGGCAGCCGATCATGGCCCCGTGGACGACGGTGTTGTTCCAGTCCGCCAGCAGCCGCCCGTCGTCCGGGCTGCCTGAATGCCCCGTCGGATGGTGCAGCATCAGGCCCATGGCGATCAGCGTCGCGCCGGCGATCAAGGCGGCGTCCGTACGGTCGCTGTGGGGGTCGGTGGGTGTCATCGGTGTCTCTCCCTGTCGAGGCCGATGTGTCGCGCGAGCGGGGCGGCGGGGCGACGAACGATCCGGCGATCCGACCGTTAGCGGACATTGCGGGGGAACTGTCCGCCGTGACTCGCGGGCTTCGACTGGCAGGCAGACGCGGGGATCGGCTAGGCTCGGTTCATGTCGGAAGCCCATGACCTCGACCGCCGTAGCCAGCGGACGCGAAAGGCGATCTTCGAGGCCTTCACCCGGCTGATGTTCGCGCGTCGCTACAGCGCCATCCGCACGACGGACCTGATCGAGGCGGCGGGGGTCGGACGCTCGACCTTCTACGAGCATTTTCGCAACAAGGACGACGTACTGGTCTGGGCGATCGATCCGGTGTTCGAGCCGCTCGCCGACGCGGGCGCGGGTCGGGCCAGCGTGCCACGCCTGATGTTCGTGCTGGACCATCTGTGGGAGCGCCGCGCCCTGGCGCGGGTCATGTTCGAGCCGCCGCTGGGCCCCAAGCTTCAGCGCAAGCTGGCGGGCATGATCGAGGCGCGGCTGGTCACGGCGGTGCCGGATGGCGTTCCGCCGGCTCTCATCGCGACGGCCTGCGCGGCCTCGCAACTGGCGATGCTGAGGCTGTGGCTGACCGGCGAGGTGGCCTGCGAGCCCTCGACCTTGGCGCGCCAGCTGGCGGCGACGGGGGTCTAGCGGCGGGCCGGGCGGCCGATCGCGGGGGGCGAACCGGGGGGCCGTGGTCAGCCCGCTTCGGATTCGGTCTCGCCTTCGCCCTCGCCGCCGGCGATCGCGGCGATACGGGCTTCCAGCGCCTGACGGACCTCGGGCGAGCAGTCGCTGACCGGGGCCGTGGCCGCAGGCGACGATGCTGCCGACGGCGCGACGATCAGGTCCTCGACCAGGCTCTCGGCGGCGGCGCGCAGAGGGGGCGTTTCGATCCCGGCCACGGCGGCCTGGGCCAGGCGCGTCGCATCGACGTCCTGCCAGCCACAGGTCGCGGCTGCTTCTCTCAGCGTCTGGGCGGCGCGAATACCCTGGACGATCTCGGGATTGCTGGCCTCAAGCGCAGCCAGGGCCGCGTTCCGACCGGCCTTCTCCATGTCGACCTCGCCACAGGCCGCGACCGACAGGGCCGCGATCGCGGACAGGGCTGGAACCAGACGGTGCATGGGGATCACTCCTTCAAGGACGAGGCCGACATAGGTCGGCGCGCCCCCGACGAGAAGGGCGACCGATCATCGCCGCTTGCCCTTGCGGACGCCCTTGAGGCCGCCCGAGGGCTTGCCGCCGCTGCGTCCACCCCTGGGGGGTTTGGGGCCGCCGGGACGGCCCGCTCCGCGCTGCGGCGGGCCATCTCCGCCCCGACCGCGCATGCCCAGCCGGGGCGCGGGTGCGTTCGGATCGCGTGGCTCGGGGTCGGACAGCATCTCGAACAGCAGACCACCGGTGATGGGCGTGGCTTCCTTCAGCTTGACCTCGACCATCCGGCCCAGGGTGAACCTCTGGCCAGAGCGTTCTCCGACCAGGGCGTGGGCGCGGTCGTCGTGGGTGAAGTATTCGTTGCCCAGCGAACTGACGGGCACCAGCCCGTCCGCCCCCGTCTCGTCCAGCCGCACGAACAGCCCGAAGCGGGTCACGCCGGTGATCCGCCCGGTGAAGGTCGCCCCGACCCGATCCTGCAGGAAGGCGGCGACATAGCGGTCCATGGCGTCGCGCTCGGCGGCCATGGAGCGGCGCTCGGTCTGGGTCACCTGTTCGGCGATGGCGGCCAGTTCGGCGACCTCGCGGTCGGTCAATCCATCCTTGCCCAGCCCCAGCGCCCGGATCAGTCCCCGGTGCACGATCAGGTCGGAGTAGCGCCGGATCGGCGATGTGAAGTGGGCGTAGCGGTCCAGGTTCAGCCCGAAGTGGCCGACGTTCTCGGCCGCATAGATCGCCTGCATCTGGCTGCGCAGGACGACTTCGTTGACCACCTCGGCATGGGGGCCGTCGCGGGTCTCGTCCAGCAGCTTGTTGAACCGCTTGGTCGTCGGGGCCTCGCCCTTGTTCCACGGTTTGCCGATGGTCGACAGGAAGTCGGCGAGGTTGAACACCTTCTCCTGGCTGGGGGTGTCGTGGACGCGATAGATCAGCGGCGTCTTCTTCTGCTCCAGGGTCTCGGCGGCGCAGACGTTGGCCTGGACCATCATCTCCTCGATCAGCCGGTGGGCCTCCAGGCTGACCCGCTTTTCGATCGAGGCGATGCCGCCGTCCGGGCTCATGCGGATGCGTCGCTCGGCGCTGTCGATGGCCAGGGGGCTGCGCTTCATCCGGCCCTTCAGCATGGTCCGATAAGCGTTCCACAGCGGATAGAGGATGGTCTCCATGATCGGACCGGTGGTGTCGTCCGTCTCGCCGTCGATGGCGGACTGGGCCTGCTCGTAGCTGAGCTTGGCGTGCGATCGCATCAGACCGCGGTGGAACTTGTGGCCGAGCTTTCGCCCGTCCTTGTCGAACACCATGCGGACGGCCAGCGTGGCGCGGTTCTCGCCCTGCTTCAGGCTGCACAGACCATTCGACAGCCGCTCGGGCAGCATGGGCTCGACCCGGTCGGGGAAGTAGGTGGAGTTGCCCTTGGCCCGGGCCTCGCGGTCCAGGGACGTGCCGGGCCGGACGTAGGCGGCGACGTCGGCGATGGCGACCCAGACGACCCAGCCGCCCTCGTTCTTCGGATCGTCGTCGCGCTGGGCAAAGACGGCGTCGTCGTGGTCGCGGGCGTCGGCGGGGTCGATGGTGACGAAGGGGATGTCCCTCAGGTCGTCGCGGCCTTTCAGCGTCGGCAGGTCCTGGGTCTCGGCCTCACGCTCCACCGCCTCGGAAAAGCCCATGGGCACGCCGTGGGTGTGGATGGCGATCAGGGAGGCGGCGCGGGGATCGTCCTCGCGGCCGATGGTCTCCAGGACCTTGCCGCGCTTGGGGCCGTACCGCTGGTCGCCCTTCTCGATGGTGGCCAGAACCAGGTCGCCGTCGCGCAGGTCGGTCGCCTGGACCTGGGGGACGATCAGCAC
The DNA here is from genome assembly GCF_040195595.1 of Brevundimonas aurifodinae. NCBI lineage: Bacteria > Pseudomonadati > Pseudomonadota > Alphaproteobacteria > Caulobacterales > Caulobacteraceae > Brevundimonas > Brevundimonas aurifodinae. The sequence goes on from NZ_JBEGDD010000013.1 coordinate 29,245, forward strand.
GTCCTTCGAGCGCCGGTCGACGGGCTCGACGCGGGTTTCCTTGTTGGACTTGCGGATGACGCCGAGGACGCGGTTGGTCGCCGTATCCAGCGTCTTGATCAGCCGGGCCTCCCAGCCGTTCGGCCCGTGCTCGAACTTGGCCAGGACGCGGTCGCCGAGGCCCGGCGCCGGGCCGGGTCTGCCCTTGTCGGGCACCAGAAGGGCCTTGGGCGCGTCGGCCGAGGCTTCGACCAGGCGGACGTAGAGGTCGCCGTCGATGTCCTTCTCGATCACGTCGGCCACGCCGACGGGGGGCAGGGCGCCGGCCTCGGAGAAGCCCTTGCGGCCCCGCTTGCCGAGCTTTCCGGCGGCCTCCAGTTCGCGGATCATCTCGCGCAGGCGGCGGCGATCCTCGCCCTTCAGGCCGAAGTGGCGGGCGATATCGCCCTTTTCCGCGCTGCCTGTGTCGCGCAGGAAGGCCAGCAGCGTGGCCTCGTCCGGCAATCCAGCCGCGGGTCGTTTGGGTGTCTTTGTCATTCAGTCTTTCGGTTCGCCGGGCGCATCGGCCTCGGCGGGATTGAGATAGGGAACGCCCAGGGCGGCGGCGGCGCGCGCCATGCCGCGATCGAGCGTCAGAAGGGTCGCGCCCAGCCGATGGGCGGCGGCGATATGGATGGCGTCGGGGGCGCGGAGGGAGACTTCCGGACGGCGGACGAGCGCGTTCGCCGCAGCTATGTCTGAGGATACGATCGCGACCTCTTCCGCAGCGGTGAGCGCCCACCGATCCAAGTCGGAGTAGAGTTCCCGCAACCTGGCGACTGGGAAGGCCCCCGTTCGCCCCAACTTGGCGAGCGCAGCCGATGACTCGGCGGTTGCAAAGTCGCTTATGAGCGGCGGCGCGTCACCTAATCGAATCTGGCTGAGGACTGCACCGGCGGTCGGCTCGCCCGAAATCATCGACACAAGCGCGCTGGCGTCCAGGTAGACCCTCACTCGGGATCGCCATCCCGCATGCTTCGGACCAGTTCAGCGGCCGATATGCCCCACGGTGGGCGGCTGCGCGCCCGTTCCATCAGTTCATCCATCAACGCCCAACGCTCCTCGACTGTCAGCTTGGGCGGCGGGTTCAGTTCCGCGATCGGCTTGCCGTGGCGGGTGATGGTGATCTTTTCGCCCTCCTGCACGCGATCCAGCAGGTGGGTGAAGTTGTTCTTGGCTTCGGCGACGCCGTAGCTGGCCATGGTCGCTCTCCAGTTCTGGCCATAAATATAGCCATAATTAGGCTGACCGGCAACGGGTTGTCCCCCCGCCGGGCCGCGCCTAGCTTCCGGCCTCGAATCCGGAGCCGCCCATGTCCCTGTCGCCCACCCCGACCCTGATCGCGCCAACCGGCTCGCTGCTCGACCTGATCGGCAAGACGCCGATGGTCGAGGTCACGCGGATCGATACCGGCCCCTGCCGCCTGTTCCTGAAGCTGGAGGCCCAGAACCCCGGCGGCTCCATCAAGGACCGCATCGCCCTGTCGATGATCGAGGCGGCGGAGCAGGAGGGATGGCTGAAGCCCGGCGGGACCATCGTCGAGGCGACGGCCGGGAACACAGGCCTGGCCCTGACCCTGGTCGGTCAGGCCAAGGGCTATAAGGTGTTGCTGGTCATCCCGGACAAGATGTCCAAGGAAAAAATCCAGCATCTGCGCGCTATGGGCGCCGATGTCCGGCTGACCCGGTCAGACGTCGATCACGGCCATCCCGAATACTACACCGACATGGCCGAGCGGCTGGCGCAGCAGATTCCGGGCGGGTTCTTCGTCAATCAGTTCGCCAACAGAGCCAACTCCGAGGCGCATGTGCGGACGACGGGGCCCGAGATCTGGGAGCAGATGGGTCATGACATCGACGCCTATGTCGCGGGCATCGGCTCCGGCGGCACGATCACGGGCGTGGCCCAGTATCTGAAGCGCGAGGGATCCAGGGCCGAGATCATCCTGGCCGATCCGGTCGGCTCGGTGCTCGCCGGCATCGTCAACCACGGCGTGCCGAGTCCCGAGGGCAGCTACACCGTCGAGGGCATCGGCCAGAACTTCGTGCCGGACACCGCCGACATGAGCCTGATCGACAAGGCCTATTCCATTCCGGACGCCGAGGCCGTGGCGACCGTGCGCGAACTGCTGCTGAAGGAGGGCATCCTGGCCGGGTCGTCGTCGGGCACCCTGATCGCCGCGGCCCTGCGCTGGTGCCGCGAGCAGACCGAGCCCAAGCGGTGCGTGACCTTCGTCTGCGACACCGGGGCCAAGTATCTGTCCAAGGTCTACAACGACGCCTGGCTGGCGGATCAGGGCCTGGGCGCGCGTGAGATCCACGGCGACCTGTCCGACCTGATCAGCCGCAAGTACGAGAACGGCGACGTGGTGACGGCGGGGCCAGAAGATACGCTCGACACCGCCTTCAAGCGCATGCGTTCCGCCGATGTCAGCCAATTGCCGGTCATCCAGGACGGCCGTCTGGTCGGCATCCTGGATGAGAGCGATCTGGTTCATGTGATGAACACGGACGAGATCACGCGAAAAGAACGTTTTGCCAAGCCGGTGTCGTCCGCCATGACCCGCGACCTGGACACGGTCCAGGTGACCGAGCCGCTGGACGCCCTGATCCCCCTGTTCGACCGGGACCGCGTCGCCATCGTACTGGACGGCGAGCAGTTCGTCGGCCTGATCGCCCGCGTCGACCTGATAAACCACCTGAGTCTGAACAGGTAGTTGGAATGGTGCACCAGATGCACTACCTTCCACCATGGTGACGTTGTATCGCGCACCGCCGTGGAAAATCGCCGTCTATGGGCGAGATCACGGTGTGCCGCATTTTCACGTCGAGGGCAGAGGATGGCGGTGCTCAGTGGCGATCTCAACGCTTGAGTTGATCATCGGGTACGCGTCGAAGCCCGCTCTGACGTCGGCGATCGGCTGGGCATCGCAGCATCAGGATGAGTTGCTGGCCAAGTGGCGGGAACTGAACCATGAGCGATGAGCGTCTTCATACGATCCGTTCTGTCCGAGCCATGGACGGCTGCCGGCTTCTCCTGTCGTGGGAGGACGCCGAGGACGCGACGATCGACCTGACCCCCATCGTCAAGACGGCTGCCTTCCGGTCGTTGGGGCGACCGGAAGTGTTCGAGAAGGTCGAGCTGGGCGACTGGGGTCACAGTGTCGTCTGGCCGGGGGACATCGAGATCGGCGCAGACTCTCTCTGGCTGGACAGCTTGACGGCCTGGGGCCGGGAGGACACCCGCGCGTTTCTGGAATGGCGGCTACGAAACGGCCTGTCGCTGACCGCCGCCGCCGAGGCGCTCGGCCTGTCGCGGAGAACCATCGCCTACTATTCGCGAGGGCGGCCGGTGCCGCGTTCCATCATCCTGGCCTGCAAGGGCTGGGACGCACTGAAAGCCGCCTGACCATGCTCAAGAACAGCCAGGGCTTCTCGACCCGCGCCATTCATGCGGGCCAGCGGCCGGACCCGACGACTGGCGCGGTGATGACGCCCATCTACGCCACCTCGACCTATGCCCAGGAAAGCCCGGGGGTGAACCAGGGCTATGAATACGCCCGGGGCAAGAACCCGACGCGCGAGGCGTTCGAGGCCTGCATCAACGACCTGGAGGGCGGGGTACAGGCGTTCGGCTTCGCCTCGGGCATGGCGGCGACCTCCACCGCGCTGGAACTGCTGGACGCCGGATCGCATATCGTCACCGGCGACGACCTGTACGGCGGCTCATGGCGTCTGTTCGAGCGGGTCAGGCGGCGCTCGGCGGGACTGGACTTCTCCTATGTCGACATGGCCGACCTGTCGGCGGTCGGAGCGGCGATCACGCCACAGACGAAGATGATCTGGGCCGAGACGCCGACCAACCCCTTGATGAAGCTGGCCGACATCGCGGGCCTGTCGGCGATCGCCAAGGCCCACGGCCTGCTGCTGGTGGTCGACAACACCTTCGCCACGCCCTGGAGCCAGCAGCCCCTGAGCCTGGGTGCCGACATCGTCATGCATTCGGCGACCAAGTATCTGAACGGGCACTCCGACGTCATCGGGGGCGTGCTGGTGGCGCGCGAAGCCGAGATCGCGGCCCAGCTGAAGTTCCTCCAGAACTCGGTCGGCGGGGTCATGGGGCCGTTCGACGCCTTCCTGGTCAACCGGGGCCTGAAGACCTTGGGCATCCGAATGAAGGCGCACAACGAGAACGCCCTGGCCGTCGCCCGCTGGCTGGAGGACCGGGCGGGGGTGTCGCGCGTGCTCTATCCCGGTCTCATCAGCCACCCGCAGCATGAGCTGGCGACGCATCAGATGAACGGCCGCTATGGAGGCATGGTGACCTTCTTCGTCGACGGCGACCTGTCGCGCACGAAACAGGTGCTGGAGCGGTTCGAGGTCTTCACCCTCGCGGAATCGCTGGGCGGCGTCGAAAGCCTGGTGAACCACCCGGCCATCATGACCCACGCCTCGGTGCCGAAGGCGCTGCGCGAGGCGGGCGGCGTCACAGACACTCTGGTGCGCCTGTCGGTCGGGGTCGAGGATCTCGACGACCTGCTGGCGGACCTGGATCAGGCGCTGGCCTGATCCTGTAGGCGGCGGAGGAGGCGAGCCCCCTCCGCCGATAGGACTTACTGCGGAACCGACACCGCATCCGTAACGTGGATCACGCCGTTCGAGGCGGAAAGGTCGGCCGTGACCACGGTGGCGACGCCGCCGTTCTCGTCGGTCAGGATGACCGAGCCGTCGCGCAGCGAGGCGACCAGGGTGTCGCCCGACACCGTGGTGATCTCCGCCGAGCCGTTGCCGGCCTCGATCAGGGCGATGACGTCGGCGGCGGCCACGCGGCCGGCCACGACGTGGGCCGTCAGGACCTTGGTCAGCATCGCGCGGTTTGCGGGCTGCAGCAGGGTGTCGACCGTGCCGGCGGGCAGGGCGGCGAAGGCGTCATTGGTCGGGGCGAAGACCGTGAACGGCCCCGGTCCTTGCAGGGTCTCGACCAGACCCGCGGCCTGGACGGCGGCGACCAGGGTGGTGTGGGCGGGTGAGCCGACGGCGACATCGACGACCGTCTGCTGGGACTGCGTCTGGCTGTGGCCACCGCCGTGATGGTCGGCGAAGGCGGCGGGGGCGGTGGCGAGCAGGGCGGCGGCCGATACGGCCCCGGCGAGGGTCTTGAGCGTCATGGGAGGGTTCCTGAGCTTGCGATCGCCTGATGCGCGATCACCGCCACAAACGGCAAAGGCACCGCCGTGGATGCCGCGCAGCTTGCCGCGCGGCGAGCCGCCGCACGCGTCGCACCCCCAAGGTCTTGGGCTTCAGAAGGCGAACAGAACCGCCGCGACCAGTGTGTCCTCGTACTGCGCGCCCTGGTCGCCGATGTCGGTGCCGTGCCACGCGAGCTCGAGTTCGACGACCTCGGTCAGGGCATAGGCGACCCCGGCGCTCCAGCCGGTGTAGTCCGGGGCATTGTCCTGTTCGCGTCGGCCGACCATCACCGCGCCTTGCAGGCGGTCCGCCAGAGGAAAGCGCACACGGGTCTCGACCCAGGTCCAGGCTTCGGTCGATCCGAGGCCGTCCGGTGAATGCTCGACCCGGAAGCGGGCGTCGACGTCCCCGAACTCGCGGATCACATCGAACTGGAACTCGAACGCGGCGGCGTCCTGGCCGGGGTCGGCGTTCACCCGCCACTTGTGCGAGACCGAGGCATCGAAGTCGAAGCCGCCGCCCGAGAACTGCCAGCCCGCCTCGATCTCGGTCTCGACCGTCGATCCGGCGGAATCGATCGTCTCGAACTCGGCGTCCGCGTAGAATCCGCTCGCGGCGTTGTACTGGACCTCGCCGAAGACGTAGGGATCGCCGCCGCTCTTGGACGCGCCCTTGGAGCGGTTGTCGGTGGCCCCGCCCAGCTCGAACGTCCAGGGCGACCCGCGATCCGGATCATAGCGGGCGTTGTCGCGGTCCTGCGCGAAGGCGGCGCAGGGCAGGGCGATCGAGGCGGCGAGAATGAGGACAGGGGGCAGCGGACGGTTCATCCGCCGCTGTCTAGGCCACGCCGACCTTCTTGGCGAATTGCTCCGTCGCCTGAGCGTATTCCGAGCGCAGCCGGTCGACCAGTTCGGCGGTGGGTACCACGTCGTGGACCGCGCCCGCGCCCTGGCCGGCGGACCAGACGGTCTTCCACGCCTTGGCCTCGTCGCCCATGTCCAGCTTGTGGTCGGGCAGGACCTTGGGATCGATGCCGTTGGCCTGCAGCGACTTGGTCATGAAGTTGGCGGGGATGCCGGACACGGCGGCGGTGTGGACGATGTCGGTCGCCCCGCTCTCGATGATCATGTCCTTGTAGGCGGCGGGCGCCTCGGCCTCGGTCGTGTTGATGAAGCGGGTGCCCATATAGGCGAAGTCGGCTCCCATCATCAGGGCCCCGGCCACGTCCTGACCGGTCGACAGGCAGCCGGACAGGATGATGGTCCCGTCGAAGAAGGACCGCACCTCATTGACCAGGGCGAAGGGGTTGATGATGCCGGCGTGCCCGCCCGCGCCGTTGGCCACCAGGATCAGGCCGTCGACGCCGCTCTCGGCCGCCTTTCGGGCGTGACGCACATTGGCGATGTCGTGGAACACCACGCCGCCATAGCCGTGGACCGCGTCGACCACGTCGCGCACCGCGCCCAGCGAGGTGATGATCAGCGGCACCTGATGCTCGACCGAGACCATCATGTCGGCCATCAGGCGCGGGTTGGTCGGATGGACGATGTGGTTGACGCCGAACGCCGCCGCATCGGGCTTCAGCCGCGATTTGATCTCGACCAGCCAGTCCCGATAGCCCTCGGTCGTGCGCTGGTTGAGCGACGGGAAGGTGCCGATCACCCCGGCGTTGCAGCACTCGACCACCAGATCGGGCCCGGACACCAGGAACATGGGCGCGGCGATCACCGGCAGGGTGAGGCCCTTGGTCAGGGAGGCGGGGATGGCCATGGCGTTCGCTCCGTTTCGTTTGGCTACGCTTAGCGGGCTGCCGGTGCGGAAGGCAAATCCCGCGTTCATCGCTCCTTAGGGTCTGGGGCGAAAGGATGCCGGTCGGCTGGCTCGGTCTGTTAATACTTGTCCTGTTCTGTGTATGTTCCGAACTGGCCAGTCTAGACGCGGATTTCGACCTGCATCGTGGTTAAATCTCGTCAACTAATCCCATTGAGACCCATCTCATCCCATGCTATCCCAATCCTGTGATTTGGGGAGCGGCGTCGGCGTTCGGCGCGGGGATTCAGCAGGGGCGGGCCGCAGGGCCCGATGGGCAGGGCGTGTTTCTCTCGACCTATGAGAAGCAGCTGGACGGCAAGCGCCGTCTCTTGATCCCCCAGGAATTCCGCACGTCCGAAAACGGCGCCGAGCACGGCGTCTTCTGCTTCTTCTCGGTCGAGTCCGATTGCCTCGAGGCCGGCGGCGACAAGCTGATGGCCGAGTATGTCGCCCTCATCGAAAGCCTGCCGTTCGGCGACGACTGGCGCACCGCCCTGGAAGAGACCGTCTATGCCGGCCAGAAGCCGCTGGCCTATGACTCCGGTGGCCGCATCACGCTGCCAGAGGGGCTGATCGAGGACGCGGGCCTGACGGACGACGTCGTCATCGTCGGCATGGGGCCGCGCTTCCAGATCTGGGACCGTGCCCGCTGGATGTCTCGCAAGGAAGAGCGCCGCCAGCTGGCCCGACGCGCCATGCGCGAGCGTGGCGAGTTCGGCCGTCGCCGCCTGCCGGGGAACGACCAGTGAGCGGCCCTCATGCTCCGGTCCTGCTGGCCGAGGTCATCGAGGCCCTGTCGCCGAAACCGGGCGACGTCGTGATCGACGCCACCTTCGGCGCCGGCGGCTATACGCGCGCCATCCTGGCCACCGGGGCGGAGGTCATCGGCCTGGACCGCGACCCCTCGGTCCGGCCGCACGCCGACGCCGTCGCCAACGATTTTCCCGGCAAGTTCCAGCTGGTGCGGACGCCCTTCTCCGGACTGTCCGAAGCCTTCGCCGGAACCGGCAAGCCCCGGCTGGACGGCGCCGTCTTCGACATCGGCGTGTCGTCCATGCAGCTGGACCAGGGCGAGCGCGGCTTCTCCTTCATGCGCGACGGACCGCTGGACATGCGGATGTCGAGCGAGGGCGAGAGCGCGGCCGACATCGTCAACGGCTGGGACCACGGACCCCTGGCCCACATCCTGAAGCAGTACGGCGACGAGCGTCAGTCCGGCCGCATCGCCACCGCCATCCTGCGCCGTCGCGCCAGCCAGCCCTTCACCCGCACCCTCGACCTGGCCGAGGTCGTCGAAAAGGCGCTCGGCGGCCGTCGTGGCGCGCCGACCCATCCTGCGACCCGGACCTTTCAGGCTCTGCGGATCGCGGTGAACGACGAGCTGGGCGAGCTGACGGCGGGGCTGGAGGCGGCGGAGGCCACCCTGTCGCCCGGTGGCCGCCTCGCGGTCGTGACCTTCCATTCGCTGGAGGACCGCATCGTCAAGGCCTTCCTGACCGAGCGCAGCGGCAACAGCCCGGGCGGATCGCGTCACGCGCCGGCGCTGATCGAGACCAGGAAGCCCAGCTTCACTCTGCAGTTCAAGGGCGCGCGCGAGGCGGGCGAGGCCGAACTGGCCGCCAATCCCCGCGCCCGCTCCGCCCGTCTGCGCGCCGCCGTCCGCACCGAGGCCCCGGCCTGGAAGGCGGCGGCATGACCCGAAATCCGGTCCAGCGCCTGTTCGACTGGAAGGTCCGCGGCATCCGCTGGATCGAGATCATCGGCGTCCTGCTGGTCGCCGCCATGATCTTCTCGGTCTATGTCGCCAAGGCCGCCGCGGCCCGCGAAAGCGCCGAGATCGGCCGGCTGGAGCGCGAGATCGCCGAGACCCGCCAGCGGGTGCGCCTGCTGCGCGCCGAAGCCGCCCGGCTGGAACAGCCGGCCCGGCTGGAGGCCCTGTCGCGCGGTGTGGGCCTGGCCCCGGTCGAGATGGATCGCCGCGCCGAGGTGGTGGATCTCGCCGAACTGAAGCCCGCGCCGGAGTCGGTCGCGGCTCTGGTCGAGGTCGCGCCCGTCGTGACGCCCTCGCCTGAAGCCTCGGGCGCCGCCTCCGTCGAGGAGGGGCTGCGATGAGCGTTCAGGACCATCGCGCCTTTCGTCCCGCGCCGGGCGCCCGTCCGGTGTCCTCGGCCGTCTCGCCCTGGCTGCGCTGGCTGTCCGAGGCCGTCTGGTTCGTCGAGCACGCCTTCGAGCGCGCCCGCGCCGACGCCAAGCCGGAAGAGGACACCCGCGTCCGCATCGTGGTGATCCAGGCCGTCTTCGTCGCCGTCTTCGTGCTGCTGGCGGCAGGCGCGACCCGCGCGGCCCTGCTGACGCCGAACGGCGGCGGCGGGTTCGCCTCGGCCGCCGGTGCCCTGCGGCGCGCCGACCTGACCGACCGGAACGGGGCCCTCCTGGCCACCAATATCGTCCACTACGGCCTCTACATCGACCCGACAGAGGTCTGGGATCGCGAGGCCGCGTTCCGCCAGATCCGTCGCGCCCTGCCGGACATTTCCGCCGACCGCCTGCGCCGCGTGCTGGACGGCGACCGCCGGCTGATCGTCCAGCCGGGCCTGACCCCGTCAGAACGTCAGGCCGTCCACGCCCTGGCCCTGGGCGGCGTCTCCTTCGAACCCGAGGACCGGCGGGTCTATCCTCTGGGCCCGTCGTCCGCCCACGTCATCGGCGCGGCCGACACCGGCGGGGAGGGGATCTCGGGCGCCGAACTGGCCTTCGACGACGTCATCCGCGCCGCCGGGGCCCAGGGTCAGGACTTCGCCCTGTCCATCGATCTGCGCGTCCAGGGCGTGCTGGAGAACGAGCTCGGCCTCGCTGCGGCCGAAGCCGGGGCCAAGGGTGCCGTCGGCGTCGTCGCCGACGCCACGACGGGCGAGATCCTGGGCATGGCGTCCTGGCCGACGTTCGACCCCAACGACCGGTCATCGGCCGTCGAGGGCGCGACCCTGAACCGCGTGACCTCGGCCCACTACGAGATGGGCTCGGTGTTCAAGACCTTCACCGTGGCCGCCGCGCTCGACACCGGTCGAGCCGATCTGGACACCCTGATCGACGCGTCCGAGGCCTATTACATCGGCAACCGCAGGATCGAGGACTTCCACGCGACGAACAAGATCCTGTCGCTGGAAGACGTCTTCATCCACTCGTCCAACATCGGCACCTCGCGCCTGGCGGTCGAGATGGGGGCCGATACCATGCGCGACTATTTCCAGCGGCTGGGCCTGCTGGACGCCGCGCCGATCGAGCTGAAGGAAAGCGCCCGTCCGCGCCGTCCGCGCCAGTGGGACGACTCGACCCGCGCCTCGCTGTCGTTCGGCTATGGCATCATGATCACGCCGCTGCAGATGACGGCCGCGACCGTGGCCCTGGTCAACGGCGGCATCCACCGGCCCCTGACCCTGCGTCGCGGCGGGACGGGAGCCGAGGGCCGCCGCGTGGTCACGCCCGAGACCTCTGCCGCCATCCGCCAGCTGATGCGGGCCAATGTGCTGCGCGGCTCGGGCCGGTCGGCCGATGCCCAGGGCCTGCGCGTCGGCGGCAAGACGGGTTCGGCCAACAAGCTGGTCAACGGCCGCTACGACGCCAGTCACGGTGTCGGCTCCTTCGCTTCGGTCTTCCCGGCGGACGGCCCCGACGACGCGCGCCGCTATGTCGTGTTCGTCCTGGTCGACGAGCCCAGCCAGGGCTCGCGGCTGGGCGGCGCCGTGGCCGCGCCGGTGGTCGGTCGCGTCATCGACCGGATCGCCGGTTTCCTGGGCGTCCAGCGCCGGATCGATCCGCCCGTGGTCGCGGAGCCGGCCGCATGAGCGCCGTCCGCCTGTCCGACCTGTTGATGCGGGATGTCGACTCCGACCCGATGATCACCGGCGTCACGGCCGACAGCCGCAAGGTCAGCTCCGGCCACCTGTTCGTGGCCCTGCCCGGCACGGCCGCCGACGGGCGCGCCTTCATCCCTCAGGCCCTTACGCAGGGGGCCGCCGCCGTGCTCGCGCCGCAGGACACACCGGACGGTCTGGCTCCCCTGCTGGTGCGCTCGGGCGACGTACGCCGCGCCTATGCCCTGGCCGCGCGCGGTTTCTACGGGGCCCAGCCCGCGACCTGCGTGGCCGTGACCGGCACCAACGGCAAGACCTCGGTCGCCGCCTTCTGCCGCCAGATCTGGGCGGCGCTGGGCAGGAAGTCTGCCAGCATGGGCACCCTGGGCGTCGTGGCCCAGTCGGGAGCCGTGACCGAAGCCCTGACCCAGCCCGGCCTGACCAGCCCCGACGCCGCCGACGCCGCCCGGCTGATGGCGACGCTCGCCGAAGGGGGGGTAACCCATCTGGCGCTGGAGGCCTCGTCGCACGGCATCGATCAGCGTCGGCTCGACGGGGTGACGCTGAAGGCCGCCGCCTTCACCAACCTGACCCAGGACCACCTCGACTACCATGGCGACATGGAGGCCTATCGCGAGGCCAAGCTGCGGCTGTTCGAGACCCTGTTGCCGCGCGGCCGGACCGCCGTGCTGAACGCCGATTCCGACGCCTATTCGACCTTCGCTTCGGCCTCGATCATGTCGGGTCTGGGCGTCATGGCCGTGGGCGAGCGGGGCCGCGACCTGTCGCTGATCGAGCGCCGCGCCGTTCCCGAGGGCCAGCGGCTGGTGCTGGACGTTCGCGGTGCCCGGCACGAGGTCTCGCTGCCGCTGGCGGGGGCCTTCCAGGCGTCGAACGCGCTCGTCGCGGCCGGCCTGTGCATCGCGGCGGGCGAGGAGCCGGGCGCGGTCCTGGCGGCGATGGAGCGGATCACCGGCGCGGCCGGGCGGCTCCAGCGGATCGAGGGCGGCACCCGTGGCGGCGAGGCCTATGTCGATTACGCTCACACCCCCGACGGTCTGGAGACGGTGCTCAAAGCGCTCCGCCCTCACGCGACCGGCCGTCTGATCGTCGTCTTCGGCGCGGGCGGCGACCGCGATCGCGGCAAGCGACCCCTGATGGGCGAGATCGCCGGGCGTCTGGCCGACATCGCCATCGTCACCGACGACAATCCCCGCTCCGAAGACCCCGAGGCGATTCGCGCCGAGGTTCGCACCGGCTGCCCCTTCGCGCTCGAGATCGGCGACCGCCGCGCCGCCATCCGCGAGGCCATCGGCATGATGCGCGACGGAGATGTGGTCGTCGTCGCCGGAAAAGGGCATGAACAGGGCCAGATCGTCGCGGGCGTGACCCACCCCTTCGACGACGCCACCGAAGTCGCCGAGGCTCTGAGACTGAATGCCTGAATCGCTACCGCCGCTGTGGACGGCGCAGGAGATCGCCCTCGCCACCGGCGGCCGGATCGAAGGCGGCGTCTTCGACGCCTCGGGCCTGACCTACAACAGTCGCGAGATCGGCCCCGGCGACCTGTTCCTGGCGCTGAGGGGCGCGCGCGACGGCCATGACTTCGCGGGCAACGCCTTTGCCGCCGGCGCGGCCGGTGCCCTGGTCGAGCGTCCCGTCGACGGCGGCCCCTGTGTCGTCGTGCCCGACACCCTGCACGCGCTGGAGGCCCTGGGTGCCGCCGCCCGCGACCGCGCGCCCCACATCCGGCGCGGGGCCGTCACCGGCAGCGTCGGCAAGACCAGCGTGACCCAGGCGATCAAGGCCGGGCTCGATCTGGCCGGTCCCGCCCACGCCTCCATCAAGAGCTACAACAACCATATCGGCGTGCCACTGACCCTGGCCCGCATGCCACAGGCGACCGAGCGCGCGGTGTTCGAGATCGGCATGAACGCTCCCGGCGAGATCGCGCCCCTGGCCCGGATGGTCCAGCCGCACGCCGCCTGCGTGACCACGGTCGGACCGGTCCATATCGAGGCCTTCGCCGACGGCGAGGCGGGGGTGGCGCGCGAGAAGGCGGCCATATTCCAGGGCCTGGGCCCCGGCGGCCTGGCCGTCATCAACGGCGACAACCCTCACGTCGAGACCCTGCACCAGGCGGCGCTGCACGTCGGAGCCCGTGTGGCGACCTTCGGGTCGGAGACGTTTCACGACGCCCGCCTGATCGACTTCGCGCCGCACGATGGCGGGGCGCGGGTGACCGCCGAGGTCTGGGGCCGGACCCATGTCTTCCCGCTGCGCCAGTCAGGCTTCCACTGGGGCCTGAACAGCCTTGCCGTCATCCTGATGCTGGACGCCCTGGACGTGCCGATCGAGACGGCGCTGGCCGCGCTGGCCGAGTTCGAGCCGCTGAAGGGCCGGGGAGAGACGCGCCAGGTGCATATCCCGGGCGGGGCCTTCACCCTGATCGACGAGAGCTACAACGCCAATCCCCTGTCGATGAAGGCGGGGTTTCTCAGCCTGGGAGCCAAGCGCGTGGAGCGGGGTGGACGACGCGTCGTTGTCCTGACAGACATGCTGGAACTGGGCGACCAGTCGCGGGCGCTGCACGCCGGACTGTCCGTCCCCATCGACGCCGCCGCCATCGACGTGGTCCATGCGGCGGGGCCCGAGATGCGCCACCTCTTTGACGCCCTCGCGCCCGAGCGCCGGGGCGTCTGGGCCCCGACCGCCGCCGACCTCGCCGATCAGGCCGAGGACCTCGTGGGCGCCAACGACATCGTCATGGTGAAGGGGTCGAACGGCTCCAAGGCGTCCCTTGTCGCGGCGGCGCTGCTGCGGCTAGAGCGGGACACAACCGGGGGTCCGCCCCTCAAGTAGGGGCGCGCCGCGCGCGACCCGATAAGGGCAAACAAGCATGTTCTATCTTCTGTATCTCTACTACGCCGACGTGGCGCAGGATTACCCCCTGCTGAACCTGATCCAGTATCAGACGGTGCGGGTCGCGCTCGCCATGGCCACGGCCATGATCGTCGCCGTGGCGATGGGCAGCCGCTTCATCGCCTGGATGCGGGTCAAGCAGGGCAAGGGCCAGCCGATCCGCGCCGACGGGCCGGTCAGCCACCTGTCCAAGGTCGGCACCCCCACCATGGGCGGCCTGATGATCCTGGCCGGCATCGGCGTGGCGGTCTTCCTGTGGGGCGACCTGACCAATCCCTACATCTGGATCGTCTCCGGCGTGACGGCGGCCTTCGGTGTCCTGGGCTTCATCGACGACTACGCCAAGGTGACGAAGCAGACCTCGGCCGGACTGACCTCGAAACAGAAGCTGGCGGCCCAGGTCGTGGTCTCGGTCATCGCGGGCGTGCTGGTCGTGCTGTGGATGACGCGGTCGCCGACCTCGCCGGGGTTGGAGACGTCGATCGCCTTTCCCTTCTTCAAGGACGTGCTGCTGAACGTCGGCTGGTTCTACGTCGCCTTCGCCGCCTTCACGATCGTGGGCTTCTCCAACGCGGTGAACCTGACCGACGGGCTGGACGGCCTGGCGATCGTGCCAGTGATGATGTCGGCGGCGGCCTTCGGGATCATCGCCTATCTGGTCGGCAACTTCATCTTTTCGGACTACCTCGGCGTCCACCATGTGCCGGGCTCCGGAGAACTCGCCATCTTCTGCGCCGCCATCATCGGCGGGGGCACGGGGTTCTTGTGGTACAACGCCCCGCCGGCCAAGATCTTCATGGGCGACACCGGCTCCCTGGCCCTGGGCGGTGCGCTGGGCTCGATCGCCGTGGCCACCAAGCACGAGCTGGTCCTGGGCATCGTCGGCGGCCTGTTCGTCGTCGAGGCGGCCTCGGTCATGATCCAGGTCGCCTACTTCAAGGCCACCAAGAAGCGCATCTTCCTGATGGCCCCGATCCATCACCATTTCGAGAAGATGGGCTGGCCGGAATCGACTGTGGTCATCCGCTTCTGGATCGTCGCGGCGATGCTGGCCCTGATCGGGCTGTCGACGCTGAAGCTGCGGTGAGGATTCTTCATTCGATCCCCTCTCCCAGAGGGAGAGGGCTTGAGCCTCCAAGAGCGGAGCGATTGGCAAGGCGAAAGGGTGAGGGGTTTTGCCCTCACCGGCTCACACGGAAACCCCTCACCCTTTCGCGCGGGTCCGATCGCCTTCGGCTCTCGGGCGCTCAAGCCCTCTCCCTCTGGGAGAGGGTTCGATGATCCCCGTCCCCGGCTTCGAGAACCAGCGCGTCGCCGTCTTCGGGCTGGGCCGGTCCGGACTGACCGCCGCCCGCGCGCTCAAGGTGGGCGGCGCCGTTCCGATCCTCTGGGACGACGGCGTGTCCGGCCGCATGCAGGTGGAGGCGGAAGGCTTCGCCGTCGAGGACCTGACCGTCGCCGACTGGTCGGGATTCGCCGCCCTGGTCCTGTCGCCCGGCGCGCCCCTGACCCACCCCAAACCGCACTGGACCGTGGACAAGGCCCGCGCCGCCAGCGTCCCCGTCGTCGGCGACATCGAACTGTTCGCCCGCGCGATCGCCGCCCTGCCTGACGACCAGAGGCCCCGGGTCGTCGCCATCACGGGCACCAACGGCAAGTCCACCACCACGGCCTTGATCGGCTGGGTCCTGAAACAGGCCGGGCTGACCGTCCACATCGGCGGCAACATCGGCATCGGCGTGCTGGCGCTGCCGGAGCTCACGCCAGACGCCGTCTATGTGATCGAGGTCTCCAGCTATCAGCTGGACCTGACCACCACCTTCGCCCCCGATGTCGCCATCCTGACCAACATCAGCCCCGACCACCTGGACCGTCACGGCGGCATGGAGGGCTACGTCGCGGCCAAGACGCGGCTGTTTCAGGCGCTCGGGCCGGAGGCGGTGGCGCTGGTCGGGGTGGATGAGGCGGAGGGGACGGACATCGCGGAGTGGCTCGCAGTCGGCGGCGTCGCCGGCTGCACTGTTTCCACTTCCGCTCATCCCCGCGAAAGCGGGGACCCAGTGCTTTCGCTTGAGCACGATGGTCTGGACCCGTTTCTGGACTCGCACCGGTCGTCGAAGTGGCCAAAGAACTGGGTCCCCGCTTTCGCGGGGATGAGCGGAAAGTTGGAAGCGGCGGGCCGAGTGATCCGGGCGAATGGCGAGCCCGTCCTTGACCTCACTCCCGCCCGCTCGCTGCCCGGCCGCCACAACGCCCAGAACGCCGCCTTCGCCTATGCCGCCGCCCGGGCGCTGGGTGTCGCGCATGACGTCGCGGTCCAGGGCCTGATGACCTTCCCGGGCCTTGCCCACCGCATGGAGACCGTCGCCCACCTTGGCCCTGTGCGCTTCGTCAACGACTCCAAGGCCACCAACGCCGACGCCGCGCGCCAGGCCCTGATGTCCTATCTGAGCAGCTTCTGGATCGCCGGCGGTCGTGCCAAGGACGGGGGGATCGAGGACCTGCGTGACCTCTTCCCCCGCATCGCCAAGGCCTATCTGATCGGCGAGGCGGCCGCCGATTTCGCCGCCACCCTGGGCGACACCCCCCACGTCGCCGCCGGCGACATGGCCACCGCCGTCGCCCTCGCCGCCGCCGACGCGCGAGCTGCCGGCGGCGACCCGGTCGTCCTCCTCAGCCCCGCCTGCGCCAGCTTCGACCAGTTCCTGGATTTCGAGGCGCGCGGAGAGGCGTTTCGCGCCGCCGTTCTTAACCTTGGGGCTACGCCTTTCGTTCAGGGTTGAGAAACCATGACCGAGGCCGCCACCTCCTACGTCCCGCCGTTCAGCCGCAACGACCCCAGTCCCATCGCCAAATGGTTCTGGACGGTCGATCGCGCGCTGCTGGGCGCGGCTCTGGCGCTGATCGGCCTGGGCGTGGCGCTGAGCTTCGCCTCCTCGCCCGCCGCCATCCTGGCCGACGAATCCCTCACCGACCCCTTCCACTATTCCTGGCGGATGCTGGTCTGGGCCGCGGGCGGGGTGGGGGCCATGCTGGTGATGTCCCTCTTGTCGCCACGCGGCGTGCGGCGGATCGCGGTGCTGGCCCTGCTCGGCGCCATCGTCGTCATGGCCCTGCTGCCCGTCATCGGCGACACGGTGAAGGGCGCGGCGCGGTGGGTGAACCTGGGCCCGTTCAGCCTCCAGCCCTCGGAATTCGCCAAGCCCAGCCTGATCGTCTTCGCCGCCTGGATGTTCGCCGAGGGCCAGAAGGGGCAGGGGGTGCCCGGCGTCTCGATCGCTTTCGGGGCCTATGCCCTGTGCGTCGCCCTGCTGCTGATCCAGCCCGACATCGGCCAGACCCTCTTGATCACCACTACCTTCACGGCCGTCTTCTTCATGGCGGGCGTGCCGCTGCGCTGGGTCGCCGTGCTGGGCGGGCTGGGGGCGGCGGGGCTGGCGGCCATCTATCTGCTGTTCCCTCACGTCCAGTCGCGCGTGGCCAAGTTCGTCTCGCCCGGCGCCGAGGACACCCACCAGATCGACCGCGCGTCCGAAGCCATCCGCGACGGCGGCCTGATCGGGCGCGGCATCGGCGAGGGGGTGATGAAGCGTCACGTTCCCGACCTGCACACCGACTTCATCTACTCCGTCGCGGCCGAGGAGTTCGGCCTGGTGCTCAGCCTGGTGATGATCGGCCTCTATGCCTTCATCGTCGTGCGCGGCATGCGAAAGGCGCGGCTGCTGAACGATCCGTTCGAGCAGACGGCGGCGGCGGGCCTGTTCATGCTGATCGGCCTGCAGGCCTCGATCAACATCGCGGTGAACCTGAACCTGATCCCGACCAAGGGCATGACCCTTCCCTTCATCAGCTACGGCGGCTCGTCCATGCTGGCCATGGGGCTGACCATGGGGTTCGCCCTGGCCCTGACGCGGCGGCGACCGGGGGCCTACGAGCCGGGGTCCAGCCTGGCCCGCCCGCGGCGGATGCTGATGCCGTAGTGCGCGACCTCTCCCTCCCACTTGGGGGAGGGTGGTCGCGCAGCGACCGGGTGGGGGCGGCCCGGGGATCCGCAGGCGATGTCGGCGTCCGGCTCTCCCGGCCCCCCCATCCGGTCTCCGCTTCGCTCCGACCACCCTCCCGTTCCGGGGAGGGAGAGGTTCCTTCCCCGCTCCTCCTCCGCTATCCCCCTGCCATGACCAAAGTCTGCGTCGTCGCCGCCGGGGGCACCGGGGGCCATATGTTCCCGGCCGAGGCCCTGGCCCGCGAGATGGCCGCGCGCGGCTGGCGGGTCGTGCTGGCCACCGACCGCCGCGGCGAGCAGTACGCCCAGGCCTTCCCCGCCGAGGAGCGGCTGGCGCTCGACGCCGCGACCGGCTCCGGTCCGTTGGGTCTGGCCAAGGCGGGCGTGGCCATCGTGCGCGGCGTGGCCCAGGCCGAGGCCGCCTTTCGCCGCCTGGACGCCCGCGTCGTGGTCGGCTTCGGCGGCTATCCGTCCGCGCCCGCCCTGGTCGCCGCCATCCTCCAGCGCCGCCCGACGCTGATCCACGAACAGAACGCCGTTCTGGGTCGCACCAACCGCGCCCTGGCGCCTTACGTCCGCGCGGTCGCCTCGTCCTTCCCGACTCTGGAGCGCGCCGCCCCCGCAGTGAAGGCCAGGGCTGAGGTCGTCGGGGCCCCCGTGCGCGCCGACATCCGGGCCCTGTTCGATCGTGCCTATGCGGCGCCCGGCAACGGCCCGATCCATGTCCTGGTCACAGGTGGCAGTCAGGGAGCCCGCGTCCTGTCCGAGACGACGCCGCGCGCCATGGCGGGCTTGCCGGACGCCATTCGCAGCCGCCTCAAGGTCCAGCAGCAATCCCGTCCCGAGACGCTGGAGGCCGCGCGCCAGATCTATCTCGACGCCGGCATCGAGGCCGAGGTCGCGCCCTTCTTCCGCGACATGGCCAGCCGCCTGTCCTCCGCCCATCTGGTCATCGGCCGGGCCGGAGCCTCGACCTGCGCCGAACTGGCCGTCGCCGCCATGCCCTCGATCCTGATCCCGCTGAAGATCGCCACCGATGACCACCAGCGGCTGAACGCCAAGCTCCTGACCGATGTCTCTGCCGCCGAGATGATCCTGGAGGACGACCTGACTGTCGAGGCGATGACGCGGGCCGTGGCCGGGGTTTTCGCCGACCCCGCGCGTCTGCCCGCCATGAGCGCCGCCGCCCGTTCCGTCGCCATTCCCGACGCGGCCCAGCGTCTGGCCGACCTGACCGAGGCGACGGCCGGCTGAGGCTTTTTGCGGAACAGAAGCCATGGGCCAAACGCTGTCTTCCTCAATGCCTCCCGAAATCACCGACCTGACGCGCCAGATCATCCTGCTCTGGCGACGGTTCCAATGGCTGCCCGAATGGCTGGTCGTGGCCATCGTGATCGCCGTCTTCGTGGGCGGTGGCTGGGTGGCTCACCGCATCGTCTTCTCGATCCTGCGGCGGGTTGTTCGAAACCGCGACATGTTCTGGCGCGGCGTGGTCGAGCGCGCGCGGCGCAAGCTCCGCATCCTCATCATCCTGATCGCGGTCGGGTTTTCCGTCACCGTCTCGCCGCTCGATCCGGACCCCTCGGCCGTCATCCGGTCGGCGATCCTGTTCCTGGTGATCCTCGTGCTCGGCTGGATCGCAACGGGCATCGTCGACATGTGGGCGGTCGTCTATCTGCGGAAGTTCAACCTCGAGACAGAGGACAACCTCAACGCCAGGAAGCACGTCACCCAGACCCGCATCCTGCAACGGGCCGGGGTCATCCTGATCGGCATCGTCACCGTGGCCCTGGCCATGATGACGATCGGCGCGGTCCGTCAGTGGGGCGTGTCGCTGCTGGCCTCGGCCGGGGTGGTGGGCATCGTCGCCGGCCTCGCGCTCCAGCCCCTGCTCAAGAACCTGGTCGCCGGCATCCAGATCGCCACGGCCCAGCCCATCCGCATCGACGACGCCGTCATCGTCGAGAACGAGTGGGGTCAGATCGAGGAGATCACCTCCACCTACGTCGTCGTCCGCCTGTGGGACTGGCGGCGGATGATCCTGCCGCTCAGCTATTTCATCGAACAACCCTTCCAGAACTGGACCCGCGAGACGTCGCGCCTGATCGGCGCGGCCATCCTTTATGTCGACTACGAGGCCCCGATCGACCGCCTGCGCGCCGAGCTGGAGCGCATCTGCCGGGCCTCGCCCCTGTGGGACGGCGATGTCGTGAACCTGGCCGTGACCGACATCACCGACCGCGTGGCCCAGGTCCGTTGCCTGGCCAGTGGTCGCAACGCCGGCGTCGTCTTCGACCTGCGCTGCGAGATCCGCGAGAAGATGCTGGTCTTCATGCGCGACCAGTGCCCGGAGGCCCTGCCGAGGGACCGGCTGGCGGTGGACGCGAACGCAGCCCCGGTTACGCCACCAGCGTCTCCGCCTGCTTCAGGTCCACGCTGACCAGCTGGCTGACGCCTCGCTCGGGCATGGTGACGCCGTAGAGGCGATCCATCCGGCTCATGGTCACCGGGTTGTGGGTGATTACGATGAAGCGGGTGTCGGTGCGGTTGCGCATCTCGTTCAGCATTCGGCAGAAGCGGTCGACGTTGGCGTCGTCCAGCGGCGCATCGACCTCGTCCAGCACGCAGACCGGGGCCGGATTGGCCAGGAAGACAGCGAAGATCAGGGCGGCCGCCGTCAGGGCCTGCTCGCCGCCCGACATCAGGCTCATGACCGACAGCCGCTTGCCCGGCGGACAGGCGTAGATCTCCAGGCCCGCCTCAAGCGGGTCGTCGCTCTCGACCAGTTTCAGTTCCGCCTGGCCACCGCCGAACAGGGCCTCGAACAGGCTCTTGAAGTTGTCGTTGATGACGTCGAACGCGGCGGTCAGCCGCTCACGGCCCTCGGCGTTCAGCTCGTCGATGCCGTCCCTCAGGCGGGCGATGGCGCCGGTCAGGTCCGACCGTTCCAGCCGCATGGTCTGCAGACGTTCGCCGTATTCCTCGGCCTCTTCCTCGGCCCGCAGGTTGACCGGCCCCAGCTGTTCGCGCTCGCGCTCCAGCCCATACAGCAGGCTCTCGGCCCCGGCGGCGTCGGGCGGCCGGGCGATGGCGTCGTCGATCAGCTTCTGGCCCAGCTGGTCGGGCGACATCTGCGCCGTCTCGCGCAGCTGGGCATCCATCTCGGCCAGGCGTTCGGCTGCGCTCTCGGCCCGCGCGGCCAGACCGGCCCGGGCCTCGCGCGCCTGTCCGGCCGCGGCGTCGGCGGCGCGGCCGGCGCGGTCGGCGTCGGTGGCCTCGCCTTCCAGAACCGACAGGGCGTCGGCGGCGGCCTTTCGCCGCGTCTCGGCGGCGGTCAGCGTGTCCATCAGCTTCGACCGTTGCCCGGCCAGCACCTCCGGGGCCCGCTCCGCCTCCGCCAGCAGGGTCGCGGTTCGCCCCGCGTCCTTCTCCAGCGTCGTGATCCGCGCCGCGCTGTCCTTTGCCCGACCGGCCCAGCCGTCGCGCTCGCGCGTCAGGGACGCCAGCCTCTGCTCGCGGCCGCTCCGTTCGCGCGCCTCGGCGTCGCGGTCCGCGCGCGCTTGAGCGGAGGCCGTCCGTGCCGTTTCGGCGGCGGCGCGGGCCCCGGCCAGTTCGGCCTTCAGCGCGTCGACCGTCTCGCCCGACGCCGCTTCGGTCGCCGCCTGGGCCAGCGCCGCCCCGGCGGCCTCCTGCTCGGCGGTCAGGCGGGTCAGGCTCTCGTCCAGCGCCTGGGCCCGCGCCTCGCGCCGGGCCTGCTCGCGACCGAGCGCCTCGACCCGGTCGCGCGCGGCGGCCAGGGCCTTGTCGGCGGCGAAGGGTTTGAGGCGCGCGGCCTTCACCGTCTCCTCCGCCGCGCGGAAGGCCTCGGTCGCGGCCTTGAGCGTCTGTTGCGCCGCTTCCAGCGCGGGCTTGCCTGCGTCGATCTCGGCTTCCAACTCCGACAGCCGCGTGCGTTGTGCCAGCCGTACGGCGGCCGGACGCGGCGCCTCGGCCCGGCTGACGAAGCCGTCCCAGCGATGGAGGTCGCCCTCCTTCGTCACCAGCCGGGCGCCGGGCGGCAGGGCCTTTGCCAAACTCGCTGCCGCGGTCCGGTCCGCTACGCCGCACAGTGCCAGCCGTGCAGCCAGCGCATCCGGTGCGTCCACCACCTTCGCGAGCGGCTCCACCCCGTCTGGCCAGGCGGGGGAGGGCACCGCCGCCCCGCCCCAATAGGCCGCCGCCTTCGCATCGAGCGCCGCGTCCAGATCGTCGCCGAGCGCCGCCGCCAGCGCGGCTTCATAGCCCTTGGCGGCAGAGACCTTGTCCAGCGCCGGCGCGTGGTCGCGCCGGGTGGTGACCAGCAGGGACGCCAGCCCCCGCGCCTCGGTCTGCAGCCGTCCCAGACGGTCTTCGGCGGCTCGCGCGGCGGTGCGCGCCTCCTGCTCCGCGCGCGCCAGATCGCCCCGCCGCGCCTCCGCCGCCTCGACCTCGGCCCGGGCATCTGTCAGTGCCGTCGCTGCCGTCTCCAGAGCCGCCTGCGCCTCGATGACTTCGGGTGTTTCCAGCGGCCCCAGCGCGGCGCGTTCCCGCCGGGCCGCCTCCAGTGCCCCCTCCGCCCGCGTCAGTCGCGCCTCCGCGTCCCGTCGCCGCGCCGTCTCGGCGTTGGCCCGGGCCTCGATGGCCGCCAGGGTCCCCGCGACCCGTTCGACCTCGGCGTCGGCGGCGCGGCGGACGTCCTCGGCGCTCGCCAAGGCGGTCTCGAGCTCCGGCCCCCGGGTGGGGGCGGCGGCGACCTCTGCGGCCAAGGCATCGATCTCGGCCGTCAGCCGCTCCAGCTGCGCGCCTGCGTCCTCGGCCATGGCGGCCTCGCGCTCGGTGTCGGCGGCGATGCGCGCCTGTTCGGACTTCAGCCGCTCGACCTCGGCCCGCGCCGCCTGCTCGGCCATGTCCAGCCGGTCGCGCTCCAGCGAGGCGCGGTGCAAAAGGGCCGCCGCCACCGCGTCCTCCTCGCGCGCGGGCTTCAGCGCCTCCTGGGCCTTCAGCGCCGCCGTCTGCCCCCGCGCCGCCGCCGCCGTCGCCTCGCCCACGGTGCGTTCGGCCTCGGCCAGCTCCCCGGCAGCGTCTTCCGCCGCCAGCCGCGCGTCGTTCCAGCGGACATACAGCAGGGCGGCCTGCAGAGCCCGGATCTCGGCGGAGATCTTCTTGTACTTCTCGGCCTGACGCGCCTCGCGTTTCAGCCGGCCGAGCGCCGTCTCCAGCTCGCGCCCGATGTCGTCCAGCCGCTCAAGATTGGCCTCGGCGGCCTTCAATCGCAGCTCGGCTTCATGCCGCCGCGTGTGCAGCCCCGCCACGCCGCCCGCCTCTTCCAGGATACGCCGCCGGTTCTGCGGCTTGGCGGCGATCAGCTCCGAGATCTGCCCCTGCCGGACCAGGGCCGGGGAGTTGGCCCCCGTCGAGGCGTCGGCGAACAGCAGTTGCACGTCGCGCGCGCGCACCTCCTTGCCGTTGATCCGATAGGTCGATCCCTGGCCCCGGTCGATGCGGCGGCTGACCTCCAGGATGGCGCTGTCGGTGAAGGGCTGGGGGGCCCGTCGCTGGGCGTTGTCGATGGTCAGCTGGACTTCGGCGTGGTTGCGCGGCGGTCGGTCCGACGCTCCGGCGAAGATGACGTCGTCCATCCCCTGGCCGCGCATGGCCTTGGCCGAATTCGCCCCCATGACCCAGCGCATGGATTCCAGCACGTTTGACTTGCCGCAGCCGTTGGGGCCGACGATCCCCGTCAGGCCGGGCTCGATGAAGACCTCGGCCGGATCGACGAAGGACTTGAACCCGACGAGACGCAGTCGCTGGAACTGCATCCCGGCGTCAGCGACCCGCGACCAGAGGCTGGATCGCGGCCGACAGGCCTTCGAGAGAGGTATCGGCGACCCGGCGGCCGTTGACGAAGAAGCTGGGCGTGCCGTCCACCCCGGCGGCCTGGGCCCCGGCGATGCCCGCGCGGATGTTCTGGAGCGTCGCGGGGTCTTCCAGGCAGGTCTCGATCTCGGCCTGTGACTTGCCGCTGACGGCGATGGCGGCCGTGAACCAGTCCGCCACCGGCGCGCCCTCGAACAGGGCCGCCTGGCCGCTCATCAGGGTCGAAGCCACGTCAAAGAAGCGGTCCGGCGCGGCGCAGCGCGCGATGCCCGCGGCCTGGGCCGCCACCTGGACCGGCTGGGTCGGCAGGTCGCGGAACACCAGCCGGACCTGGCCCGTATCGACGAACCGCGCCTTGAAGGCCGGCAGCACGCCCGTGTGCCACTCGCCGCAGTGCGAGCAGGTGAAGGAGGCGTATTCGATCACCGTCACGAGCGCGTCGGCGCGGCCCAGCACGCGGTCGGCGGCCGTGACCGGCGGCACGGGGGCCGTCTGGGCCGAGACCGCGACCGGCGCGACCGTGATCGCGACGGCGAGCATCAGGTCGCGCAGGCGGATCATCGAGGTCAGCCCTCGGCCAGGGCGGCGTCGATCGCCGCCGACAGGCCGGACAGGGAGTTGTCGGGCACGGTCTGGCCGTTGACGATGAAGGTCGGGGTGCCACTGACGCCCGCGTCCATGGCGGCCTTGATGCGCTCATCCATCGCGGCGATGGCGGCCTCGTCGGTGACGCAGGCCTGGAACTGTTCCTCGCTCAGACCCACGCCGTTGGCGACCCGGAGCAATAGCGGACGCGGTCCGGCCGGTCCGAACATCTCGGCCTGGCTGGCCAGCAGTTCCTCTACCACCGGGAAATAGTTCTCCGGACCGGCGCAGCGCGCCATCAGGAAGCCGGCGACGGCCACCGGCTGGGGCGGGGTCGGGAACTCGCGGAAGACGAATCGGACCTGGTTGGTGTCGACGTATTTGGTCTTGAACTCGGGCCAGACCTGCGACTGCCAGGCGGCGCAGGCCCCGCAGGTGACCGAGGCGTATTCGATGACCGTGACCTTGGCCCCCTCGGGCGCGCCCTTGGCCATGTCACCGTCGGCCGGGTTGCCGGCGGTCGAGCCGGAGCATCCCGCCAGCACCGCCATGGCAGCCAGGGCGGCGCCCGTGACGGCCGCGCGGCGGCTCATGGAAGAGAACTTGAAACGACCGTCGGCGCGCATGGCGTCTTCCTCTGAAATCGAAAGCGGATGTTCGCGCGATTCCCGAACCTCGCGCGAGGCCTAGACCCTTCGACAACAGGTGCGGCGAAGTTTTGTCAACCGACCGACGGTCGACGTCAGGGGCGAGCCTTTCGCGAATCCGACAGCACCGCCCGGCCCAGTGCCTCCAGCGCGCCCTTTAGACCCGGCGGGGCGGCCTCCAGCGACTGCTTCAGCTCGGCTTCGGCCCCGGCGTCGAGCGGGTCGATCTTGCGACGCGCGCCCTTGGTCGAAACGGCGGGGGTGGGCAAAGGCTTCACCGGGCCCTGGGCGATCCTCAGCTTGTCGACCGAGCCTTCACCCAGGAACAGATTCACCCGCGCCAGGATGTCGGCGGACTGGTGCTGGACCAGAAGCGCGGCCGGGCCCGCCACGCGCAGTTCCAGGGTGCCCCCCGCACCCGCCCGGCCCTTGGTCAGTTTCTGCGGCCGGGTGACGCGGGCCAGTTGGTCGCCGACGATCTCGCGCCAGCGCGGTTCCAGCGCGCCCGCGCCGCGTCCGAACTTCGCGTCCAACTCCTTGATGAAGGGGGCCAGCGAGCGGCCGGCCGGGGGCGCGGGGCGCGGCATGGGCCGGGTCCGTCGCCGCGACAGGATCTCGCGGGCCTCGCTTTCGGTGGGCAGATCGCGCGCCATGGCCCTGTCGTAGCGGATTTCCGCGCCGACTTCTCCCTCCCCTGAAGGGGAGGGAGAGGCTAAGGCTCGACCCTATGCGCCCCGCCGATATCGCGAAGCTCAGGTCCGCCCTGCTGGACTGGTACGACGCCCACGCCCGGGCCCTGCCGTGGCGCCGGCCGCCGGGTTCCACCGATCGCGTCGATCCCTACCGGGTCTGGCTGTCGGAGGTGATGCTCCAACAGACGACCGTGCCTCACGCCACCCCCTATTTCGAGCGGTTCACGGCACGGTGGCCGACGGTCTCGGACCTGGCGGCGGCCGAGGACGGCGACCTGATGGCCGCCTGGGCGGGGCTCGGCTACTACGCCCGCGCCCGCAATCTGCTGGCGTGTGCCCGGACCGTGGCGCGCGATCATCAGGGTGTCTTCCCGGACACCGAGGCGGGTCTGCTGGAACTGCCGGGGGTCGGCGCCTACACCGCCGCCGCCGTGGCCGCGATCGCCTCCGACCGCCCCGCCAATGTCGTGGACGGCAACGTCGAGCGGGTCGTCGCCCGCCTGTTCGCCGTCGAGACGCCGCTTCCCGCCGCGAGGCCGGAACTGAGGCGATTGGCGGGCAGCCTCGTCGCCGACGACCGGCCCGGAGACTGGGCCCAGGCCCTGATGGATCTGGGCTCGACCGTATGCCGGCCACGGTGGCCGCTTTGCCTCATGTGTCCCATCAGCGGCTTCTGCGCCGCCCGGGCGACCGGCGAGCCGGACCGCTATCCGGTCAAGACGAAGAAGGCGGCCAAGCCCCATCGTCGGGGCATCGCCTGGGTCCTGCGCGACGCCGGGGGCCGGGTGGCCCTGGTCCGCCGACCGGACAAGGGACTGCTGGGCGGCATGCTCGGCCTGCCGACCGGCGACTGGCGCGAGGGACCGCCGGACGAGACGCCTCCGATCGAGGCGGGCTGGACCGACGCCGGCGCGGTCGAACACGTCTTCACCCACTTCTCGCTGACGCTCTGGGTGCGCGTGGCCGAAGGAGCGGGCGATTATCTCTGGAGGCCGGAAGCCGAGGCTCTGGCGGCCCTGCCGACGGTCTTCAGGAAGGCGCTAGTCCGTTCCGGCATTGCTTGAGCGCATTTTTTGTAGTAACAGAATCGAGTGTGCATCACGTTCGATCCGGCCAAGCGTGAACGCACTCTCGCCGAGCGAGATCTGGATTTTGCAATGGTGGCGGAGGTTTTCGCCGCTCCGTTCTACACCGAGCAGGACACTCGGAAAGATTACGGAGAAATCCGTTGGATCAGCGCGGGTTGGCTGCGGGGACGGATGGTCGTGGTGGTCTGGACCGAGCGCGACGAGGCGATACACGTCATTTTCATGAGGAAGGCCAATGTCAGAGAACAAGCACGATACGGAGAGCGGTTGGGTTGATCCCGACGATGCTCCCGAACTCGACGACGCCTGGTTCGAGCGGGCCGAGCTGCGTGTTGGCGATACCGTCATTCGCCCTGGACGACCGAAAGCCGGTGCAACCAAGGTATCGACGACCGTGCGCTTCGACGCAGACATCATCGATGCGTTCCGGGCCGATGGGCCCGGTTGGCAGACGCGGATGAACCGCGCTCTCCGGCAATGGCTGGACGCCCGCAAGGCCGCCTGAAAGCTACCGCGTCGTCACGATCCTGAGTTCGCCGACGCGGTTCCGAGGCATGGCCACGACCTGGTCGCCCACCCGCTCGAACGCCAGATCGACCGAGGCGTCACCGACCTGGAGCCGGCTGACGGTCAGCCGCTCGATGCCGGTCGGTAGGGTGGGGGCGTCGATCGTCACGGTTCTGGCTTGTGCGTCGATCTCGATGCCCAGGGCCGCCTTCAGCATCAGGAACACAGACCCCGCCGCCCAGGCCTGGGGCAAACAGGCGACCGGATAGGCGATCGGCCCCTCGCCGGGCTCGCGCTCGAAGCCGCAGAAAAGCTCCGGCAGGCGCATCTGGAAATGGCTGGCGGCGGCGTAGATCTCACTCAGGATCATGGCCACCGCGTCGCGCTCGCCGTAGCGCGCCATGCCCGCGACGCCCAGCGACGTGTCATGCGGCCAGACCGAGCCGTTGTGATAGCTCATCGGATTGAACCGGGGCTGCCCCCGCGCCAGGGTCCGGATGCCCCAGCCCGACCGGAACTCGGCCCCCAGCAGCCGCCGCGTCACCGCCTCCGCCCGGGCCCGGGTCGGCAGGCCGGTGAACAGCAGATGGCCCGCGTTCGATCCGATGGCCTCGCAGGGGTTGCCGTCCCCGTCCAGGGCGATGGCGTAGAACTGCTGGTCCTCGATCCAGAACCGCTCCTCGACCAGCTGGCGAACCTCTTCGGCGCGGCGGCCCCAGGCCCGGGCGCGACCGTCGGTCAGTCGCTCGCCCAGTTCGGCCATGGCCCGCCAAGCGGCGAAGGCATAGCCCTGGACCTCCAGCAGGGCGACGGGCCCCTTCGGAAACCGGCCATCGGAATGGAAGATCGAATCCTCTGAGTCCTTCCAGCCCTGGTTGGACAGACCCGTCTCGGCGGCGCGCTGATAGTCGATCAGACCGTCGCCGTTCGAGTCGCCATAATCCCTCATCCATTCGGTCGCGGCGACCAGATTGGGCCAAAGCGTCTGGATCAGATCGAGGTCGCCGGTCCGCCTCGCATAGGCTCCGGCCAGGGCCACGAACAGGCAGGTGGTGTCGACCCCGCCGTAGTAGAGGCCGAACGGCACCTCCCCGAGCGCGCTCATCTCGCCGCCCCGGGTCTCGTGCATGATCTTGCCGGGCTGGCTGTCCTGAAAGGCGTTGACCTCGGTGGCCTGGCGCGCCGCCAGATAGGTCAGGACCCCCTTGGCCAGGGAGGGGTCGAGCCACAGCATCTGCCAGGCCGTGATGATCCCGTCCCGGCCGAACGGGGTCGAGAACCACGGCGTCCCGGCATAGGGATAGGGGCCGGTCGGCAGGTCGGTGGTCAGCAACGCCACATCGGCGCGCGACTGGTCCAGCCAGGCGTTGAACCGGGGGCTGCGGGGGCCGCGCACAGAGGCCCCGCGTCGGCGCCGTCGCCGCATGGCCAGCCGCGCCTCTACGGCGTTCTGGCGCCAGCGCGACTTGTCCGGCGTGGCCCGCAGCTCGGGCCCACACTCGATATAGAGGTCCAGCGCCTTGCCCATCGGCAGGCTGAACATGAACTCCGCCCGTGTCCCGCCCAACCGGGCGGGGGGCTCGGAAAAGGCCAGGCAGCCGGTGCGGCGGACCGCGTCGAGACCCGTGTAGGCGAAGGTCACGCGCCGCCCGTCGTGGCTGGGCGTCTCGACCGTGCCGCGCTTCTCGCGCAGCGTTCCCCGCACCTGGAAGATGTCGGCGAAATCCGCCCCATAGTCGAAGGCCAGCGGCAGGAGGACGTCCTCGATGCCGTGATTGACCATCCGCACCCGCTCGAACATGCGCTCGGCCCACAGGAAGCGGCGGCGTTCGATGTGGATCACCCCGGCCGGGGCGGAACGACCGCCCATCGGCGGCAGGGGCCGGTTCGTCACATGGGCGGTGAAGAAGACGTTGTCGCGCGAGACGCCCGAGCTGAGCCGCGACGGCCGCGCGAGGCCCACGGTCATGGCGAACCGCGACAGGATGCGGGTGTCCTTGTGGAACAGGCCGTCGGCCCCGCCCTTCAGGTCGCCCCAGTCGTCGGCCACCAGAAAGGTGTCGGCGTCCTTCAAGGCCTGCAGCGTATCCAGCCCGCCGGCTTCACCGGTTTCCGCCGCCGTCGTCTGAACCGAATAGCCGTCGTCCATGAAGCCTCGCCGTCGTGACCGTCAGTCGCGCGGTCTAGCTGTCGAATGCTAGACCTTGATCAGCTGAGGAGGAATCGCTTCGCGATTCCGCCGATGCTGTGAATCAAGGTCCAGCGGTTTCCTGGGGCCTGATCCGACCGGAAAACCGCTCACACTTTTCCGGATCAGGCCCTAGGGGAAAATGACCCTGGCGATCTTTGGTTCAGGCCGTGGCGGCGAAGCTGCGATCCTCGTGCAGGGGCACGACCACATCGGTCAGCACCGGCTCGGCGAACGGCCGCTTGGCCAGCAGGTCGCCGTAGACGTCCAGATAGCGACGCGCCATTGCGGTGGCCGAAAAGCGCAGTTCGAACCGGGCGCGGACGGCCTCGCGGTCCAGCATGGGCGCGCGATCCGCGGCGGCCACCGCCTGTTCCAGGGTATCGACCAGGAAGCCCGTCGCCCCGTCCTCGATGATCTCTGTCGTCGACCCGCAGCGGAAAGCGACCACCGGCGTGCCACAGGCCATGGCCTCGATCATCACCAGGCCGAAGGGCTCGGGCCAGTCGATGGGGAACAGCAGGGCGTCGGCCCCGCCCAGGAATTCGGACTTCTGATGGCCGCCGATCTCCCCGACGAACTCGATCAACGGATTGCCATCGATCAACGGTTTGATCCTGGTCTCGTAGTAGACCTTGTCGGCGGCATCGACCTTGGCCGCTATCTTCAGCCGCTTGCCAAGCTTCGTGGCAATCTCGATGGCGCGGTCAGGCCGCTTCTCGGGCGAGATCCGGCCGAGGAAGGCCAGATAGCCCTCGGACTTGGGCGAGAACACATACTGCTCGGCGGGCATGCCGTGATGCACGGTGGCGTGCCAGTTGGCGAAGGCCAGCGGCCGCCGCTGATGGTCAGAAATCGAGACCAGGCCGAACTGCGGCCAACGCTCATAGACCTCGGGCAGGTCCTTCATGTCCAGCCGCCCGTGCAGGGTCGTCAGGGTCTTGCTGGCGTGCCGCTCGAAGAACGGAAAATGGATCATGTCGGTGTGGAAATGGATCACGTCGAAATCGTCGGCGCGCGCGAGGACTTCCGACAGCATGGTCATGTGGGCGGCCAGGTCCGACTTCAGCGGGGCGGGGTCGAGGCGGATCGCCTGATCGCGGACCGGCACCAGCCGCGCCCTGGTCCGCGCCTCGGCCGAGGCGAACAGGGTGACCTCGTGGCCCAGATCGACGAGCGCATCCGTGAGGTGAGCGACGACACGCTCGGTTCCACCATACAGCTTGGGCGGCACGGCTTCGTAGAGCGGCGTAACCTGAGCGATTTTCATGGCGAACGTTCCAGCGCCCGGACAGCGATGGGCGCGAGATCATCAACCTCCGCGCGGGCGGGTGGTTCCACAGGGAACAACGATTTCCCGCAACGTTTCCGGTAGGTTACGCTTGTTTCAATGTACGCTGGTCGTCATTGCATGCCGGCGCGGACCTCGGCTCTCAGGGCGTCTATCGAGCGCAGGCCGTTGTCGGTGCGGAAACGCCAGTAGGTCCAGCCGTTGCAGGCGGGCGCGTTCTCAAGCAACGCCCCCAGTTTGTGGATCGAGCCGCTGAGCGCGCCGGACACCAGCGAGCCGTCCGCCCGGACCCGCGCCTCGCGCTCGCCCTTGGGGCAATACAGCACGTCGCCGGGCGACAGCAGGCCGGCCTCGACCAGGGCCCCGAAGGCGACCTTGGGCTCGGCCTTCTTGGAGCCCATGACCATCAGGTCCTCGGGCGCGGCGGGACGCACCGCCTTGATCCGCTTCTCGGCCACCTTGGCGTAGTCGGGGTCGCGCTCGATGCCGATCCAGCGCCGCCCCAACCGCTTGGCCGCCGCCCCCGTCGTGCCCGTGCCGAAGAAGGGGTCCAGCACCACGTCGCCGGGCCGGGTCGCGGCCAGCAGAACCCGGTGCAGCAGGGCCTCGGGCTTCTGGGTCGGATGGGCCTTCTTGCCGTCCTCGCCCTTGATCCGCTCCTCTCCGGTGCACAGCGCGAAGGTCCAGTCCGAGCGCATCTGGGTGTCTTCGTTGAAGGCCTTCAGCGCGTCGTAGTTGAAGGTATAGCGCTTCTGTTCACGGCTCTTGGCCGCCCAGATCAGCGTCTCGTGGGCGTTGGTGAAACGCGTCCCCTTGAAGTTCGGCATGGGGTTGGACTTGCGCCAGATGATGTCGTTCAGCACCCAGTAGCCCAGGTCCTGGATCGCCGCGCCCAGCCGGAAGACGTTGTGATAGCTGCCGATCACCCAGATCGAGCCCTCGTCGTTCAGCACCCGGCGGCACTCGGTCAGCCACTCGCGGCAGAAGGCGTCATAGGCGGCGAAGCTGGAAAACTTGTCCCATTCGTCGTCGACCGCATCGACCTTGGAGTTGTCGGGCCGCAGCAGGTCACCGCCCAGCTGAAGGTTATAGGGCGGGTCGGCGAAGACCATGTCGACGGACTTGTCGGGCAGGGACCGCAGCACCTCGATGCAGTCGCCGATGAGGAGGATGTCAGTCTTGAGATCGGTCACGAAGGCGGCCCCGGCTACGCTGAAGGCCGCACGGTGAATCCTTGTGGTTAAGGGGGGCTGAACGCGTTGACGCCATGGATTAATGTGCATACATTAATTGCGTGAGCGAGGATGAACCCGAGTTCGATCAGGACAAGCGTCGGTCCAATCGAGACAAGCATGGTCTGGCGCTGGACGCCTTTCCAAAGTTCGACGCCGATCCGGTTGTTCGGGTGGACGAGCGCAGGGACTACGGCGAGACGCGATACCGCGCCTTTGGTCGGATCGATGGCATTGGTCATTGCGTCGTCTACACCGTGCGGCGTGGCCGGGTCCGGCTGATCAGCTTTCGTCGGGCCCACGAGAAGGAGATAAAGCGTCATGGCATCTGATCGGGACAATCCGGAGTTCGACGAGAATCCAGAATGGACGGAAGAAGATTTCGCCAAGGCTAGGCCGGCTGGCGACGTCCACGGCCCTGAAATCCTCCGTCAACTGGTCCGCCAACCCGGACGGCCGCCGCTGCCGCCCGCACGTCGCAAGGAGCGCGTGACCATCCGACTGTCTCCGGAGGTTTTGGAGCATTTTCGATCCGGCGGTCCTGGTTGGCAGACGCGTGTCGATGAGGCCTTGCGACGAGCCGTGCGCGAGGCGTGATCGCCGCGGTCCGGGCGAGGGTGCATTCCTGCGCGGCGCTTGCTAAGCCGCCGGGATGATCGCGCGCCTTCGCCCCGTCCCGTTCGACCTCGGCCCCGTCCACTTCGTCGGCATCGGCGGCATCGGCATGAGCGGCATCGCCGAGATCATGCTGAAGATCGGCTATTCGGTGCAGGGCTCCGACGCCAAGGCCAGCGCCAACACCGAGCGTCTGGAGAAGCTGGGCGCGCGCATCTTCATCGGCCATGACGCCGCGCACGTCGGCGATGGGGTGTCGGCCGTGGTCTATTCCACGGCGGTCAAGGCCACGAACCCCGAGATGATGGTCGCGCGCGAGCGGCGCATCCCCCTGGTTCGCCGGGCCGAGATGCTGGCCGAACTGATGCGGCTGCAGTTCTCGATCGCGGTCGGGGGCACCCACGGCAAGACCACGACGACGTCCATGGTCGCAGCACTGCTGGACGCGGCGGGGCTGGATCCCACTGTGGTCAACGGAGGGATCATCAACGCCTATGGCACCAACGCCAAGGTCGGCGACGGCGACTGGATCGTGGTGGAGGCGGATGAGTCGGACGGCAGCTTCCTGCGTCTGAAGTCGACCGTCGCCATCGTCACCAACATCGATCCCGAGCATCTGGATCACTACGGCGACTTCGATGCGGTGCGTAAGGCGTTCTGTGACTTCGTCGAGAACATCCCCTTCTACGGCTTCGCGGCCGTCTGCCTGGACCACCCGGAGGTCCAGCGGCTGGTGGCCTCGATCGATAACCGCCGCATCGTCACCTACGGCATGAACCCCCAGGCCATGGTCCGGGCCGACAAGGTCGAGATGGGGCCGGACGGCTGCCGGTTCGACGTGTTGATCCAGGGGCGAGGCCTGGCCGCGCTGGACGAGCCTGTGCGGATCGCCGATCTGCATCTGCCCATGGCCGGTTGGCACAATGTCGCCAACGCCCTCGCTGCCATCGCCGTGGCGCGCGAACTGGATGTCTCGGACGAAGCGATCCGCGAAGGGCTGGCCGCCTTCGCCGGCGTCAAGCGGCGTTTCACCACCACGGGCGTGGTCAAGGGCGTGCGCATCATCGACGACTACGGGCATCATCCGGTCGAGATCGCCGCCGTCCTCAAGGCCGCGCGCCAGGTGACCGAGGGCCGCGTCATCGCCGTGGTCCAGCCGCACCGCTTCACCCGCCTGCGCGACCTGATGGACGAATTCTCGACCAGCTTCTCGGACGCCGACAGCGTGATCGTCGCCGACGTCTATGCGGCGGGCGAGGCCCCGATCGAGGGCATCGATAAACAAGCCCTGGTCGACGGCATCCGCCGTTATGGCCACCTGCGCGTCTCGGCGCTGGAGAACGCGGCGGTGCTCCCGCGCGTGATCGCCGAGGAGGCCAAGGCCGGCGATGTCGTGGTGCTGCTGGGGGCCGGGGACATCACCAGCTGGGCCTATGCGCTGCCGGCGCAGCTGGAAGCGCTGGGCTGATCGAGCGGACCGGCCGCTGAAGGCGTGCTGAACTGGACGAAAAGCACGCGGGGGCGTATATATACTTCTCGCTCAGGGATATCCCATGCCACTCTACATCAAGGATCCGGAGGTCGACCGGCTTGCCGAGCGTCTGGCTGCGCAGCGCCGCATGACCAAGACCGAGGTGGTCAGACAGGCATTGCGCCACGAGCTGGACCGGGTCGGAGAACCCAACGAGTATGTGGAACGCGCCTTGGCCTTCGTCCGTGATTTACATGCACGCGCCGGTCCCGATCGCGGCTTCGTCGACAAGGCGTTTATCGACAGCCTCTACGACTAGGGCGTGATGTTCGCTGACGCTTCAGCCCTGTGCGCCATTCTATTGAAGGAACCCGACGCCGCCGATTTGGCGAGGCGGATGGAGGCGCATGCCGTGCGCGTCACTTCGCCCATGGCGGTCTGGGAAACCGTCATCGTCATCAGTCGGTATCTCCACTTGCCGGTGGAGGCCGCCGAGGCGGAGGTGGAGGACTTTCTGAGCCTCATGATGATCGAGGTTCAAGCCGTTCCACCCCAAGCTCGACGCCTTGCCATCCAGGCTTACGCGCGGTTCGGGAAGGGGCGCCATCCGGCGGCGCTCAACTTCGGTGACTGTTTCGCCTACGCCTGCGCGCGCAACGCCAGGATGCCCCTGTTGTACAAGGGCGACGACTTCGCCCAGACCGATATCGAGCCCGCATGACCGCACGATCCGAAGCCGCCTCCGCCTGGCGCGAAACCCTTCCCTCCGTGCGCGGCAAATTGGTGCTGGATGAGCCGCTGGCACCCTACACTTGGTTCCGGGTTGGCGGGGCGGCGGACGTGCTGTTCATCCCAGCGGATGCGGATGACCTGGCAGCTTTCCTCAAGGCGCTCCCGGACAGCGTCCCTGTCACGGTGCTCGGCGTTGGCTCCAACGTCATCGTTCGGGACGGCGGCGTCGAGGGCGTGGTGGTCCGGCTGGCCGGTCGACCCTTCGCCGGGATCACGGCCGAGGGCGACACGATCACGGTCGGCGCGGGAGCGCTCGACGCCATGGTGGCCAAGGCCTCGGCCAAGGCGGGCCTCGCGGGGCTGGAGTTCTACGCGGGCATTCCGGGGACGATCGGCGGGGCGCTGGTCATGAACGCGGGCTGCTACGGGTCGGAAACGAAGGACGTCCTCCTCTCGGCCTGGGGGCTGACACGGTCGGGCGAGCGGGTCGACTACGCGCGGGCCGATTTCGGCTACAGCTACCGCCACTCCCAAGCCCCGGCCGACATCATCTGGATCGAGGCGACCTATCACGGGACGCCCGACGATCCCGAGGCCGTCTCCGCCCGCATCGCCGAGATCACGGCGCGGCGCGAGACCACCCAGCCCATCCGCGAGAAGACCGGCGGCTCGACCTTCAAGAACCCGCCTGGGCATTCGTCCTGGAAGCTGGTCGATGATGCCGGCTGGCGCGGACGGCTGCACCGCGTCACCGGCGGCGGGGCCATGTTCAGCGCGCTCCACTCCAACTTCATGATCAACCCGGGCGAGGCGACCGCCGCCGACATCGAGGGGCTGGGCGAAATCGTCCGCGCCGAGGTTCAAAGTAAACTCGGCGTAAACCTAGAATGGGAGATCAAGAGGATCGGCCGCCCGTCATAAGCCCCAGCTAGAACAGCCCCCATGGTCCGTCCCTTGTCAGAGCTGCACGTCGCCGTCCTGATGGGGGGGCTCTCTTCGGAGCGAGAGGTCTCGCTGTCCTCGGGCAAGGGCTGCGCCGACGCGCTGGAAGGCCAGGTCGCCCGGGTCAGCCGCGTCGATGCGGGCCGCGACCTGGCCCAGGTGCTGGCCGAGCTCAAGCCCGACGTCGTCCTGAACGCCCTGCACGGCGAATGGGGAGAGGACGGCTGTGTCCAGGGCATCCTCGAGACCCTGGCCATTCCCTACACCCACTCCGGCGTCCTGGCCTCGGCCCTGACGATGGACAAGGACAAGACCAAGTCGATCCTGAAGGCGGCGGGCGTCGCCGTGCCAGGCGGCGGCCTGTTCGACCGGCACGAGGTGGCGCGTCGCCACGTCATTCCGCCGCCCTACATCATCAAGCCCAACGCCGAGGGGTCGTCCGTCGGCGTCTATCTGGTGCCCGAGGGCGCGAACGGGCCCCAGGCCGAGGTCGGGTCGGACGCCTGGACCTATGGCGATCTCGTGATGGTCGAGC
Organism: Brevundimonas aurifodinae; assembly: GCF_040195595.1. Taxonomy (NCBI): domain Bacteria; kingdom Pseudomonadati; phylum Pseudomonadota; class Alphaproteobacteria; order Caulobacterales; family Caulobacteraceae; genus Brevundimonas; species Brevundimonas aurifodinae. The sequence goes on from NZ_JBEGDD010000013.1 coordinate 65,463, forward strand.
CCTATATCCCCGGCCGTGAACTGGCCGTCGCCGTGATCGGAGAGGCGACCGGCCCGCGCGCCCTGACGGTGACCGACATCACCCCGGTCAAGGGCTTCTACGACTATGAGGCCAAATACGCGCCGGGCGGGTCGATCCACAGGCTTCCGGCCGATATCCCCGCCCGTGTCTTCGAGGCGGCGCTGCGCGAATCCGAGCGGGCGCACGCCGCCCTCGGATGTCGCGGGGTCAGTCGGTCCGACTTTCGTTATGACGATGTTAAGGACGTGCTGGTCCTTCTGGAGGTCAATACCCAGCCCGGCATGACGCCGACCTCCCTCGTTCCCGAGCAGGCCGCGCATCTGGGCATGAGTTATCACGACCTGGTCCGGTGGATGGTGGAGGACGCCTCATGCCCGCGGTAGTTCGCGGCGGTCGACGCGCGGGTTCCGCGCCGGCCCCCAAGCGTGGCACGGGTCCCAAGGGGCAGGGGCGTCGCGGCCCGGCCCCTCGCAATGCGGGCGGTGTTCCGGGCAAGATGGCGGCGCTCGGTCGGCTCGACCTGACGCCGCGGGCGGTCGTCCTGTCGATCTGCGCCGGCGTCGGGGTTCTGGCGCTGGTCCTGGCGACCGGATCACGAGCGGACCGGATCGGGCAGTCGTTCAGCCAGGGCATGGACGGCGTCACGACCGGCATGGGGCTGCGGCTCAACCGCGTCCACATCACCGGCGCGTCCGACGAGGCCACGCCAGCGATCCAGCGCGCCCTGGACGTCCAGGCGGGCCAGCCGATCACGACGCTCGATCTGGACGCGCTGAAGGCCAGCGTGGAACAGGTCGGCTGGGTGCGAGAGGCGCGGGTGGTGCGCCTGCTGCCCGACACCTTGATCGTCGAAGTCGAGGAACATGATCGTCTGGCCGTGTGGCAGACGGGCGGGCGCACCCACGTCATCGACGGCGAGGGCCGGACGATCGCCGGCGCCGACGCGGGACGCCACCCCAACCTGCCGCTCGTGGTGGGCAAGGGGGCGGACGGGGCGGCGGGAGCCATCCTGCCGCTGCTGGCCCAGCGCCCGCGCCTGATGAGCCGCGTCGACGCCGTCGTGAGGGTGGACGAGCGGCGCTGGGACCTGCGGCTCAAGGACGGTGGCATCATCCAGCTGCCGGCCATCAATCAGGAGGCGGCGCTGATCCAGCTGGACGCCCTGGATCAGCGAGAGCGGCTGCTGGAGCTCGGCTTCGAGCGCATCGATCTTCGCACCGAGGGCCAGGTCGCGGTGCGGCCCGGCGCGTCGGCCTGATACAGTCTGAGTAGGGATTTCAAGGGCATGGCGGGAAAAAGGGGCGATCCGGCGATCGAGGCCACGAAATTCGATCGAGGGGGAGCGGCGAACCGCGCGCCCGTCGTGGCCGCGCTGGACCTGGGCCAGTCAAAGGTCGCCTGTTTCATCATGAAGCCCGATGGCGTGCGCCACGCCGACCGCACCATCCGCGTCGCGGGGGCCAGCCATGTCCAGTCCAAGGGCGTGCGCGGCGGGGCCATCGTCAGCATGGACGAGGCGGCCCAGGCCATCGGCCACGCGGTCGAGCGGGCCGAGCGGGCGGCGGGCGCGCCCGTGTCGGGCGTCATCGTCACCACCGCCATCGGCCAGATGGCCAGTCACCGGGTGCAGGCCCGGGTCTCGCTGGGAGCCAGCCCCGTCGGCGACGCCGACCTGGCCCGCGCCATCGGGATGGCCCTGGCGCAGATCCGTCTACCCAACCGCCGCCCGATCCATGTGTTGCCGATAGCGTGGTCGGTGGACGGGGCGAGGGGGGTCCACGATCCACGGTCGATGCGCGGCGGCTCGCTCGGGCTCGACCTGCTGGTCGTGTCGATGGCCGAGAGCGCCTTCGGATCGCTGAGCCATTGCCTGGAGCTGGCCCATCTGGACCTGCAGGGCGTGGTCGCCGCGCCCGTGGTCTCGTCCCTCGCCGCTCTGGAAGAGGACGAGATGGACCTGGGCTGCGTCTGCATCGACATGGGCGGGGGATCGACCTCGGCCGCCGTCTGGGGCGGGCGCTCGCTGCTGCATATCGAATCGCTGAACGTCGGCGGCGACCATGTCACCTCCGACATCGCCCGGGGCCTGTCGACCTCCAGGGCTGGGGCCGAGCGGCTGAAGACCCTGCACGGCTCGGCCATGGCGGCGGCGCACGAGGACCGCGAGATGCTGGAGGCCCCGCCGCGCGGCGAGGAGCCGGGCGCCGGCCCCGTGATCGTGCCCCGCGCCATGCTGAAGACGGTCATCGCCCCTCGGGTCGAGGAGACGCTGGAGCTGCTGCGCGACCGGTTGAAGGCGGCGGGCACGGGGCTGGAGCCCGGCGCGGGACTGGTCCTGACGGGCGGTGCCAGCCAGCTGAACGGCGTACGGGAACTGGCCATCCGGGTGTTCGACCGGCCCGTGCGCCTGGGTCGGCCTCAGCGGGCGCCGCATCTGGCGGATTCGGCGGCGGGCCCCGCCTTCTGTTCCGCCGCCGGCGTGCTGCTGCGCGCCGCCTATGGCCCGCGTGAGGCGGTCTCGGCGCGCAAGCTCATGTCGCGCCAGATCACCGCCGCTGACGCTCCGCGTGTGCATCAGGGCAATCTGGTGGCACGCGCGGCGGGCTGGCTGCGAGACAACCTGTAGTTTACTATGTTCGCGTGTTTGATCACCTTGAAGTGTATTGTGGCCTCCAACACGCAGGCACAGTCTGATCCGGCGGCATTTCGCTGCTCAGGAAAGGACGTCCAATGTTCAAGGTATCTCTGGCCGCTCTAGCGGCAGTCATGCTTTCGGCCGCCGCTCCCAACCCCTACGGGACGGATCTCAAGCAGTCGGTCGCGATCTACCCTACCAAGGAAGCCTGTTATCTCGACTACGGTTGCCTCCGGGTCGGCGAAGCCTGGTTTTGCCCAACCCAAGAGTCAGAGATCTGCGAGACTTACCCCGACTAAGCCGTCGTTCGGGCTCTTCATCTGACAGCCCGTATCATCAGACAAAGAAAAGCGCCGGCGGGGATCACCCCGCCGGCGCCAGTCTCAGTCCGTTCTGTTCGCGGCTTAGAAGCTGCCCGCGACCGTGAACAGGAAGGTCCGACCGACGGTGTCGCCGACGATTCCCAAGTCTTCACGCGGGTTGCGCGTGTTGAACAGGTTGTTGATCGACACTCGAACATTCACTTCATCAGTGACCTGGTAGGCGGCGGTGTAGTTCGCCGTCGTGAAGCCCTCCAGTTTGAAGCCGTCTGTCTGCTCGACGAAGGTCGAGGGGTTGGTCTGCACGTTGCCCACCGTGCCGCTGTTGCGGAACAGCGTGATGCGATGATCGAACTTGCCCATCCGGTGCGCGATATCGGCCCGGAACTCCCACTCGGCGAAACCGGGCTCACCGGAGTTCGGGTTCGTGTCGAGGAACGTGCCGCTGCCGGACACATCGAACTGTTGCAGTTGATACGCCGATCCCGACAGGAAGATGTCACCCCAGCTCGACCCCATCGACCCGACCAGGTCTTCAAGGGCGAAGTTGTAGCGAGCCTCGATCGTTAGAGCCCGCAGTTTGGTGGCGCCAAGGTTGAGGTTGGAGAAGGCGAACCATGAGGACTGGAAGGGCTGGTTGATGACCGACGGTGCCCCGGGGTTGGTCACCGGCAGGACTGGGCGACCCGTCAGCGGACTGACGGTCGGGTTGACGAAGTTGCCGTCGGCACCGCGAACGCCGATCTGGAACAGATCGCATGCCGGAGTTCCGTTCAGCAGCGAGTTGGGGAACGTCGCCTCATCGAAGCACTGGTTCGTCGTCGTGTTCGGGCCGGTCAGACCGATCTGCCCGGTGACTTCCGCCTCATAGTAGTCGGCGGCGATGGTCAGTCGCGGAATCCAGCGGGGCGTGAAGGTGAACCCGTAGCCGAAGGCTTCCGATTCCTCGTTCGAAAGGAACGAGTTGGCTGTGACGCCGGCGGGGCGGGTGCCGGCTACGCTGACGTAGCTCGCCAGGAAGGCTTCAGCGGCAGCACGGTCGGGTGCCGCACCGGTCAAGATTACGGCGCTGATGCAGTTTTCCCGACGATTGGCAGGGTTGGGCCCTTGGGTGATGGTCGTGGGCGTGCACGGGATCAGGAATCCGCCGGTGAAGGCCGACTGCGGGGAACCGAACAGTTCGGTGATCGATGCCGAACGCACCGAGGTCGACTTGTTGGCGCGGAACTGCAGATCCTCGCTCAGCTGCCAACGAATGCTTGCCTGATAGACTTCGTCGGTTGTCCCCGGCGACGGGGCAAGGCCCGCCGTCGTGGTCTTGCCGTCCCGATCAACGATCCGGAAGGCTCCGCTGATTTCCAGCGCCTCGACAAGCGGAAGGGTGAAGTCCTCGCCGAAGATCGGGATCGATGCCTCGTAACCATACTCGAGGAAGCGAAGCTCGCCGAAGCTGGACGGACCCACGGCCGTCCGTGTCGCGCCAGTGGCGAAGTCAGGGTTCGGCGTGAACCGGAGCGACTCGTTGCGCCACTCGAGCTGGGCCCCCGCGCTGATCCAGCCACCGGGAAGGCGGAAGATCTCGCCGCCGAGCGAAGCCGCCATGTAGTGCTGGCGACCTTCGTTGAACGACCCGGTGTCGCCGAGAAGGTAATCACGCAGCTCCGGCGTTACCTGCGCGTTACCTTCGCCGAAGATGTTGAAGGGAATGCACCCCGCAACCGTGGCGCGACTGGGAACGAGCCCGAGGTTTGTCGTGATGTTGGCTAGGGCCGGGTCGCGAATAGCGATGCTTTCCGGGCTGGCCAGAGTCTGTTGACGGCAGACCGGCTGTCCGTTGGCCCCCCTCACAACGTCAGTGGCGATGGCGAACTCGTGGTCGAGGATCGCAACACCGAAGTTCTGAACGTCGCTCTGACCATAAACGCCCGCGACATCCCAGTAGAATCGACGACCCCAAAGCCCGAACTCGCCCTCAAGCGACTGGGACGTCCGAAACAGTTCAACGTTGTTGCCGCTTTCGACAGGACCCAAGATGTCGGCGAGTGCGCGACCTGCGTAGAGGACGCGTTGACCATTCAGCGTCGGAACGACAAGGCCCTGGCCGACAAGGTTGGTGATCGTTGTCTGATTGGCGGCTGAGAAGAAGGGGTTCTGGTCGATGTAGATCGGAATGTTCCGATTGCCCGCCGCCGTAGACCCGCCTGGCGCATTGGAATTCGCTGCGCCGATCGAGCGGAACTCGATATCGCTGTAAAGATACTCGCCGCGGTAAGTGATGCTGTCGGTGACGTCGAAGCGCGTCACTCCCGACAGGCTGAGGCGTTCGGTCGAGGACTGAAGGTTACCGAACTGACGTTCCGCGTTAGAGAAGCCATCCCCGCCGACAGTCGTGCCGATGGTGCCGAGCGTAGCATCGCCTAGGCTGTAGGGCACGAGGGCACCGGAGCCATCGAACTGCAGCGGAACTGCGATCCGGGGAAACAGCGCTGCAGTGGCCGGGTTGGTGTTGATGATGGTCGGCAGATACCCCAACGGAGACCCGGCCGCGTTGCCTTGTGCTCCGTAGAAGGTGCCGATGAACAGCAAGGGGTTAAGGCTGGGATTGGCGGCGAAATACTCGGACGGAGTCGGTCGGTTCCGTTGAAGAAGGTTGACCGCCAGATTGGTTTGCTGAGCAGTGGTCAGTGCCGCGATATTGGTGCCGGGGGCGAAGCGATTGATGACCGATGCGGCTGTTACGCCCGTCGGCAAAGAGCTCGGGGCGAAAAAGGCGAAGCCTTCCGGATCTGCGGCGCGTCCCGCCTGTGTGGCGAGAACGGGGGCGTTGGGAATCAGGAAGGAGGCACCCGAAACGCCTGACTGGAATGTGTTCCCCGTGAAGAGCAGGCCGCCGGCCGAGAACGTCCCGTTTCGAAGGTCCGACGCGTAGATGTTGTTTCGTTCGAAGTCCGAACCACCGGGCAGGAACACAGAGTCGGGGCTCGTGGGCGAGCCGAACGAGCCAGGCCTGCGCACGCGAGCATCCCGGGGGTTGAGGATGGCACCGGGATTGATCGTGTAGTTGCGCTCACCCCCGATCGGGATCAGCTCCTGCTTGAAATAGTCCACGGCCAAGGTCACGTTGGCGCGGTTATCGTAAAAGTTGGTGCCCCAGGTGACCGCGCCGCGGTAGCGATCACCGTCGCCGTAGTCGGTGACGCCGTACTGGGCCAGGACGTCCAGGCCCTCGAAGTCGTCCTTGAGGATGAAGTTGATGACGCCGCCGACGGCGTCCGCGCCGTAGATGGCACCGCCGGTCAGAGGCGTCACCTCGACGCGCTGGATCAGCGATGGCGGCAGGGTGGTGATATCGACCTGGGCGCCCGTGGCGTTGTCCGGCACGAACACCGTCGCCTGGTTGCCCGAGATGAAGCGGCGGCCGTTGACCAGCGTCAGGGTGCGCTGGGTGCCGAGGTTGAACAGGTCGGCGAAGGCGAAGTTATCGCCGAACTGGGTGTTGGCGCCCCGGCTGTTGGAACCGGTGCCGACCAGCGGGATGTCTTCGATGACGTCAATGGCGTTGCCGACGGCGGTGCGCTCGAACTCTTCCTCGTCAACCTGCAGGACGGGCGTCGGCAGGTCGAATCGCTCGCGGCGAAGACGCGAACCGGTGACGACGACTTCTTCGACCTGGGTTTCTTGTTCGTCCTGAGCGGCCGACTGGTTCGCGCCCGCAGGCGTCGACTGGGCGTGGGCGGGAAGGGCGGTCAGGGCAAGAAGCCCCGCCAGAATGGAGGTGCCCAGAAGGGCCTTCTTCGACGACATGATGATATCACCCCTGAAAAACATATGCGGAAGGCATTGGACAGCCTTCGTCCACGGTTCGGTTACACCATCGCAGCGTGCCTGCAACATTTTCAGGCCGCAATCCTGCAACATCTGCCGCCATTGTCGCAGTTAGGTCACGTTTTGGCCTTGGGACCGTCGCGTGACGGCCTCTGTCGAGATTGGTTACGTCCTCTCGCGGAAAAGATGCGCGGACGGTCGGGCCGGGACTGTGTTTCCGGCCGACTCACACTAGTCCGGTAACCTTCTCTTAACGGCGCTGGGTGTTTCCTTAACGCGCTCATAACCAATGCGAATCGGCGGGGACTTCGCATTGGCCGTTAACGGGGCAGGGTCGAAAACAAGGGTCGGTAACGGAATGTCTCTCTCGCTGGTGCGGCCGCAGGCCACGGAACTGAAGCCCCGGATCGTCGTCTTCGGCGTCGGCGGCGCGGGCGGCAACGCCGTCAACAACATGATCGACGCCGGACTGGAAGGCGTCGAGTTCGTCGTCGCCAATACCGACGCCCAGCATCTGTCCTTCGCCAAGACCGACCGCCGTATTCAATTGGGCGAGACCATCACCCAGGGTCTCGGCGCCGGCGCCCATCCCGAAGTCGGCATGAACGCCGCCGAGGAATCCGCCGACGAGATCCACGCGCACCTGGAAGGCGCGCACATGATCTTCATCACCGCCGGCATGGGCGGCGGCACCGGCACGGGCGCCGCGCCGATCATCGCCAAATGCGCGCGCGACCGCGGCATTCTGACCGTCGGCGTCGTGACCAAGCCCTTCACCTTCGAAGGCCGTCACCGCATGCGTCTGGCCGACGCCGGCATCGCCGAGCTGCAACGCTACGTCGACACCCTGATCGTCATCCCGAACCAGAACCTGTTCCGCGTCGCCAATGAGCGCACCACCTTCGCTGACGCCTTCGGTATGGCCGACCAGGTGCTGCATTCGGGCGTGCGCTCGATCACCGACCTGATGATCCTGCCCGGCCTGATCAACCTCGACTTCGCCGACGTCCGCGCCGTGATGTCCGAGATGGGCAAGGCGATGATGGGCACGGGCGAGGCCTCCGGCGACGACCGCGCCCTGCTGGCGGCCCAGAACGCCATCGCCAACCCCCTGCTGGACGAGACCAGCCTGAAGGGCGCCAAGGCCGTGCTGGTCAACATCACCGGTGGCCTGGACATGACCCTGCTGGAGGTCGACGAAGCCGCCAACGCCATCTCCGCCGAGGTGGACGGCGACGCCAACATCATCTTCGGCGCGGCCTTCGATCCGGCCCTGGACGGCAAGATCCGCGTCTCGGTCGTCGCCACCGGCATGGACGAGGTCGCGACCCAGAAGATCGAGCCCGTCGCCCCGCGCCAGACGACCTTCCACGAGCCGCGCCGCGCAGAGCCGGTCGCTCCCGTCGCCCGCACCGAGCCCGCCCGTCGCGAAGCCGCCGTCGCCTCGGCCTATCGTGCGCCTGAGCCCGCCCCGGTCGTCCCGACCTTCGAGGCCCCGGCCGCCCGCGCACCCGAGCCGGTCATCCACGTCGCCGAGGAAACCCGCGCTCTGGAACCTATCGTCGATCCCTGGGTCGAGGCCTTCGAGCAGGATCACGGCCGCGTCGCGACCGCCCCGACCGACCAGGGCGATCTGTACTTCGACGCCCCGGCCCCCGCGCGCGCCGAGACGCCGACCCATCAGGAGCCGGATCACCGTCGTTCGGGCTGGAGTCTGTTCGGCAAGAAGCCCCGCACGCCCTCGGCCTATGCCCCGGTCCAGCAACCGGAACCGCGCGCGCCGCAACCTCAGCCTCAGCCGGAACTGCGCCAGACGTCACAGGCAGCCGTCCCGGCCGAGGACGACCTTGAAATCCCCTCGTTCCTGCGTCGCCTGGCGAACTGACCGACTTTCTCCCTCCCCGGCACGGGGAGGGTGGACGCAGCGAAGTGGAGACCGGGTGGGGGCGGCCAAGCTGGTCACAGGCGCGGCCTGCGCCGAATGGCTATGCCGCCCCCGCCCGGTCGCTCCGCGACCACCCTCCCCAGAGGGGGAGGGAGAGGCGCATTGCCCTCCTCCCGCGTAACAATCCGAAACCCGACTTTGGTTTTCCCTGGCGGCCGGGCTGGGTAGGCATCCAGCTTCGGTTAATGCGCTGTTGAGATGCGCGGGGCCGCAACGTCGGGTTTGTCTCTTGGCCGCACGCCACGATCATCGCGAACGGACGCTCGTCGCCCCGGCCATCTGCGCCGGCGTGGGCGTGCATACCGGTCAGCGCGTGCGTCTGGCCATCCGGCCCGCGCCGACGGGCACGGGGATCGTCTTCGTCCGCACCGACATCACCGACCGCGACAATCGGATCGTCGTCTCGGGCGATGCCGTGGTCGACGCCCGGTTGAACACCATGATCGAGAACGGCGCGGGCGTGCGCCTGTCGACCATCGAGCATCTGATGGCCGCCTTCTGCGCGCTCGGCGTGTCCAATGTGGTGGTCGAGGTCGATGGCCCGGAATTGCCGATCCTCGATGGTTCGGCCCTGCCGTTCGTCCAGCTGCTGGACCGCGCCGGCTTCCGCCGCCAGGAGGCGCCGGTTCGCTACATCGAGATCCGGGAGCCGATCCACGTCACCGACGGCGACAAGCACGCGGCCCTGCTGCCGTGCGACCGCTACGAGATGCGGTTCGAGATCGACTTCGACAATGCCGTGGTCGGCAATCAGGTCGTGGATTTCGTGGTCGACGAACAGACCTTCCGCGACGAGATCATGTCGGCCCGCACCTTCGGTTTCGCCCATGAGGTCCAGGCCCTGCGTCAGGCGGGTCTGGCCCGGGGTGGCAGCCTGGAGAACGCGGTCGTCATCGACGGCGACGAGATCCTGAACCCCGGCGGGCTGCGGATGGAGCGCGAGTTCGTGCGCCACAAGGCGCTGGACGCCATCGGCGATCTCTACGTCCTCGGCGCGCCCCTGCTGGGCCGCTATGAAGGCTTCAAGGCCGGTCACGCGGTGAACAACCGCCTGGTCCGGGCCCTTCTGGCCGCGCCCCACGCCTGGCGCGAGGTGATCCTGGAGCCCCAGCTGGCCCGAGCCGGCTGAGACCGCAAGACGGCCCCTAGCCCAGGGTGATCGCCGACATCAACCGGCCGAAATCCGGTTCTCGGTTAAGATGCGCGCGCCGGTTCGAGTAGAACCGCGCCTCGTCCACCCGGGTATCGTGGCCCGTCCAGGCGGCATTCCCCACCCCTGCCTGCTCCAGCCGCCACAGGACGAACCCCGGCAGGTCGAACAGGCGCTTGTCCGTCGTGGCCCCGGCCATGAAGAATCGCTCCGAACCCGGGTCGTGGTGCTCGAACCGTTCCTGGAAGTCCGCGCCGACTTCGTAGCTCGCCTGGGCGATACAAGGCCCCACGACGGCGGCGATCCGGGCCGGCCGAGCCCCCAGAGCCTCCATGGCGGTCACGGCGCTGTGGACGACGCCGTTCAACGCGCCCTTCCAGCCGGCGTGGACCGCCGCGACCACGCCGGCATGGGCGTCCGCCATCAGGACCGGCGCGCAGTCAGCGGTCAGGACGGCGCAGATGACGCCGGGCGTCCGGGTCACCACGGCGTCGCCCTCGGGCCGGTCGCCGCGCCAGGGTCCTTCGGCGACGCGGGCCAGGCTGGAATGGATCTGGTAGCAGGCCGCCAGGTCGTCGGGCGTCCCGCCCATGGCCGCCGCGACGCGCCGCCGGTTCTCTGTCACCGCCACGGCGTCGTCGCTGGACCCCAGGCCCGTGTTCAGTCCCTCGAACAGCCCGGCGGACACCCCCCCCTGGCGCGTGAAGAAGCCATGTCGCACTCCGTCCAGCAGGGGGTGGGTGATCGGTTGCGGCGGCTGGATCATGTCGCTCATGGCTCGAATCCCGGAACGTCGAGGCTGCGGGGCGAGAATATCGCCGCCGCCTTGAACAGGGCGCCCATCTGGTCGTCCGCCGTCAGACGATCCAGCTGGCGTCGGATGGCCGGGGCGGCATCGGGCCTCGCCGACATCAACCGTTCGGCGCGCGTGTCGATCCCCAATCGACGCAGGAATTCGCCCTGGCCCACACAACCGGTCACGTCCGCGCCCGCCTGAACCGCCGCCTCCAGCACGGCGGGAAAGTCGGCCCACTGGGTGACGTCGGCCAGGCCCGGGGTGTCCAGCGGATCGACCCTGGCGTGTCGCCTCAGGGCCTGAAGCGTGTCGCCCGGCCCCGGTCGGTCGCGGCCATAGTCGATCAGCAGGGCCGCGCCAGAGGTCTCGGCCACCAGCCGGGCCAGGTCGCGACCGAAGGCGGCCTGCTGTTCGGAGACCTCGATCAGCTCGCCCGGCTGGACTTCGAACATTGGCCGGACGAAACCGCCGCTGATGGCCGTGAGACCGAACATTAGATCGCCGTCGTCCGAGACGCCGACGCGTCGCTCCGTCCAGCCGGTTTCCGTCCGCACGAACTGGCGCGCGGGCATGCAGTCCAGAACCTCGTTGGCGATCAGGATCACCGGCGCGTCGCGGTCGATGGCCTCGAGCGACGAGACCCAGCGGGGAGGGGTATCCGTTTCGCCCAGCCGCCGCGCCTGGACCTCGCGCAGGGGTCGGCTGGGCTCGATCAGGATCAGCTCGGTCGCCGACAGGAAATCGGGGGCCAGCCGCGCGGCGCGAAGTGCGTCGGCCATCAGTGTCCCGTCGCCCGGCCCGATTTCCACGAGGCGCACCCGTTCCGGCGCGCCCAGCCTGTGCCAGACCTCGACCGCCCACAGGCCGATCAGCTCGCCGAACATCTGGCTGATCAGGGGCGCGGTGATGAAGTCGCCGGCCTCGCCGAGGTCGGGCCGAGTGGCGTAATAGCCGCCCGAGGGATCGTGCAGACAGCGGGTGACATAGTCCGCCATCGTCATCGGGCCGGTCAGGGCGATCTCGCGGGCCAGCCTCGCCTTCAGGGACCCGTTGCTCATCGGCCTGGGCTCATCGGCATGGGCTCATGGCGTCAGGCTGCGGTGACCGGCGGACGGCTCCGCGCGCGCCAGATCAGCCAGGCCCCGACCAGGATCATCGGGATCGACAGCAGCATCCCCATGGTGATCACGCCCTGCAGGGCCTCGGGCATATGGCTGTCGGGCTCGCGCACGGTCTCGATCGCCGCGCGGCTCAGGCCATAGCCGACCAGGAACAGGCCCATGACGTAACCGGGCTTGGTCAGAAGCTTCCATTTCCACACCGCCAACCAAAGCACCACGAACAGGACGATGCCCTCCAGCCCGGCCTCATACAGCTGGCTGGGGTGTCGGGGTTCGTTGCCGGCGGGGCAGAACCCATAGGTCCGCTCGATCTGGGCGTTGCAGAAGCGGATGGCCCAGGGCGCGTCGGTGACCCGGCCCCACAGTTCGCCATTGGTGAAGTTGGCGATCCGTCCGAAGAACAGGCCCAGCGGTACCGCCGGCGCGATCGCGTCACCCAGGCTCAACAGGTTCGCGCCGTGTTTGCGGCCGAACCATACGGCGGCGAGGACCACGCCCAGGAAGCCGCCGTGGAATGACATGCCGCCGGTCCACAGCTGGAACAGCTCCAGCCGCTCGCCCCAGCCGTCGCCGGTGAACAGCTGACCGAGGATCGCGGGCTTGTAGAACAGGACGTAGCCCAATCGGCCGCCCAGGATGATACCCAGGGTGATCCACAGCACCAGGTCGTCCAGCTGGACGGGCGTGATCGGGGCCCGGCCCGGGCTCCAGACCCGATCGGCCTTCAGGATCCGCGCGGCATAGATCCAGCCCAGGACGATGCCGGCCACATAGGCCAGGGCATACCAGCGGATCGGCAGCGGACCCAGCTGGATCAGGACCGGATCGAACTCGGGGAATATCACGCTTGGCGCTCCTGAAGCGGTTCGCTGAGCCCCTTAGCAAGCGTCGCCACGTCGCGCGAGGGTGACACGTTTAAGCCGCGATTGACCTTAGACAGGGGGTGGTCGGGTAAGGTTTCGTTCACCATATCCGCAGACCCTTCCTTAACGACGCTCGCCAGTCGCGGGCCGGAGCATCCGATGCAGACGCGCAATCCCATTCTCGACGAGTTCGCCAAGCTGTCGACCAGCGCGATGGGCCTGGCCCAGGCGGCGGGCGAGGAGGCCAAGTCGGCCTTCCGCTCCCAGTCCGACCGGATCGCGGCGGAGATGGACCTGGTCCGCCGCGACGAGTTCGATGCCCTGAAGGCCGAGATCGCCGCCCTTCGCGCCGAGATCGCCACCCTGAAAAAGCCGGCCACCGCCAAGGCCAACAAGCCGAATACGGGAACGTCCACGGACGGAACTCGTCTTCCGGACGCAGCCGGTTGAGCCGAATCCGCGAACACGCCTACCGTCTCTTCATGGCGCATGAGTCGCGCCCCGCCCCCCGCGAGACCTGAGTTCCCTGATGGATGCTGTCGCCCACGAAGTCGACGTCCCCTACGATCCGCTGGACGTGGTCGAGCATGTGCTGAACGCCGAGAACCTGCCGTTCGACCGCACCGACGACGGCGACCTGGCCTTCGCCCTGGCCGGCGACTGGAAGGACTATGAGTTGTGGTTCGCCTGGCGGCCCGAAGGCGACTGCCTGCAGCTGTGTTGCGCGCTCGACCTGCGGGCCACGAAGAGCCGCCGCAGCGCCGCCTATGAGCTGGTCTCCATGGTCAACCAGCGCACCTGGATGGGCCATTTCGAGGTCTGGGCCGAGGACGGCGAGATCGTCTTCCGCCACTCCCTGGCCCTGCCGCACGGCGAGCGTCCGACCCTGGCCCAGGCCGCGTCGATGATCGACGCGGCGGTCGAGGCGGCGGACCGCTACTATCCCGCCTTCGACTTCATGATCCGCGGCAACAAGAAGCCGCAGGACGCGATCGACAGCTGCCTGTTCGAGACCGTCGGCACGGCCTGAGGCCCCCATGCAGGTGACCCTCCTCGGCCACGGTCGGCTCGGCTCGGCGCTGGCCGAGGGCTGGCGTCTGACCGGCGCGGCTTCACCGACCGTTCTGACCCGCGCCGACCCGCCGGTCTGTCCGTCCCACACCCGCGCGCTCGTGATCGCGGTGAAGCCGGGGTCGTGGCGCGCGGCGGTCGCGCCCTTGTTGTCCAGACTGCCGGCCGAGGCCGTGATCGTGTCCGTCATGGCCGGCGTTCGCGCCGCCGATCTGGCTTCCGTGCTCGATCGCCGCATCGCCCGCGTCATGCCGACCACCGCCGTTGCGCAGGCGCAGGGCGTCGCGGCGATCTGGTCGGCCGATCCCGGCGCGCGCGCGGTGGCCCATGCCCTGTTTGATCCCGTGGCGGACACGGTCGATCTGGCGGACGAGGTCCAGCTGGACCCCGCCACGGCGGTCGCGGGCTCGGCCCCGGCCTTTTTTCACGCCTTCGCCCAGGCGCTGGCCCGAGCAGGCGTCGAGGCGGGGCTGACGCCGGACGCGGCCCAGCGTCTGACGCGAGGAGCCCTGCGGTCCGCAGGAGCCGGCGCGGCCACCGATGCTTCGCTGGACGACCTCATCGCCCGCATCGCCTCGCCCGGCGGCACGACCCGCGCGGGCCTTGACGCGCTGCACGCGGCCGATCTCGAGGGCGTGGCGAAGGCGGCGGTCCGGGCCGCCATCGCCCGCGCCCGTGATCTAGCGGACGACCAGCCGTCCTGAGGCCAGGTTGGCGGCCAGACGGTTGAAGGCGCGGTCCGCGTCCTGCCAGGTGCCGAAGCCCCGGACGTCGGCGAGCGAGGTCGAATAGCGCGCGTAGTGCACCGGCAGCCGACGTCCGTCCGCCATCACGACCTCGCCCTCGATGGTCGCGCCGCCGATAGAGAGGCTGTCGATCACCGACAGGCCGGGACGATCGGCCGCCTGCTGAAAGGTCGGCCGGTTGGGCTTTAGGTCGGTCAGCACGAGATTGACCTGGGCGTCGCCCAGAACGCCGTGCGCGTCCAGTTCGCGGGTCACCACGGTCTGCAGCCGCTCCAGCTGAAGGTCGACGTCGCGTTGGCCCAACTCCTCGACCTCTTCGATCAGGTCGCCTCCGACGGTCACGGTGACGCGGGGCTCCTGGGCCAGGGCGGGCGCGGCCAGACCGGCGGCGAAGGCGAGGGGGGCGAGAAAGGCGAGACGGCGCATGATGAACCTCCGATGTTTCCCTGTCGGACCCAAGATGCGCCTTCCGGACCGCCTTCGCTAGCCCGGCAGACGGATCAGGGCGCGAAGGCCCCCCAGGTCGCTGCGGGCCAGGGTGATGTCGCCGCCGTGGCTGCGCGCCACATCGCGCGCGATGGCCAGCCCCAGCCCGACGCCCTTGCGGTTCTGGTTGCGGCTCTCGTCCAGCCGGCTGAAGGGGCGAAAGGCCTCCTCGTGCATCTCCTCCGGGATCCCGGGCCCGTCGTCCTCCACCGCGATCTCGAGCCCGCCGGAGGGCAGGGCGCGCGCCGACAGCCGCACATGCTCGCCATGCGCCGCCGCATTGCCGGCGAGGTTGGTCAGGGCCCGCTTGAACGCCAGCGGTCGGAGAGTGGCGGTCAGGCCGGTGGGCGTGGCGATCTCGACCTCCGCGCCCGCCCGCTTCACGTCCTCGCCGGCGGCCGTCAGCAGCGCGGGGATGTCCAGCCGCTGGGGCGTCTCCCCGGCCTCGCCGCGGGCGAAGGCCAGATATTCGTCGATCATGTGCTCCATCTCGTCCAGGTCGCCCTTCATGGCCGCCTGGCGCTTGAACGGCGGAGCCAGCGCCAGTTCCAGCCTCAGCCGTGTCAGGGGCGTCCTCAGGTCGTGGCTGACCGAGGCCAGCAGGGCCGTCCTCTGATCGATGTGACGCTGAATCCGGTCGCGCATGGCCAGGAAGGCCGTCGCCGCCTGACGCACCTCGCGCGCGCCATGTGGCTTGAACGGCCGGGCGACTTCGCCGCGTCCGAACGCCTCCGCCGCCTCGGCCAGTCGCTCGATGGCGCGCACCTGATTGCGGATGAACAGGATCGCGACCCCCATCAGCAGGGCGGTCGCCAGCGTCAGCCACAGCACGAAGATGTGCGCCTGGGTCGCCACCGCCCGCTCGCGGGGCGCGATGATCCGCAGCACCCCGTCCCTCTGCTGCACCTGGATGTCGATATAGGCGGGATAACGGGTCGTATCGAACCAGAAGGGCTGGTCCAGCCGCCCGGCCAGGGCCGCCTCCACCGTCCGGTCCACCACCCCGATCGGCCCCCGCCGCTGTTCCTCGGGCAGGGTCGCTCCGGGCCGCAGCGCCACCGACAGCTGCATGGACCGCTGGGCCTGGTCGGTGATCTCGGCCAGGTTCGATGCCGTCGGCTCGTTTCGATAGCTCTCGGCCGCCCAGGCCACGTCGCCGGCCAGGCCTTCCGACAAGCGCGCCGTCACCGTCTGCCAGTGCATGTCGAAGAAGGCCCAGGTCACCGCCCCCTGCATGATCAGGATGGGCAGGACGATGATCAGCAGCGACCGCCCCCACAGCGTCGTCGGCAACTGGCGCTTCAGCACCCGCGCCAGGACGGGGAAGGGGAGGATTC
>NZ_JBEGDD010000014.1:0-81683 GCF_040195595.1 Brevundimonas aurifodinae
CCCCAATGGGGGAGGATTTCAGAGGACCCGCTCCAGCCTTGCGACGAAGAAGCCGTCGAGGCTGCCGTGTTCGGGCCACATGGACGGCAGAATGCGAAGCCAACCCTCGGGCGTCAGGGCCTCGGGCGGGGCGCCGACGGCGACCGGGTCCGCGGGGGCGGTGCGGAAGGCGGGGTTGCGGCGCAGGAAGGCAATGACCTGGGTCTCGCCCTCCTCCCGCTCCAGCGAGCAGACGCAATAGACGAGGCGGCCGCCCGGTGCGACGCGCAGGGCGGCGGCGTCCAGCAGGCGGTGCTGGACGTCAGCCAGTTTGGCGACCTCGGCCGGTTTAGTGGCGCGCAGCACCTCGGGATTGCGGCGCAGCGTCCCTGTGGCGGTGCAGGGGGCATCCAGCAGGACGGCGTCGAAGGTTCGCGGGTCGTCCCACTCTTCGCCATTGGCGACGACGACCTCGGCGGCGAGGCCGGTGCGTTCGAGGTTCTGACGCAGGCGGCGCAGGCGGGGTTCGGAGCGATCGAGGGCGGTGACGGTCGCGCCCGAGGCGGCGATCTGGAGTGTCTTTCCGCCGGGCGCGGCGCAAAGGTCCAGCGCCGTCTCGCCGGCCTTGGGGGCCAGCAAGCGAACGGGGACGGCGGCGGCGGCGTCCTGGACCCACCAGTCGCCGGTGTCGTAGCCGGGCCAGGCCGTCAGGTCGCCGCGCGAGCCGGCGCGGACGGTGCCGCCGGGCAGGACGGTGCCGTCCAAAGCCTCGGCCAGGGCGGCGGCATCGACGCCGGGCTTCAGGCTGAGATCGGTCGGCGGCTCCTCGCGGGCGGCGAGCGCGATGGCCTCCAGCGTCGCCTCGCCATAGGCCTGGGCCCAGCGGGCGGCGATCCAGTCGGGCAGGTTGGAGCGGGCGGTGGTCAGGCCGGGGCCCTCGCGCTCGATCCCGCGCAGGACCGCGTTGACCAGGGCCTTGTAGGGCCGCGTCTTGACGCCCCGCTCGGCCAGTTTGACGGCGGTCGAAACGGCGGCGAAGGCGGGGGTGCCGAGCACAAGCGTCTGGGCCAGCGACACGCGCATCAGGGTGCGGACGGCCTCGGGCGGGGACTTCTTCAGCCGCTGGTTCAGGATGTGGTCGATCTCGCCGAGCCGGCGCAGGGCGGCCATGGCGACGGCGCGGGCGAAGGCGCGGTCGGGCCCCGGCAGGGCGGCGACCTCGGGCAGGACCATGGCCTCGTCCAGGCCATTGCGACGCTCCAGCGCGGCGTTCAGCAGGATCCCGGCGGCGACGCGGGCCTCGACGCCGATGTCGGCATCGAGGGTCGAGGGTCGAGGGGCAAGGGTCGAGGAAGCAACGTCAGGCTTGGGCGGCCGCGACTTCTCCGCGATGCGGCGACCGCGCGCGCCGGAGTGCTGGCCTTTCGACCCTCGACCCTCGACCCTCGACCCTCCCGTCAAACCGACACCTGGGTGCCGAGCTCGACCACGCGCCCGGGCGGGATGTGGAAGAAGTCGGTGGGGTTGGCGGCGTTGCGCATCAGGAAGATGTACAGCTTGTCCTGCCACAGGGGCATGCCCTGGTTGGAGGCCGGCACCACCGAGCGGCGACCCAGGAAGAAGCTGGTCGACATGATGTCGAACTTCAGACCCTGCTTGCGGCACAGGCTGAGCGCGCGCGGGACCACGGGGCTTTCCATGAAGCCGTAGCTGAGGGTGATCTTCTTGAAGTCCTCATTGATGGGCTCCATCACGAACCGCTCGCTCTCGGGCACGCGGGGGCGATCCAGTGTCTTGACCGTCAGGATCACGTTCTTCTGGTGCAGCACCTTGTTGTGCTTGAGGTTGTGCATGAGGGCGACGGGCGCGACGTCGGGGTCGGAGGTCAAAAAGACCGCCGTGCCCGGGGCGCGGTGGGGCGGGCGGGCGCGCAGCATCTCGATCAGATCGACCAGGGGCAGGCTGTCCTTCTTGGCCTTGGCGGTCAGGATCTGGGACCCGCGCGTCCAGGTCCACATGATGGTGACGAGGCCGGCGCCCAGCACCAGCGGCATCCAGGCCCCCTGCGGGATCTTCAGCATGTTCGAGGTCATGAAGACCAGGTCGATGGCCACAAGCGGCGAGATGGCCGCGAGGCTGAGCGGCAGGGACCATTTCCACAGATGGCGGACGATGAACCAGGCCAGCAGGCTGTCGACGAACATGGAGCCGGTCACGGCGATGCCATAGGCGGCCGCGAGCGCCGAGGAGGTCTGGAAAGTCACCAGGAGGGCCAGCACCCCGACCATCAGCAGGGAGTTGACCGCCGGGACATAGATCTGGCCGGCCTGGCTCTCGGAGGTGTTGAGGATCGACATGCGCGGCAGAAGGCCCAGCTGGACAGCCTGTTGCGTCACCGAAAAGGCCCCGGTGATGACCGCCTGGCTGGCGATGACGGTAGCGAGCGTGGCCATGATCAGGACGGGCCAATAGGCGAACTGGGGCACCATCATCCAGAACGGATTCTCGGCCGCGCCACGGTTGGCCAGCACGAAGGCGCCCTGACCCAGATAGTTCAGCGTCAGACAGGGCAGGACGACCCACAGCCAGCCGGCGCGGATCGGGCTTTTTCCGAAATGGCCCATGTCGGCATAGAGGGCCTCGGCCCCCGTGACGGCCAGAAAGACGCTGCCCAGGATGACGAAGCCGAGGAAGCCGTTGTCGAGCAGGAAGACCACGCCGTAGTGCGGCGACAGGGCCCGCAGGATCGAGATGTCGTCGAAGATGTGATAGACGCCGAGCGCCGCCAGGATCAGGAACCAGCCCAGCGTCAGCGGCCCGAAATAGCGCGCCATCGAGCCGGTGCCGCGCGACTGGATCATGAACAGGGCGATCAGTATGCCCGCCGCGATGGGCAGGACGAAGGGCGTCAGGGACGGCCCGATGCCCGGCGCGTCCTTGAGCCCCTCGATCGCCGAGAGCACCGAGATGGCGGGGGTGATGACGCCGTCGCCGTAGAACAGGGCCGCGCCGCAGACGCCGAGCACGAAGATGGCCGCGCTGCGCCTTCCGACCGCGTGCTGGGCCAGGGCCATCAGAGCCAGGGTGCCGCCCTCGCCCTTGTTGTCCACACGCATCAGGAAGACGACGTATTTGATCGTCACCACCAGGATCAGGGCCCAGAAGACCAGCGAGACGACGCCCAGCACGGCCAGCTCGGCCGTGCCGCCGCTGCGCGAATGATGCAGGGCCTCGCGCATCGCATAGAGCGGGCTGGTGCCGATGTCGCCGAACACCACGCCGATGGCCCCGATGATGAGCGCCGTCTTGCCGGTCCTGGCGGCATGGCCGTGACCGCCGGTGCCCTCGGGCGCAGGGGAGGCGTCCGGGTTCTGGTTCGGCGGGGCGGGGGGAGCGCCTTCGCCTGGGCCAGAAGAAGGGGGAGATGGGTCCCCTGCCATGAGTATCCTCCGGGCCCCGCCGTGCGCGGGCCCATCAAAGCCGAGCGCCTTTAGGCCCATTGCGCGGGGCTTTCAATCGCGGCCCGGGAGTTTCGTTCAAGGCGTCGTGGCGGGGCATTTGTGAATCCGTCACGCGAGCCCTACCTTGACGACTGGAACCCGAGGACAATGTCAGACAGCCAACGCTTTCCCGTCGCCGCCCACGCCCTGGCCTATCTGGCCCACAAAGGGGCGTACGATCCCGGCCACGCGGCGGCCAGCGCCGTTCTGGCGGCCTCGGTGCCGACCAATCCGGTGGTCATTCGCCGCGTCACCGCCCTGCTGGCCAAGGCCGGGCTGATCGCCACGCGTCCCGGCGCGTCCGGGGGATCGTGGCTGTTGCGACGGCCCGAGGACATCCGGCTGGACGAGGTGCTGAAGGCCGTGAACGGCTGCGCCCATCTGGGCTCGCCGCCCGCCGGGGCCAAGGGGTGTCCGATCGGAGAGCATATCCCGCGACAGGTGGGCAAGGTCCTGACCTTGGCCGACCAGGCGGCGTCCGACGCCCTGGCCAAGATCACCATCGCCGACCTGCTGGCGGACAATGCGCCGGCGCTGGCCGGGGTCGTGATCCACGGGTCGTGCAGCGAAGCCATCCGGGCGGCGGAGGCCGCGCCGGCCTGATGCGGCGGCGCGTGCTGATCACCGGGGCCTCGGCCGGCATCGGGGTGGCCCTGGCGCGGGTCTATGCGGAAAAGGGCTGGGACCTGATCCTGACCGCGCGGCGCGAAGCGGCGATGCAGGCGCTGGCGGCCGAAATCCGGGCCGCGCACGGCGTGGATGCGGCGGTGATCGCGGCAGACCTGTCGGAGGAGGACGCGCCTGAGCGGCTGATCGAAGAGATCGCGGCGCGGGGCCTGACGGTCGATGGGCTGATCAACAACGCGGGCTTTTCGCGCACCACCGGCTTTCTGGCCACAGAGCCGCAGGCGCATGCGGCGATGATCCGGGTGATGCTGAGCGCGCCCGTGGCCCTGTCGCGTCTGGTCCTGCCCGGCATGGTCGAGCGGGGGTTCGGGCGGGTGATCAACGTCGCCTCCCTGGCCGGACAGATGCCGGCGACCGGCGGCGACACCCTGTACGGGCCGATCAAGAGCTTCCTGATCAAGGCTTCGCAGGGCCTGTGGCTGGAGACGCGCGGCACGGGCGTGCACGTCACCGCCCTGTGTCCCGGCTACACGCTGACCGAGTTCCACGACGTGAACGGGTCGAGGGAACAGGTGTCGAGCGCCTATCCCGCCTGGATGTGGCAGACGGCGGACCATGTGGCGCGGGTCGCCCATGACTCCTGCGAGGCGGATCGGCCGAGGGTGACGCCGGGATTAGCGAACAATGTGCTGGCGGCGCTGGGCAAGCTGCTGCCGGATGACGTGGCCTTGCGGATAGTAGCGGGGCACGCGAGGCGGTTGGGGCGGATATAGAAGGTAGGGCTTAGGGCTTAGGGCGCAGCCGTGAGCAGATGAGCCTTCCTCACTAAGCCCTACTCACTAAGCCCTAAGACCTACTGTCTCAGTGCCCCCCGGCCGGATAGGGGGCGGTGACGCCGGAGGCGAACATGCCGGGGATGGCTTCGCCGAGGCCCGCCAGGATGAACTGGATGGCCAGGGCGCACAGGATCAGGCCCAGCACCCGCACAACGATGGCCATGCCGACGTCGCCCAGCACGCGGCTGATCGGACCCGTGGCGGCGAAGGTGACGAGGGTGGCGAGGGACGCGGCACCGATGGCAGCGACTCCGGCGATGGTGCCAGCATAGCCGATCGCTTGCGCCTCTCCCGCCTGGATGATGATGGTCGAGATGGCGCCGGGCCCGATCAGGAGCGGCATGGCGAAGGGCACGATCAGCCGCTTGAAGCGGCGCTGGGCATAGCCACGCACATCCTGGGCGTCGGCCAGGGCGTCCTTGTCGGCGAACATGGTGAGAAAGTCGCCGCGCGTCATGTCGAGCCCGAGCAGCAGGAGCAGGATGCCGCCCGCGATGCGGAAGGCCGCCAGCGAGATGCCGAAGAACTGCAAGAGCCACAGGCCGGTGAAGAAGAAGAAGGCCAGGAAGGCGGCGATGAACAGGCACAGCAGGATGGAGACCGAGAACCGCTGGCGCGCAGTGGCCCCGGCGGTCGCCGCCGCGAAAATCGGGATATTGCCGATGGGGTCGAGCAGGGCGAACAGGGCCACGAACAGATTGACCCCAAGATCGAGCGCGTTCATGGCCGGTCCCCGAGACCCCGATTCCCCATTTGAATCCTCCGACCGTCTAGCCGGTCGGCCGGAGATCGTCGATGACCTCGCCCCTCGCTTCCGACCCCCGGCTGATCGTCGGGCTGGATCTGCCCTCGGTGGAGGCGGCCGAGGCGCTGGTCGTGCGGCTGGGCGAGGGGGTCGAGTTCTACAAGGTCGGCCTGACGCTGCTCGCACGACCCGGCGGCGTCGCGTTCGCCCATCGGCTGCGCGATCAGGGCAAGGCCGTGTTCCAGGACTGGAAGCTGCACGACATCGGGGCCCAGGTCGAAGGGGCGGCCCGGTCGGTGGCCGAAGGCGGGTGCGACCTGCTGACCGTCCATGCCGAACCCCAGGTGATGCGGGCCGCCGTCAAGGGTCGGGGCGACCGGGCGACGAAGGTGCTGGCCGTCACCGTCATGACCAGCCTGTCGGATGAGGACCTGCGCGAGATCGGCTATTCCACCCGGGCGGCAGAACTGGTGGAGGCGCGGGTCCGCCAGGCGCTGGACTGCGGCGTCGACGGCGTGGTGTCGAGCCCGCTGGAGGCGGCGCGGGCGCGCGAGATCGCGATCGAGGCCGGACGACCGGACTTCCTGATCGTGACGCCGGGGGTGCGGCCGGCGGGCGAGGACCGGGGCGACCAGCAGCGGGTGGCGACGCCATCCGAGGCGCTGAAGGCCGGGGCGACGCATCTGGTGGTGGCGCGGCCGATCATCGCGGCGGACGACCCGGTCATGGCCGCCGCCCGGATCGTGGGCGAGATGGACGCGGTGCGTTAGTCGGCGGCGGAGCAGAAGCCGCGCGCCTGGCCGGCCAGGTCGAGGTAGCCGCCGTCGAGCGCGGCCTTGACGGCGCCGTCGCAATCCTGGGTGGCGAGACGGGCGGTGACGGCCGAGCGGACGGCGAGGAAGGCGTCTTGCTTCTCCTTCAGCGTGCGGGCGGCGCGGCGGTCGTCGGGAAGGCACACCGCATACCAGGGCGCATCGGCGCAGCGGGCGACCAGGCGCTGTTCGCGCTCGGTCAGGATGCCGGCGTCGAGGGGGACCGTGCGGCGCTCCGCCGCGGCGGTCGTAGGGACGGTGACGGCGGGCGGGGCGACTTCGCCCGTCGACGGCACATCGGCCGGGCGGACGCCCAGGATGGCGGCGGGCGCGTCGGCCACGACGTCATTGCCCGGCAAGGGCACGATCTCGATATCGGGAACGGCATAGCGACAGACCCAGCGGCCCCCCTCCATGGCGCAGGACTGCAGCGTCGCCTGGACGGCCTGGGGGCCGGGAGCGGCGATGACAGCGGCGAGGAGTAGACTGAGCATGACGACCTCCCAAGGTCAGCAAGTGCGATAGTTAACGCCGCGCGCGTCGCGCGACCTAGTGAATTCTCCGGATGGGGGCGACGGCAGAAGGTCGAGCCGGGCGTCGCCTCCCGATCACGGCTTGTTGATCCGGCGGGGGTGGCTGGCGTCGTAACGGCGTCGCGCCTTTTCAACAGGCTCATCCCCCGGCCTGACGTGATTCGCGCACAAAACTCGCCGTCAAGGCGTTGACGGGTCGTTCACCATCTGCGCCCCATATGTGGGCTTGGGGAGTGCCTTGGCCACAAGATGATGTGGTCCAGGCGCAGGCGGCTCAATCGAGATTTTGTTCGGGATACAGACGACCATGGCTGGCGGTGAAGCGTTGAAGACGGTGGAAATCCAGTCGGTTGCGACCGCCCCGACGACCGAAAGGCCCCACCTGACGGTGGTGCGCTCGCTCGAACTGGACCGCTCGCGCGACGACCTGCTGACCGACTTCGGCAAGAAGACGCTGGAGGACCGCTATCTGCTGGCGGGCGAGAGCTATCAGGACATGTTCGCCCGGGTGTCCACGGCCTATGCCGACGACGCTGGCCACGCCCAGCGCGTCTATGACTATATGTCCAGGCTGTGGTTCATGCCCTCGACGCCGGTCCTGTCGAACGGCGGGGCCAACCGCGGCCTGCCGATCAGCTGCTTTTTGAACTCGGTCGCCGACAGCCTGGACGGGATCCAGCGCGTCTGGAACGAGAACGTGTCGCTGGCGTCGAACGGCGGCGGCATCGGCACCTATTGGGGCGGGGTCCGCTCCATCGGCGAGAAGGTGAAGGGCGCGGGCCAAACCTCGGGCATCATCCCCTTCATCCGCGTGATGGATTCGCTGACGCTGGCGATTTCGCAAGGGTCGCTGCGCCGGGGCTCGGCGGCGGTGTACCTCGACGTCCACCACCCGGAGATCGAGGAGTTCCTGGAAATCCGCAAACCCTCGGGCGACTTCAACAGGAAGTCCCTGAACCTGCACCACGGCATCAATATCACCGACGAGTTCATGGAGGCGGTGAAGGCGGGCGCGACGTTCGGACTGCGTTCGCCCAAGAATGACGAGGTGCTGAAGCTCGTCGACGCCCGGAGCCTCTGGCAGAAGATCCTGGAGATTCGCCTGCAGACCGGCGAGCCCTATCTGATCTTCTCCGACACGGTGAACCGGCAGATGCCGCAGCACCAGAAGGACCTGGGGCTGAAGGTCAAGCAGTCGAACCTGTGCAGCGAGATCATGCTGCACACCGGCCCGGACCACCTGGGCATCGACCGCACCGCGGTCTGCTGCCTCTCGTCGGTCAACGCCGAGAAGTTCCTGGAGTGGCGCGAGGAGCCGCGCTTCATCGAGGACGTGATGCGCTTCCTGGACAACGTCCTGGAGGACTTCATCACCCGCGCCCCGCCGGAGATGGCCGCCGCCGTCTATTCAGCCAAGCGCGAACGGTCGGTGGGCCTCGGTTTGATGGGCTTCCACTCCTTCCTGCAGGCCCAGGGCGTGGCGTTCGAGAGCGCCATGGCCAAGTCGTGGAACATGCGGCTGTTCAAGCACCTGCGCCGCGAGGCCGACAAGGCGAGCCGCCTTCTGGCCGAGGAGAAGGGCCCGTGCGAGGACGCGGCCGAGCGCGGCGTCATGGAGCGGTTCAGCCACAAGCTGGCCATCGCGCCGACGGCCTCGATCTCGATCATCTGCGGCGGCACCAGCGCCGGCATCGAGCCGATCCCGGCCAACATCTATACCCACAAGACCCTGTCGGGCTCGTTCGCGGTCAAGAACCCGTATCTGGAGCAACTGCTCGAGGGATACGGCAAGAACACCGACGGCGTGTGGTCCTCGATCCTGGAGCACGAGGGCTCGGTCCAGCACCTGGACTTCCTGAGCGAGGACGAGAAGGGAATCTACAAGACCGCCTTCGAGTTGGATCAGAGGTGGGTCATCGAACTGTCGGCGGATCGGTCGGCCGACATCTGCCAGGCCCAGTCGATCAACCTGTTCATCCCCGGCGACGTGAACAAGTGGGACCTGCACATGCTGCACTGGAAGGCGTGGGAGACCGGCGTGAAGTCGCTGTATTACCTGCGCTCCAAGTCGGTGCAACGCGCCGCCTTCGCCGGGGCGGAGGACAAGGCCGAGGCGGCCGAGCCCGATCCGAACCAGCCGGACCTGTTCTCTGCGGCCCGCACAGACTACGACGAGTGCCTGGCCTGCCAGTGAGGCCAAACGTCCGCTGACGCGTTATCGTCTCTCCCTCCCCTTCTGGGGAGGGCAGGCCGCGAAGCGGCCGGGTGGGGGCGGCAAGGCGGTACGGCGAAGAGCTCAGTCTGTCTCGCCTTGCCCTCCCCACCCGGTCTACGCTTCGCTTCGACCACCCTCCCCGAACGGGGAGGGAGAAACGCATGCGGAGACACCCCATGAACACCGCCGCCCGCGACGCCGGCCTCAAGCTCCTGCGCGAGCACGCCCTGATCGCCGGAGAGGCCGTGACCGGCGACAAGCGCATCGCGGTCGACGATCCGGCCACCGGCGAGATCATCGGCCATGTGCCCGACCTGGGCGTGGCCGAGACCGAGCGCGCGGTCCAGGCCGCGCACGACGCCTTTCCGCACTGGTCGCGGACCGATCCGCACAAGCGTGCGGCCTTTCTGCGGGAATGGGCGCGGCTGATCGACGAAAACCTGGACGGGCTGGGCGGCCTGATGGCGCTGGAGAATGGCAAGCCGTTCGAGGAGGCGCGGGGCGAGGCGGTCTATGCCAACAGCTTCCTGAAATGGTTCGCCGGCGAGGCCGAGCGCCTGCTGGGCGACACCCAGGACAGCCCGCTGGGCCATGTCATCGTCACCTTCCGCCAGGCGGTGGGCCCCTGCGCCCTGATCACGCCGTGGAACTTCCCCGCCGCCATGCTGACGCGAAAGCTGGGCCCGGCGCTCGCCGCAGGTTGCACCGCCGTGGTCAAGCCGGCGAGCCAGACCCCCTTCACCGCCATCGCCCTGGTGGAACTGGCCTACAGGGCGGGCCTGCCGAAGAGCGTATTGAGCGTCGTCACCGGCGACGCCGCGACCATCGGTGGGGTGCTGACGGCTTCGCCCCTGATCCGCAAGCTCAGCTTCACCGGATCGACGCCGGTGGGCCGCAAGCTGGCGGAACAGTGCGCTCCGACCCTGAAGCGGCTGTCGATGGAGCTGGGGGGCGCGGCCCCCCTGATGGTGTTCGAGGACGCCGATCTGGACCTGGCGGTGGCGGAGACCATCAAGGGCAAGTTCAGAAACTCGGGCCAAACCTGCGTCTGTCCCAACCGGGTCTATGTCCAGGCCTCGGTCGCGGAAGCCTATGCGAACAAGCTGGCCGAAGCGGTGGCCGGTATCCCGGTCGGTCCGGCCTTCGAGGACGGCGTCAAGGTCGGCCCGCTGATCGAGGACAAGGCGATCGACAAGGTCGAGGACCACCTTAAGCGGGTCGTGGCGTCCGGGGCCAAGGTCCTGACCGGCGGCGAACGGCATGCACTGGGCGGTCGCTTCTTCCAGCCCACGGTGACCCTGGGCGGCGACGACGCCCTGTTCCGCGAGGAGGAGACGTTCGGGCCCCTGATCCCCGTCTTCCCGTTCGAGACCGAGGACGAATGCCTCGAGAAGGCCAACGACAGCCCGTTCGGCCTGGCCTCCTACGTCTTCACGCGCGACCTGGACCGCGCGATGCGGATCGGACGTCGGATCGAGGCCGGCATGATCGGCGTCAACACCGGCCTGATGTCGACGGCGGTCGCCCCCTTCGGCGGGATCAAGCAATCCGGCTACGGCCGCGAAGGCTCGACCCACGGCATCGACGAATACGTCGAGATAAAGCAGGTGACGCTGGCGCTGCGGTAGAGATCAGACCGACCTCAGGCTCCGGCCGAAATCGGCGACGTCGGCGATGTTCAGATCGTCGCCGTCGAACCAGAAGGTGGTCAGGGCCTCGTGGTTCAGGGCGACCCACTGAAGGGCGGCCGGAGCCACCCGGGCCAGTTCCCGCTCGTCGAGGCTGCTGGCCAGGACGCGCGGATCAGGGCCGATGGAGATCGACGCGCTAGGCTGATGTCGACCCTTCTTCAGGTAGACCTTCACGCGCGGTCCATGCTGACCCAGCGCCGTGGAGATGAAGATGTGGGCGAGGACGCCGGTCCACTCGGGCGGGAGGTAGGCCATTTCGACGACGTCCTCCTCTCCCAGCGCGCGCAGTTCCTCGTCGAGCGTCGGCTCGCGATCTGTCCAGACGGCCACGGTCTCACGGACTTCCATGCCTCTGAGCCTAGCACGAAACGGAGCGCGGCTCGACGAAGCGGCTTTGTCCTTCCGTCAACGCGTCCGCGCCACGCCCTCGCGCCGGTCGTCGGCGCCGCCGTCCCAGGCCCAGCCGCCGGGCCCCTGTCGCCACAGGCCCCCGTGCAGGCCCGAGGTCTCGGACTGGTTCGGTGCCAGCACAACCCCGCCCGCCGCCAGTTGCTGGGCCAGGGTCGGTCCGAACCGCGCCGTATCGGCCCCGAAGCCCCCGCCCCGCGCGACAAGATTGGGCAGGTCGATCGCCGCCTGCATCGGCAGACCCCAGACCAGGGTTCCGATCAGGACCTTGGCGTTATAGGCCAGGATCGAAGGCCCCCCGGGGGATCCTACTGCCCCGACCAGTCGGCCGTCCCGGTCCAGAATGATCACGGGAGACATCGACGACCGGGGCCGCTTGCCGGGTGCCACGGCATTGGCCGCCTCGCCCCCGTCCGGCCGCGTCGGCGTGAACGAAAAATCCGTCAGCTGGTTGTTCAGAAAGAAGCCCGCCGCCATTCGGCCCGAGCCAAAAATGCTCTCGACCGTCGTGGTCATGGAGACGGCGTTGCCCCGGGCGTCGACGATGACGAAATGGCTGGTGCCCGAAGGCTCGGTCGTGGCGTCGGGCGCGCGGAAGACCCCACCGGGGGGCGTGCCGGCCGGGGCCGCGCCGCTCAGGCCGGTGGCCAGGGCCGCGCGGGCGGCGACATAGTCCTCGTCCAGCAGCCCGGCCACGGGCACGCCGACGAAGGCGGGGTCGCCGACATATCGGTCGCGGTCGGCATACATCAGCCGCTGGATCTGAGCGAAGGCGATCCAGGCCTCCGCGCTCGTCTCGCCCTGGGCGAGCTCGTCAGCGACGATGGGTGCCTCGGCCATGGCGAGCAACTGCAACAACGCCACGCCGCTGGATGGCGGAGGCGGCACGCAGACGACATAGACCCGGAAGGGTCGGCACAGCGCATCGCGCTTGATCGGGCGATAGGCCGCCAGATCGGCCAGGCTCAGCGACCCGGGACGGGGCTCGGCCTGCACAGCCTCGACCATGGCCTGGGCGATCGGCCCCGAGCGGAAGGCGGCGATCCCGTCGCGTGCCAGGGTGGCCACGGTCTCGGCATACGCCGGGTTCCGCAGCACGTCGCCCGCCACATAGCGGGCGCCGTCGGCCTTGGTGAAATAGGCGTCGGCCCATTGCGTCCGCGCCTGGCCGCGCGTCAGGGCGATCATGCCGGCGAGACGCGGGCTGACGACGAAGCCGTCCCGAGCCAGGCGCTCGGCCTCGCCGAACAGGTCGGACCACTCCAGGGCACCGTGTTCGTCCTGCGCCATGGCCAGGGCCGCGACCGCGCCGGGCACGCCGGTCGAACGGCCGCTGAGGACCGCGTCGGGGAAACTCAGGGGCCGGCCGTCGTGGAAGAACAGCTCGGGCGTGGCGGCTGCCGGGGCGGTCTCGCGCCCGTCATAAACGACGGTCTCCCCCTTCGCGGCGTCGAAATGCATGAGGAAGGCCCCGCCGCCCAGGCCGGAGGACTGGGGCTCGACCAGGCCGAGCACGGCCTGCACGGCCACGGCGGCATCGACCGCCGACCCACCCCGGCCCAGCACATCCAGCCCCGCCTGGACGGCCAGCGGATTGGCGGCGGAGACGAACGGACCGCGCGCCGGCGGAGCCGCGGAAGCAGCCGGCGCGCCGGACCCGGCGCCGGCCCGGGCGGGAAGCTGCGGCGTCTTGGTCTGGCAGGCGGCGAGGCCGAGAGCCAGGACGATGGCAAGGAGGCGGGTCTGCAGGCGTGTCGACATGAGGTCCAGGGTCCGGCGAGCGGGAGAGCCATCCCCGACCTAGGCCGCCCGGCCCACCGCGCCAAGGCCCGGAGACGAACAGGCTCCGAAAACCGGGTTGCGCCCGCCGAACCGACCCGCTAGATACCCGCCCTCGCCGTCAAGGCCTGTGCGCGCCCGTAGCTCAGCTGGATAGAGCATCAGACTACGAATCTGAGGGTCGGACGTTCGAATCGTTCCGGGCGCGCCATTCTTTCAATCACTTGCTGTCGAAGCTCCATCGATCAGGTGGCTCTGGGACCCGTATGGGACCCAGACGAGAGAAACAATAATCTATCACAGGCGCTCTAAAGCGGCACATCGGGGGGAAAATTAGCGCTCCTGAGGGGCGTTTTTGCAGAGCGGATGGGACTGATCTGCTCGCCCGAGGACGTTGCGATCCAGGTTCGCTTAGGTCCGCTTTGCGCCAGAAGCGGTCGTCCGCACACAGCCGAAAAGGCGACATTCAGAGCGCCTGCCAAGGTCTGTTTCGCGGACCTCGGCCTGAGGCCGGTCTCCGCTAAGGACCTATTCTAGGGCTTTTTCCAAGACGATGTTGAAAGGGACAAACCCTTCGGCTTGGAAGAAGTGCTGCGCACCTTCGTTTGTCGCCCAGGCGTCCAGAACCATGCGCCTCACGCCGCGCGCCCTACTTTCAGACTCGGCGGCGCGCATCAACGCTGACCCCGCCCCTAACCGACGAGCGCCCTCATGGACCGCCAAGTGATGGACGTATGCGCGCGTGCGCGGCGGAGAGAAAAGTGTGGCCGGGCGTTCCTGAACTTCGAGCCAGACATAGCCCACAAGGGCACCGTCAATCTCGGCCACTAGAATGGCGTCGGGCTCCTTCTCAAGCGTTGCGGAGAACAATGCAGCTACACCGTCGCGATCGGCTTGCGTCAAGAACTGCGCAGGCTCCAGCGTGGCGTGTAGGGATTGGACCACAGCATTAAGATCAATCAACGCCTCCAGATCGCTCGTCTTGGCTGACCTCACCGCTAACATTTTCGCATCCCTTGGCCTGCTAGCCCGGAGCCTAAGAGGACACGCTTCAGCGGTCTGACGCAACGACGACTAACCACCCCTGACCGCCGGTGGGCATGTCTGCTTCCGGGCAGGACCTCATTGGCGGTTCCCGACCCATAGACGACATTCAGGCTAGTCAGCCTCCGAACACGACGGGGCGGTCATGCACATTGATCACCAGTCGCCCCTACGCCCTCTCCAAGTTCTACGACTGTCCACTCCTTTGAGATTGCATCGATGATTTCTCGCTCAATTTCATCATAAGACAAACTATCAGCGCTACGAGAGAAACCAATTACGACCACCCGGTCACGCGGGAGCAGGTTGCCTACGATTACATCGTCACTCTTTCCACGAAAAGTGACATTAATGACTGGTTCTGCATAATAAAAGGTAGGATCGTATTCTCTAAAAGCGGCATAGGAAGAAGCGGTTTTCTGGCTGTCATCGTAGTATGCTAGGCCATATCTATCGGTGATGGCGCGTATCTTCTCGACGACCCGCCTGGCCTCGTCATTGCTGCCTAGGCAGACCTCCGCCACTCGGGTCTCGGGTCGCGAGGGTGATGTGCAGGATGCCAAAAAAACCGAGGCCGTCACCGCTACCAACCGTGACGAACTCAGAATACGAGATGTCGCTGGGAGCGCGGTTTCTTTGAACAGCTTGGGGTGTGAGGCATGCATTCCTCCATTATGCGCGTGGAAACCTGTGTCCGCTATCCACCCCTCAGGGACCTTTGGTGGGTCCGCTTTGCGCAGACCCACCTGGCGTCAAAGGTCGATCTGTTCGGAAATCTCAAGCGCGTCGTCGACCTCAATGCCGAGGTATCTGACTGTGCTTTCGAGCTTCCCATGGCCGAGAAGCAGCTGGCAGGCGCGGAGATTGCCCGTCTTCTTGTAGATCAACGCCACCTTGGTTCGTCTGAGGCTGTGAGTGCCGTAGGCGCTTGGGTTGAGGTCGATGATGCGGACCCACCGATCAACGAGACGGGCGTATTGCCTCGTGCCGATGTGCTGGCCGGCGCGGCTGCGGCTTGGGAACAACCAGTCGTTCGACAGTCCTCCTCGTACCTCGAGCCAGTTTGCGAGCGCATCTCGCGCCGGCTCCGTGATCTCGAATGGCACCGGTCGCCCGGTCTTCTGCTGAACGATCGTCGAACGCTGCCGAATAACCCCAGCTCGGGCCACGTCAGCGATCTTCAGCTTGACGAGATCACAGCCCCTGAGCTTAGCATCCAAGGCCACATTGAACATCGCCAGATCACGAACGGCACCGACCGATCTGAAATGCTGGCGGATGGCCCAGATATGTTTCGGCTTCAACGGTGCTTTCGCGCCGGTCAGTCGGCCAGCGTTCCAAGGCTTACGGGGCGTGCGGAATAGATCGGGCTGGCCCATGGCCACCTCCTAGGATCGAGGCCCCATGCCGAAGCTACACCCCTCGCGGCACCTGTGCGCCAATAACAGACATCCTCCGTTTGGCGACAACACGACCTCTACAGGCAGCGTCTTCTATTGGCTTTTCCGACCGAACTCGGAAGCAGCGTCAGCGCGGCTCTGCTGAATCCTTCAATCTCCGGCTCTGCAGATATGTGAGGAGCTCTTGTGGGGCGTCCGTCTGGATCATGTCGACGCCGCGTTCGATCAGGCGGCCCCAGACCTCATCGGGCGAACGCACGGCGTCGGCATCGACCAGCCCCGCCGCTAGGCCGGGGTTGAGCGTATTGACCCAGACTCGCGCGGCCATCGCCTCAACGAGCGGAGCCGTGTCGTCCAGCCAGGCCAGGTCGGCGAAGATCAACTCGACCGCCACGGGGGACCCGAGGGCCTGTTCGGCCAGGATCGCGTCCGCCGGTCCTGCCGCCTGATCGAGGATCGGCATGGCCAGAACCTGATCGAATGGCGGCTGGCTCGCAAGCGACGCCTCGCCGATGCCCACGCGGCGCTTCATGAGGATCAGGTCGATCGCACCGAGGCGCTCGAGCTCGGCGAAGGCGGCGTCATAGACATCCGCCTTGGCG
The DNA here is from genome assembly GCF_040195595.1 of Brevundimonas aurifodinae. NCBI lineage: Bacteria > Pseudomonadati > Pseudomonadota > Alphaproteobacteria > Caulobacterales > Caulobacteraceae > Brevundimonas > Brevundimonas aurifodinae. Next base: position 16,172 of record NZ_JBEGDD010000014.1, read on the forward strand.
TCCAGGTTAACCAGAACACGACCGCGCGCCGCCTCGATCGCTTCGGCGAAGGTCGGGGGTCGCTCATCGGTCAACGCAGCCGTGGGCCCGCCGGCTCCCGCCCTCAGCCGCAGGCCCCGAATCTCGGCTAGAGCTAGTTCAGATACCCGACCGGTGCCGTCGGTGGTCCGGTCGACAGTGTCGTCGTGCATCAGGACCAACGCCCCATCGCGGGTCAGGCGAACGTCCAGTTCGACCATATCGACACCCATGCGGACACAAGCCTCGATCGCCGACAGGGCGTTCTCGGCGGCTTCTCGCCAGCAGCCGCGGTGGGCGACCACCATGACGGCCGGGTCGTTGGCATCAAGCAGTACGACCCGCCGGGCGGCGGCGGCGTTCTCCTGCGCCGCGACGTACGGGGCTGCGAAAAGAAGGCTCGCGGCCGCTACCAGGCAGGCGCCTTGGCCACGGGTCATCAACATGCTGACGTCACTCTGGGAACCCTTAGATCAGTTGCGGAAGGACAGGCCGATCCAGAAGGACCGGCCATAGTCGACCTGTTCGATCAGGCGGTCGAAATCCAGGCCCTGAGTGATGAACTGATCCTCGTCGGTCAGGTTACGGGCCTCGACCCGGACGGTCCAGGCGTCGTTCAGTTCATAGCGGGCGGTGAGGTCCCACTGCTCGGTGTCGGGCGTACCGCGGCTCAGCCACGGGCTCGTCGTATTCACAGAAGAGAAGTTCTGGCCGGAGAAGTGATAGGCGACGCGCACCTCGGCCCGGTCCTGCCAGTTGTAGAACAGACTGGCATTGTAGATGCGCTTCGGCTGGGAGAGCAGCTGACCGAAGGTCCGCCTTGCGCCAGCTGTGTCGGTGTAGGTGAACTCGCCGTCCAGGAAGGCGGCGTTACCGTTGAAGCCGAGCCCGTCGAGCGGCGCGGGCAGGAACTCGAATGCGCTCAGCACGAAGCTCGCCTCCAGACCGCTGACCTGGGCCTCCTCGGCGTTCGTCGGCTGGACGAAGGTCACGTCACGCCCTTCGAAGGTGCCGGGCGTCCGCAGCGTGACGATCTCGTTGGTGATGTCCTTTCTGAACGCGGCCAGAGCGAACAGGCCGTCGCCGCCCGCGAAGGTGTATTCCAGCGACAGGTCGAAGTTGTCGGCCTCGCGCGGCTGAAGATCGGGATTGCCCTGGGTCACGGTCAGGCCATCGGTGCTGACCGACAGCTGCTGGCCGATGCTGGTCGGGTTCGGCCGACCCAGGCTGCGGCTGACGGCGGCCCGCAGCCGCAGGGCTTCGGTCAGGTCGTAGTAGGCGTTGATCGAGGGCAGCGTCGCCGAGAACGAACTGTCGCGGGTGACCGGGCGGAAGACGTCGGGGGTCGGCAGGGTGTCTCGCACGAAGGTGTCGGTCGTGACCGCCGTGTCCTCGAACCGCAGGCCCGCGATCACCTTGAACCGGTCGCCGGTATAGGTGGCGGCCCCGTAGACCGAAGCGATCTCCTCGACGTACTCGAAATCGCCGGCTGCTGACGCCTCGATCGAGCGGGTCGTGTTTACCGGGAAGGCGCTCGGATTCTGGGTCACCAGTGCGGCGAAGGCGTCATAGTCGAAGAAGACATACGGCACCGACCGGCCGGGCGGCGCATAAGTCAGCGGCTGAACAAGCCCCGTCAACCGCTGAGCCGGATTAGTGAAGAATCGTTGGTCGTTGTCGACGCTCCGGGTCAGCTGACGAAAGCCCGCGCCGGCCAGGGCTCCGAAACCGGTCGCCTCGGGCGTGAAGACATAGTCGACCTGGGCCTCGACGATGTCCTCGTCCGTCCTCAGATTGCGGAAGTCATACTGAAAGAGGCTGTAGTTGGCCGGGTTGGTCCAGTAGGCGGCGTCGTTCACATCGAACGTCGGGATCAGATTGGTCGTGTCGTAGCGGGCACCCAGATTTGCGACGGTGGTCGTGCGGAACTGAACGTTCGGTGTGTCGTGGGTGAAGTCGGAGAAGGAGTAGCCGACACGGCCGGTCACGCGGTGAGGGCCGTCGGGCGTATAGACCGTCGTCCAGTTCAGGCCGGCGTTGCGCCGCTCGATCGGGAAATAGCTGTAGGCGACCTCGCCGAACCCTCGGGCATAGGTGCCGCTGGTCTCGGTCTGGCCGCTGATGCCCGCGAGCCCTTGAAGCTGGTGCCCGTACCGGTTCTCGGCGTTCTCCTGAGAAAAGAAGAAGGCGGATAGTCCAGTCGTGAGGTCCGGGGCCAGCCGCGCATCGATCCGGGCGAATGCACCGAGCCGTTGCAGTTCGTCGTCATAGATGAAGAACCGAAACTGGTTCGGGGCCGCAAAGCCGTTGCCGGTCAGGGGGGTGCCCGTGCTGGCCCCGCCAGAGTTGAAATAGCTGTAGTTGTCCGGGATGATTTTGGTCTCGTCGCGAGCCTTGCGGTCATAGCTGAGCGACAGCAGGGCTCCGAACCGGTCGTCTGCACCGAAGGTGTTGGAGACGGTGAGGTTGAAGCGGCCTTCCGGATCATGGTCGTCGCTGGTCGGCAGATCGCGCAAGGTATAGCGGCCCAGGGTCGCGTCGCCCCGGATCTGGAAGCCCGGTCGATCGAAGGCGCTGCGGGTGACCAGATTCAGATACCCCCCGACGGCATGCCCGTCGATGTTCGGGGTGAAGGTCTTGAAGATCTCCAGCCGGCTGACCGCAGTATTGGGGATGACCTCGAGATTGACCCCGCGACCGCCCCCACCGAAGGCGTCGTGGGTGGCGACGGCGATTCCGTCGATGGTCACCAGATTGTACTCCGACGACAGACCCCGGACGGTTACGAACCGCCCTTCGTCCTCGTCGAGGGTCGCGCTGGCGCCGGCGATGCGTCGGAAGGAGTCCGAGACGTTCAGGTCCGGCAGACGGCCAATGTCGTCCTCTACGACGCTGTCGTAGACGCCGTCCGCGGCGCGCTTCAACTGGATCGACTGCCGCGCCCGGCCCCGCTCGCCGGTAACGACGATCTCATCCACGGCAGTGGCCGCGTCGGGCGAAGCGGTCTGCGCCGTCGCAGGCGTCACGACCATCAGTCCGGCGGCCGCCAGCAGAATGCTAGCCGCGCCATGGGTCCGTTTGAACATCGCTAGTCCCCCTTTGTCACCGGTCCCTCGGTGCGAATTGAGACATAGGGTGGCGATTTCCTCACTTTGAGTGAAATTTCGATGACGGCGGCCTTTCGCCGTTGCCCGTGCGGAGCACGCGGCTCAGCATGAAGCCCATGCAAGCCGCCCTAGGCCGCAAGGCCCGCATCCCCGCAATCTTTCGTCGGCGCGGCGACCCGCTGACCGTCAGCGAGAACGAGCGGCGGGTGCTCGAGATCGTGCGTCGCTCCGGCGTGACCAGCCGTGCGGACCTGACTCGCGCGACCAACTTGGCACCCCAATCGATTTCCCGGCTGATCGAGGCGCTGATGAAGCGCGGTCTGGTGGAGTTCGGCGAGAAGCGAATCCGCGGTCGCGGCCATCCCGGACTGGCCGTCAGACTGACGCGCTCGGCTGTCTATGCCGTGGGACTATCCATCCGGACCGAGGGCGCGGACCTAGCCGTCGTTGCCTTCGACGGACAGGTGCTGGCCGAACGCACACTGTCGCCCTCCAGTATGGCGGTTACAGATGTGATCGCCGAGGCTCAGGCTCAGCTGGATGACGTGTTCACGGTGCTCGATCTGGACCGGCGTCGACTGTTCGGCTTTGGCCTGGCCATGAGCGGCTTCTTCACCGTGGAAGCTGGCCGGATGAACCCCCCCGATCCCCTGGCCCATTGGTCGGTGACCGACTTGGAGCAGACCTTCATGCAGGCGATGGACCTGCCGGTCTGGCTGGAGAACGACGGCAACGCCTCCGCCATCGGCGAAAGCCTGTGCGGCGTGGGCCTAACCCACCCCTCGTTCGCCTACCTCTACTTCACCTATGGCCTCGGGGGCGGGGTGGTGCTGGATGGGTCGCTGGTGCGGGGTGCCTTCGGCAACGCCGGCGAGTTCTCGGCCATGCTCTCGCCCGAGACCCACGCCCGAAGGCCGACCCTGGAATCGCTGCGGCGACTGATATGCGAGCACGGGGTCGAGGTTGTCTCGATCGCCGACCTCCAGGCGCGGTTCGACCCCGACTGGCCGGGCGTGTCCGTCTGGCTCGACCGCGTGAAGGAGCCTCTGTCGGATATCCTCTCAGCGATCTCGGGAGTGATCGACCCGTCGGCGATCGTCTTCGGCGGCCAGATTCCACGACCGCTGGCGGAGCGGCTGATCGCAGGGGTCCAGTTCCATAACCGCGCTCGGCGCGGTGAGACCCGGCCGACGCCCGCCCTTCTGGTGAGTGCCGTGCGAGGCAACGCAGCTGCGATCGGTGCCGCCTCAATGCCGCTCAAATACGCCTTTTTCCAGTAGTCGAAAGGATCACGCCGATGCGCAGACGCGGGTTCGTTACCGGCCTCGCCGCCAGCCTCACTCTGCCGGGCATGGCCTCTGCTGACGCGGACTGGGACGGCTACCCCCGGCTGCTGCACGGACCGATGCTGGGCTGGAGCGGACCTGACACCGTCACCATCTGGGCCCGGGTCTCCGCGCCGGTCGACACGGCGATTGAGTATAGGCTCGACGGCGAGTCCTGGACCCGCTCCCCACCAGTCCGGGCCGACGCTGCCGGAGACTATATCGTTCTGCACACGCTGCGGGGCCTGCCGGCCGACACAGCGCTGGCCTATCGCGTCATCGTCGACGGCGCTCCCGACCCAGACACAGCCCGGGCCGAACCGTTCCGGGCGCGAACCGCCCCGGCGACCCGGGCTCGGTTCCGGTTCGGCTTTGGTTCCTGTGCACGGCGTCAGCGGCACCCGATCCAGCCGATCTGGGATGCGCTGGAACGCTTCGATCCGGACCTGTTCTTCTGGCTGGGCGACAACATTTACGGCGACAGCCTGGACCCGAACATCCTGCGGGAGGAGTATCTGCGCCAGCGCGACGTCCCCAACTGCCGCGCCTTCATGGCCGGTCGCCCTCAGCTGGCGATCTGGGACGATCACGACTTCGCCCTGAACGACAGCGACGCGCGCAATCCGGTGAAGGGGCAGGCGCTCGGCGTCTTCAACCAGGTCTGGGCCAACCCGTCGGCCGGGCTCCCGGGCACACCAGGCGTCTTCTTCGCCCACAGCTTCGGCGGGGTGGACTTCTTCGCCCTGGACAACCGCTATCACCGCGACCCGGCGGGTTTGCCCGAGGGCCCCGGCAAGACCACCCTGGGATCTATCCAGCGCGACTGGCTGAAACAGTCGCTTAAGGCCAGCCGTGCCCCGTTCAAGCTGATCTTGGCGGGCCAGCCCTGGAACGACGGCAAGGCCGCCGGCCAGGAATCTTGGTCGTCCTTCACCGACGAGCGCGCCGACCTCATCGCCTTCATCGCGCGGGAGCGGATCGACGGCGTCGTCCTGCTGTCGGGCGACACCCACGTCGGCGAACTCAACTGCCTGCCGCACGCCCGCTATAGCGCGGGCTACGACCTTTTCGAACTGGTCAGCTCGCCTCTCGCTCAGGACACGGCGACCAGCTATCAGAACTACCGCCCGATCGAGCGCGTCCGTCAGGTCTATGCGGGCGGCTCCAATGCCGGGATCGTCGACCTTGACCTGACGGTCGACGACCCCACCCTTCGGTTCCAGGTGATCGATACCCAGGGGAGCGCGGTCTGGGCACCGATGGAGGTCCGGGCCTCTGAGTTGACGCCCGGCCGGTCCGTCTGGCGCGACAAGGCCGACGCGGTCTCCCTGTCCCGATGGGACCGGGCCCAGGCGGGAGGCCCCTACTATGGTCCGCCGCGTTGAGCCGGATCGATCACAGTCATCGCGCGATTACCGGGTCTGGGTTGTCGCGTTCCCAAGCCAGTGCCAGCGCCAGGCACCCTAAGGCCCCGAGTCCGGGGGTAACGATCATCAGCAACAACAGGCCGTCGGCGTCGCCGTCGCGGTAGTCCATGATCTGTAGTGCGGCCCCGAGGCCTAGGCCCCCGAGGGCCAGGGCCACCTTTGCAGTCGCAGTGAAGAGGCCGTAGGCTCGGCCCGCGCCGCCGGGCTGAGTGAAGCGCGCGACGACATCGCTGAAGCCTCCCCACAACACCATGCCGACGCCGCCGTTGCCCACGCCGAAGACGAAGGCGCTCGCGGCAAGAGCCGCCGGTGCCGCAGGAGCGAGGGCCCAGAACACGCCCAGTCCCACAGCCTGCGTCAGGGCCCCGACGCCCAGGACCGCCGCGCGAGAAAGGCGTCCGGTCAGGGCGTTCCAGATCGGCTGGCCTAGGGTGATCCCCAGCGCCATCGCCACCACAATCACTCCGCCCCAAGACGGCGACGCCAGACTGTAGGCGGCGAAATAGGGCTCCACCTTGGAGAACAGAGGCGTAGCCAGCGAGGTCAAGAACATCAAGGCGATCAGTATCCAGAACAGGGGCGGAGGCGCGAGTCTTCGGCGCGGCTCACTGCTGACGCCTACCGGCTTCGCGGTGCCCGTCCCTCGGACGACGCGCGCCAGAAGACCGGCGCTCAAGATGGCTGGTCCGGCGATGCCGACCGCGAGACCGAAATAAAGCCATGCCGTGGCCTCGTCGCGGCCTGCGATCAAGGGGCCGACGGCACCGGCCACCATAAGGGTGGCGATGCCGCTGAACCAGATCCGCGTCGCCGCGACACGGTCCCGCGATGCCGCGTCAGAGGTCGCAAGGGCCATCAGGGCATTCTGTGGAAGATCGTAGATGGCATAGGCGGTTCGAAACGCGAGGCCAGTCGCGAGGGCGTAGGCGAAGCGCAGGTCTGGCGGAATCCAGAATCCCAGAAAGATCGAAGCGAAGGCGATCGCACAAAGGATCGACCCCTTGAACTGCAGCGCTGCGGCCCCCGCCGCAGTCATCATTTGGCTGTCCAGAACGCGAGCGACGATCAGGTCGATCGCCGCGCTGACCAGAAGGCCGATCGCCAGCACCATTCCCATCTGCGAGGCGGGCAGGCCGACCAATTCCGTCAGGTAGAAGGCGAACAGAAGCTCGCTGGCATACCAGAACAGGCTCTTGCCCAGATGGGCGGAGCCATAGACGCTCGTTTCGCGCCAGCCAGTTGGTCGACCTAGAACTATGGCAAACCCCCAAACCGCGCCTGCTTGCCTAGCCCCGGATCGCGACGCGTTGATGATGGTCGAGCTTGCAAGTCCCGGAACCGGTGGCGCTCTGTGGCGAGTGACCTCGGCCTCCCCTGCCATCGGCCCCAGAAACTCGTCGGCAAGGCAGGCACCTGAGGTTTTGCGATAATCCGTAAAGCTGACGTCGGCGAGGGCTGCTTCGAGCCAGCAGCAGACGTTGGTTCAGCGCATAGGTCGATGTCCGCTAGTGGCTCGTTACCGACGTTCCGAACGGCCGCTTTCGGCAAGCTGCTGAGTGCGGGATCTTGTTCCGCCGAGCAACCGCCCTTGGCACCAAACAGCCATCTCGAATGAAGGTTGAACTCTGAAAGCATCGTCACACATGCGTAACGGTGTCGGCTCACACCGCCGTGATGACGCTGTTGGTAAAAGGTCAAAGTCAGAGCGCAGGCGCGATACCGATCGCGCGATATGCCGCGTCGCATTTTGGCAAGACCATTCTTTGGGCGACGACCGAAGTGTACGGCGTATTCAGCCTGACCGATCTGATTGGACTTTCGCCGGTAACGGCCGCTGCGACGTTTGTCATGCTGCTCGTTTGGAGCGCTCTCTGTGACCTCGCGGTGGGATTTGGACTGGATCGGTTCAAGAACGGGCGGCTGCCGACCATTCTGATGCGCCTCGCCGGCCTCGTCTCGGCGATTGTCTTCGCCTTCAGCTTCGTGCCCATTGACGCAGGATCGTCGTCCGCAGCCCTCGCGCTGTTCGCGACCTTTCTGTTCAGACTGTGTTTCTCTCTCGCCGACGTTCCCCACAACACCCTGTTGAGCCAGTTGGCCAACGGTCAGAGAGCGCAGCTCCGATTGTCTGTCGTTCGCATGCTGGCAGGGGCTGCTGCATACTTTGCGCTGAGCGGCATCGCGATGCTGATCCTGGCGGGCCAATCAGGGGATATCGAGCGCTTCCGGAAATTCATAAGCGTGTTGGGATTAATCGGTGCGGTGCTGCTTCTCACGGCCCCGGCGCTCCGTAGCCGGTCTGTAGAAGTCGAGACTCCACCAACAATGGGAGCACGCCAATTGTTTGGTGGATCCGTCTTGCGGCTCTTGGCGGCCACCATGATCGGCATCGTCGGTTTCAGTCTGGCGCTGAAGACACTTCCTTACGTGGCCAGATACGCCGTCGGGGACGAAGCCTGGCTGGGAAGTGCCCTGTTCGCCGTCACACTCGGAAAGCTCCTGACGACCCCCGTCTGGTGGTGGTTAGCGGACCGAAGAGGTGCTCGCCACGCCAATGTGCTCGCCTATCTGCTCGTTCCGCTGGCCGCTGCATTGACTGCCATCAGCGTCGGCGACGGGACCGTCCGCATCATCGGGTTTGGCTTGCTGGGAGCCGCCATTGGTGGTGCCAGCATGCAATCCTGGGCGCTCATTGCCGCTGCTGTTGAAGACAATGAAAGAGACGGCCAACGGGTTCAAGCCACGCTGTTCGGGGCCTTCACCTGCGCATCCAAGTTGGCCGTCGGCCTCGGCGGTGCGGTGATCGCAATCACCTCGGTGACCATCCAGAGTGAAGCTGCCGCCGATCAGGGAATTTGGCTTGTAAGCCTCATTGTCGCGGCAACTGGTGTGATCGGCGCGCTCCTGCTTTGGTCTGCACCGACCTACGCCTCGGAGGTCGTGAGCCCGGGTTGATCCGCCTCCACAACGAACCGCACTCGCGTATGAATCGGAGATCCCGGACGACTGACATAGTCGAGGACCTTGAACTCCGAGGTCCAGCTTTCCGGTGTAATGGTGCAAAGGAGGTAGCCGCGCTGGTCGTTGATCATCCGGCAATGTGGGTTCCGACTCAGGATCTCGGCCGCGCCCGGGCGAAGATCGGAACCGTCTCCTGCCGTTGAGATGGAAGTACCGACGAACTCGTGGGCGATGATCGGCGAGTCCGAAGTTCCGCCGTTAAGTCTGATCTCGCCGGCGTAGGCCTGATGCTCGTCTCCCGTCAGAACCACGACATTACCAAGCCCAGCAGCGTGAATGTGGTCGAGCAGGCGCTGGCGTGGCGCGCGATAGGCGGTCCAAGCATCCATGTTCAATAGCGGAACGGGAGCAATGTCGTCCGTGCGCCGATCAAGATCCATCATCATCACCTGCTGAGCGAGCAGGTTCCAGCGCGCCCGGCCCGGTTGCAGGCCCTCGGCCAGCCAGGCCTCCTCGGCCGTTCCGAGGATGGTCGCATCGGGATTCTCGATGTCAGCACACAGTGGCTTGACCTTGTCACCGCAGGGCTGATCGGAGCGGAACTGGCGGGTGTCCAGAAAGTGAGCCTGCAACAGGTCTCCGAACATGGCGCGCCTGAACATGGCTATCGAACCATTGCGAGGGAGAGATGTCCTGCGCAGCGGCAAATGCTCATAAAACGCCTGGAAAGCGGACGCCCGGCGCAGAAGAAAGACGTCCGATGGGGTTCCGACCTGATCGAGGTCCGCGGCCCAGTTGTTCGCGACCTCATGGTCGTCAAAGCTGCCGAACCATGGCGCGGCGGCATGGGCGGCCTGCAGGTCGGGATCCGAGCGGTACTGGGCATACCGAAGACGATAATCGTCAAGGCTGAACAGTGCGTCGCCGCTGTGCAGTCGCACGACCGGCGTGAAACCGCCCCTCGCGTTTCGCACCTGTTCGTTGGGCGTCATCTCATAGATGTAGTCCCCTGAGTGAAAGACGAAGTCGAGGTCGTCTTCCTGGGCCAGGTGTCGGTAGGCGGTGTAGTAGCCCTGCTCGAAATGCTGACAGCCGACAGACGCGAGACGGAGTTGCCGCACCGGCATCCCGGCCGGCACCGTGGTGCGGGCGCGGCCCGTGGCACTGCTGTGGCCATCGAGGATGAACCGGTACCACCAGGGTCGTCCGGAAGGGAGCCCTTCGATTTCGACATGAACCGAGTGACCTAGCTCTGGGTGCGCTATCGCCTCTCCGCTTCTGGTCACGGCGGTGAACCGCTCGTCGGTGGCGATCTCCCATTTGACGGTATAGGGCGCGCGAGGGAGCCCCCCTCGAGGATCTGCGGGGTCGACCGAGAGCCGGGTCCAGATCACAAAACCATCGGAGAGGGGTTCGCCCGAGGCAACACCGAGACGGAATGGATACGGTCCAACGCGCCCGGCCTGGGCCATCGAGAATGAAGACGTCGCGCCGCTTACCAGCATTGCCAGTGTGGACCGCCGAGACCAGCGGCCCTCCGTGGAGAAGGTCATTGTGAAGCTCCTTCGAGGCCATAGCGGTTCGGCCGGTTCAGATTGTTCCGCCGTCTTCGGTGGCGAGAAAATTTTGGTAGAAGCAGACCGAAGCCGCTCCGATCACTCCCGCGTACGGGCCAAGCGAAGATGCGACCAATCGCGGATGGGGCAGTACGCGGCTCGGCGCGAAAGTGGCATCTACATCGATAGCCATGAGCAAGGCCTGGGTAGTCATGGGCGGAAGTCGGCCGCCCACGATGATCAGCTCTGGGTCAATCGTACGCGCTGTGTATTCGATCCCCCGGCGCAACTGCTCACCGGCGCGAGCGAGCCATCGGCGGAGGGGGGGGCAGGATTGAGGCTCGAGCGATTCGAGGTCGTTGAAGTCGTTGATTGGTAGGCCGCTGGCCCTGAGCGTCTCGAAAAGATCGTGTCCGGACGGGCGCGGCTCACTCATCGGATACATGACGCCGATCGTGCCCGCGTTACCGCGAGCACCCCTCCAGGGGCGACCGTTAATCATCAGACCGGCCCCGACGCCATGGCCGATGTGCAGGAACAGGATTGAGTCCGCCGTCCTTCCGATACCGTGCACTCGCTCCCCAAGCGCCGCGCAGGTGCCATCGTTCTCGACGAACACGTCCACCGGAAGCGCGGCACGGAAAACGCTGACAAGATCTCGATCCCGCAAGTCGGGGAACGCAGCGTGAGCGTGGAGGAAATGTGGCGTTTCTAGAAAGTCTCCGGGGAGGGAGAATCCGGCCCCGACGACTTTGCTAAGAGCGATGCCTGTCTCTCGCAACTGGTCGATGAGCGCCTCGGCGGCAATTTCCGCTATGCGTTCAGGCGTCGCCCGGTCCAGCGCGCGCCGCTCGATGGCTACCGGTTCACCGGTCAGGTTGATCAACGCCAAGTCGATGTAGCTATGAGAAAAGTTGACGCCGAACGCATACGCGCCGTCGGCGGTCAATCGGAGCGGTCGCGGTGGCTGGCCGCGCGTTCCGGCTCGCTGCACGCCCTCATGGACGAACCCTCGGGCCTGGAGTTCCCGAGCCAGGCGGGTCACCGATCCATCTGAAAAGCCCGTCTCAGTTGCGATTACCGACCTTGCGACAGGACCGCGGAGCCAAACTGCACCCAGAACGCGTCGTTCGCTCGAAGTCAGCGGTAGTGTGGACGCATCGGTCAATTTAGGTCCGCGATAAAACTTAACGTGGGATTGGAAACGGCACTCGCATCGTCATTATGCAAGAGCTTCTATCGATTTGGCAAGGCAGAGAAGCCCGTCCAGATTTCATACTACTGTCACTTGATAACCTGCAACATGGAACTTAATGGGGTGGGTGAGGCGGCGTTGGCGCTGCAATCTACATTGGGGGAATCGATGCGGAACGTTCTGAAACGCAGCCTACTCGCAGGCATCGCGGTTGCGTGCGCGCCTACCACAGCCGCATGGGCCCAGACTGCCGAACCGAATGCCCAACCGGATACGGCCACGCTTGAGGACGTGGTTGTTACCGGCCTTCGATCCGTGTCCGGCACACGGCAGGAGATCAAACGCGAAGCCCAGGGCATCGTCGATTCGCTGACGTCAGAGCAGATCGAGCGCACGCCGGACCTTTCTCTCGCTGAAAGCCTTGAGCGGATCGCAGGCGTCAACGGGGTGATCGGCTTTCAAGTCTCCGAGTCCAGAACCGTCACGGTTCGAGGTTTTGATGCCCGCTACAATAGCTTCAGCATCGACGGTAATCCGATCTGGAATTCCAGCCGTAACAATCGCGGAACCCAGCTGGACGTATTCCCGACGTCGGTTGTCAACCAGGTCAGTGTTTTCAAGAGCGTGACCGCCGATCTGGACGCCAACTCTATAGGCGGCCACGTGGGTTTGCGTACGCTGCGTGCATTCGACGGAGGCGGCCGACCCTATCTCACCGCGCGCTCATCGATTGGCGGATATGATCAGGAGAGCCTGACGGGAGATGGGGCTCTTGATTATCGCGTAAGCTTCGCCGGAAAGCGCACGTTCGCTGACGGCCGCTGGGGCGTCGTCATTGGTGCCGAAACCCAACGCTACGACTATTACGACGAATACAATCAGGTAACGGGCTATGCCCAGGTCGGGGGCGTTGACGTCGTTAGCGGCAGCTTGTTCCGTGGGCTCTTTCAGCACCGCACACAGCGTGACGCGCTGTACGGGAAAGTCGAATATGGAGCCCAGGGCGACCTGTACGGCTTCTTGTCTCTGAACTATTTTCGCCAGCAGGATGAGGATGACAGCCACAGGGGCGGGGTATTTTTAAGCCCTGCCCGGATTACAGGTGCCGCCTCGGGCACCGGCAACTTCACCAATGCCGTGACAGAGGTTTACTTGGAGCGTTACGATCTCGATCGTGAAACGTTCCTTGCAGCGTCCGGCTTCGACTTCCGAGTCGGAGATACTGGCGCGATCAACGTTCGCGCATCCTACACTCGCTATGACAATGACGAGACCACCTCGCGAACGGAGCGGTTTCAGTTTTCAGGTCTGTCCGGCAGCTACGACATCTCGCGAACTGATCCCGCGGTAACTCTGATTCCGCGCGCCGGCTTCGATGACGCCACAAATTACGTTTACCGGACAAATCGCGACGCGTTCATCAACCAAATCCCACACAAGGATGATGTCTATAGCTTACGCGCAGATTTCAACGGAAACACTCAGCCAGGAGCCCAAGGGTTTGGCGTCTCCACGGGCCTTTATTTCCGTCGCCTCGATCGGCAGTTTGACCGAACGCAACTGAACTACCGGCAGCCGACTGGAACGACATTTCGCCTGAGCACAGTGGTCGATCCGGACGCGCCAAGCCAGCGCCCAACAGGCACCGGGCCCTTGATCGTGGACCCCGACAGCCTGTGGTCCTTCATCCGCGCGAACGGCACGTTTTCACAAAATGACTTCCTGACAGCGGACTATAATCTCGTAGAAGATGTCGTCGCGGGTCACGCGTCGCTTCACTATAATCTGGGCCGCTTTGGAGCGATATTGGGCGTCCGCGTAGAGGATACCAGCTACACGAACCAGAATGGGGAACTGCGCAGCGGCGTAGTCGTGCCAGTGGATCGCAACTTCGAATACACCGAGGTTCTCCCTAACGCGCAACTCAGGTTCGATTTGACGCCGGATTTCCGCCTACGCGCTGCCTACACTGAAACGCTGGGTCGGCCCGATTTCGTTGACTTCGCATTCGGTCGCACCGTGAACCTGGACGCCAACGGGAATCCGGTAATCAGTGGAACAAACCCGTTTCTCAAACCCCGTCAGGCCGAATCCTACGATCTTTCGGCGGAATATTACTTGCAGAACGGTTTAGTTTCGCTTGGTTTATTCTCGAAAGAACTAACGAACGAAACATTTACTCAACGAATTGAAACTCGAGATGCAAGTGGCCTGATCATTCTGACTGAAACAACCCCGCTCAACACTGGATCGGGAGCTCTTCAGGGCTGGGAAGCTAATATAATCGTTGACCGCCTTGTTGGCCTGCCGGCTCCGCTTGATGGACTCGGTTTTAGCCTGAACTACACGCTCCTCGAAGGCGAATGGAACGTGGTTTTCTCGAATGGAACGCGTCGGACTGTGGGTGGTCTTCGCAACCAACCACGTTGGATCGGCAACGCTTCATTGACTTATGCTGCGGGACCTATCGACGCGACACTGTCATACCGGGCCCAAGGCAGAACGTTCACCGGAGGATTCGGCACCACAGAAGCCGGTGATGTCTATGCCGACAACTACGACAGACTAGATCTGTCTGCGAGCTACCGCTTGCGGCCAGGAGTGAAGCTGTTCGGTGAGATCCGAAACATCACGGACACGTGGCGTGTTGAGCAAACCGGTTTGGGTGGCGACGATACACGTTTGGCCATTGCTCCGGGACGGAGTTGGTCGGTTGGGATCAGGGGCACTTTCTAGGAGGGGACTTCACGCAGAGACGTGTCTCCAACGTCACCGCTGTGGCGGGCGATTGCTGCCAGCCTCGTGAAGTCCACTCGAAGTGCTTCTGTCTACAACTGACGTAGACAGCGATCGTATCAGGGATCATCGTCGCGTTTTGGACGGTGTTCCCTGATCTCCGAACAAGAACCCGGCGGGCGTAGTCTGCACCAGGACAAAAATGGGCTAGCAACCCCGTCGCCAGTGCAGTTCAGAACGTTTTCGGGCGTTGGGATGCGGTGTCGAAGTGTGATGGATGAACGCAACAGGCTGCACTCCACCTTCGCTCGAATCAACCAGTACAGCGCTTGACGCGGGCTGTGCTGTAGCCCCGATTTGCCGTGTCGACTCCTTTGTCGCTGACGCGCTTGGGGGTGTTCTACTCGGGCTGCAGGCGGTCGAGACGTTTCGGCCATCGGTTGTCCATCTTCTCGAAGGAAAGATCGAGCGATTGCATAGGGGATCCTCAGAGAGTGAGAGGCTCGCGGCACTGATCCTGACGCAGTATGTCCGCAGCCCGTAGATTGCAGAACATGGTTCAATCATCTCACTGCCAAGGTCCGCTTTTCGGCCACACGCCAATGACCGTTCCTTGCGCAGAGCTGTCCTGAGGAACCGCCTAGCGTCGTCGACCATGGCTGGACAGCGCACTAGCCAGACTATCGACCCGGAGTCAGCCGCATCGTCGCGACCGGTGCGAGCACAGCGCGATCTGTCGGGATCGGAAATCGCTCACCCGCGGCCCAGCGTGAGGTCAGGTTGTCGTAGAAGGGTGAGCGGAAATGGCCCGACTGGCCCCCCGCCATCATGAAGCGGGACTGGTCCAGGTCCGACAGGTCAAACACCCCCTGATAGCTCGACACGAACCCGTCCCGCCCAAATTGCGCAGCCGCGTCAGTCGTCACAGCGCTCAAGAACATGGCCTCGGGGCCCGCCGCCAAGGGCGTTCTCCGCGAGAAGATCTTGCCCAAGATTGGCAGCTGCCCAAAGCCGAGATGAGGCAAATCGACGTGGGAAACCTCCCCCCAGGTCCAGCCGGCGGGATCAGTCCCATACGCTTCCTCCAAGGCGGCGCGAGCCTCGGTCAGTGCCGCAGACAAGAGGGCAGGGCACGTCTCGGAAGACGCGGTGGTGATGTCGTCACACCAGTGCGCCCGCGGGCCGGAGAGAACGTCGACCAGGAAACGATCACCAACGCCGAGACCCTGCCCGAAATCGCCCATCTCATCGTTGCCGACCTTGCGGCCAGCGATCGCCGCCCAGGTCAGGTAGATGGCCGGAGCGGAAGCGTTCAGGTCGAACCGATAATCCCAGTCCCTCAGAATTTGCGCCAGGCGAGCGTCTGCCTCGCTCGCGGGCCGTGCTTGCAGAAGCAGGGGCACCAGCTCGCGCGCGATGGGCGAAAGCGGATCACGCTGCATGGCGTGGAAGCTTTCGGTATCATGACGCCCGCGCGTGCCGAGCGCTTCGTGGATGCGTTCGGCCCGGACGGGGTCCCCGAACAGATCGCCGAGGTAGTGAGGATACTCCGGTCCGATGATCGTCTGATTGGCGGTCACGATGCGCCCGCTCCTGGGGTTCACGACCCTCGGGTTCTCCGCATAGGGAAGCCGGGTCCAGACATTGTCGTCGTCCGGCCCGAACCCGACGTTCGTCGCGTGCGTGCGCGGGCGGACCGGGACGAGGCCCGCCAAGGTGTAGGCGATCGTCCCGTCGACATCGGCGATCGTGACGTTCAGAGGCGGGCCTTCGAAGTCCTCGAGTGCGGCGATCGCCTCGGCCGCCGACGCGGCCTGATTGAGACGAAGCAACGCGGCGACACCATGGTCGCGATCGTGACCGACCAGCCGGTATTCCGCCAGCGCATTGGGCGCTTCGGTGAAAGGCGACGACAGCAGGTCCGGCGGCACAATCACCCCGGTGTCGGTCGTTCGATGCTCGCCCTCAAAGGCCCCGCCGAACCTCACGCCGATCGTCAGCTTCCTGGTCGAGAAGGGCTCCCATGGAGCGTTGGGGCCGCGTCTGAAGCGGGCCGGATCATTGGGGTCAGCCTCGACCAGGGCCACATCGTTCACGTCGGTGTTTGCGGCTGTCGCACCCCACGCAATGCGCCCGTTGTGTCCGAGCGTGACGCCAGGGATCCCCGGAACGGTGACACCGACGACGCTGCGACCGCCAATCGAGAGATGCATGAGGTGCCAGAAATTGGGGGTCGTCGCCGGCAGGTGCGGATCGTTGGCGAAGAGCGGCAGCCCGCTCTCTGTATGCTCGCCGGAGAGAGCCCAGCTGCTCGAGAACTCCCCCTCCTTCTGCGACCGGCTCGGCTGTTGGGGGGACGTCCGACCGGGGCCCGCGATGATCGGCGTCACCGGGCTGGGTACACCATCGATCCATTCGACGGCGAACGGGCTCGCCGCGTTCTGAATCGCGCGGGCGCGGCCGACCTCGCCGCCGTAGCTGGATAGGGTCGCGTGTATGGCGCGCTGGACCAGGAGACTGTCACGCGCTGTCCAGCGCTCGGGCCTGACATGCAGGATCGTCATCTCCGGCGGCATCCGGAAGTTGTCGCTCTCGAGCCAGGCGTTGACCCCTGCGGCATAGGCTTCCACCAGCGGTCGCTCGGCGGCTGGGAAGTCCGCCCACAAACGATCCGCCAGGTCCTCCCCCGCCAATAGTCGATTGGCGCGATCCTGGCTGAGCATGGAGGAGCCGAACCATTCGGACAGGCGGCCTGCTTGAGCCTGTCGCGTGATCGCCATCTGCCAGAAACGGTCCTGGGCGTGAACGAAGCCCTGGGCAAAGTAGGCGTCGCGCGCGGTGGCGGCGAAGATGTGGGCGATACCGTTCTCGTCGCGATGGATTTCTACCGCGCCGTCTAGACCTTGGACCTCGACCTCACCGTTCCACTCGGGAGCCGGGGCATGCGCCCGCCACAACGTGATCCCCGCATAGGCTGAGACCAGCAAAGGGATCCCGACCAGGAGGACCGCCACGCCAATGAGTATGCGTTTCATGGAGCCCCTCCACAGGCTCCCTTTTACACTCAGATCGGGCAACGGCCAAGCTGGTCGACCCGTCGACTTAGCCGGTCCTTGGCTGGGTCCCGGCTTGTCACTGCGAATTACAGCTGCTCTTCGGTCCGATGCGTGGGGAGGTTGCGGACCCTAGCTTTCAACCGTCACAAGGGTCCAACCCTTCGCCCGTGCAGATTCACGCAACTCGGTCGCGGACGTCGAGGTGTGCCCCTTCCCGTAGAGGTGGGTCCACTCCGATCTCGGGCTGGGTCGCGTCTGGAGCTGCCACAGCGGACGGCCCTGAATAGTTGTTGAGGGCGTCCCCCTCACGATCCGTGCTTCCATGGCCGCGCCTTAGAGGCCGAGCTCGCGATTTGTCTATCGTGGACGGACGATTTCTGAAGAGGCTGCATGTCTTGGGCCAGGATCGTCTGGGCTCTCAACCAGAGTGCCGGAAGCCAGCCTGATGTCGTCTTTTCGGCGATCAGCCTAAAGCCGATTTTGGCGCTCAGCAGACGCCCCGGTGCTTCCGCGCGATCTGTAACCGGGAACAGCTGCAGTCCTGCCCTGGCATCGCTTGTTACAGAGAGAGCTTTCTACGTTTTTGAAATTATTACACTCTTCGCCAGACTACGAATCTGAGGGTCGGACGTTCGAATCGTTCCGGACGCGCCATTTATCTCAAAGAATCAGTGTGTTAGCAGGAAGCCGCTTTGTGGCTTTGTTGTTTCCGACTGTAACCCGAGCGGTCGGGAAGTGTTTAGCCTCTGAAATCCCGAGGCTTTCCTTTCGTGGAACACTCTGAGGCTCATTCGCGCTGCGGCTACCGGACCTGCGCGAGCTGCTTTACGTCCTTTTTCGGAGAGGGGCTGGCGTCCGACCGCCGTAGGATCGATTGTCTTCGGAGGTTCTCATGGTTCGCATTCATCCAGCCTTGGCCGCCTGTGCGGCGGTGATGCTCAGCGCTTCGCCCGTTCTGGCGCATGCGCGCCTGCTGTCGGCGACTCCGGCGAATGGCGCCACGGTTTCCGCACCTCGCTCGATCAGCCTGACATTCAGCGAGCGATTCGCAGCCCCCTTTTCGACTGTCGAGGTCGAGGACGGCCGGGGGCGCGCCGTCGCCTTGACCAAGACGGTGTCTGAGGACGGCAAGACCTTGGGTGGATCGTTTGCTGCGCCGCTGGCGGCCGGTACGTATCGGGTGACGTGGGCCATTGCGGCGGCCGATGGGCACAGGATGACCGGAAACTACAGCTTCACCGTTCGCTGACGTGCCGATCGATCTGACCGTCGTCGTCCTGCGGTGGCTTCAGTTCGCCGCCGCTGTCGTAGCGCTAGGCTTACCGATCTTCCGGACCTTCGCACCAGGAACCGGTTCGCGTGCAGCGCGTCGCGCGGCCTCCATCGCGGGCCTGCTGCTCTCGATGGGTGCAGTCGGCGGCCTCGTGGCGCAGACCGCGATGATGGCGGGCAGTTGGACAACCGGACTGGATGCGGCCGCGATAGGCTACGTCATCCAGTCAACGAGCCTGGGAATGGCGCATGTCGCCCGCGCCGCACTGGCCTTGCTCGGGGCCGTCCTGTTGCTGGCGGGCCGGGGGCAGCGAGTAATGACGGTGATGGCGGTCATAGCCTTCGCTGGGGCGACCGCCAGTTTCGCCTGGAGCGGCCATGGGGCGTCCAGCGAGGGAGCGGCGGGGTTGGTCCATCTCGTCGCCGACATCATCCACGCCCTGGCCGCCGCTGTGTGGCTGGGGGCGCTCGTCGGCTTCAGCATCCTGCTGGCACGCCGTGATCCCGGCGATGTCGAGGCCTCCGCGCGATCCCTGGCCGGGTTCGGGGCCGTAGGAACGGCGGCGGTGCTGGCGCTCACGATGAGCGGGCTGGTGAACGCCGCCTTCCTGGTCGGCGTCGAGCGTTCCGACCGCCTGGCAGGTTCAGCGTGGGGCCTACTGCTGTTCGCCAAGCTGCTTCTGTTCGCAGTGATGGTCTGGCTCGCGTCCCACAACCGCTACACCCTGACCCCTGCTCTGGAGAAGGCGATCAAGGCCGGCGTCGAGACAGGCGAGGCGGTTCGCAGCCTGCGGGTCAGCGTGGGCGTGGAACTGGCGGCGGGAATCGCCCTTCTGGGATTGGTCGCTGCGATGGGCGTCCAGATGCCACCCGCCTCGATGTGAGATCAGCGGGGCGTTCGCGACGACCAGTGGATGTGGCGGATGCGCCAGCCGTCGGCGCTCCTGTGCAGGATCATGGTCTCGGCGGTCAGGATGTTGACGGGCCGGTCGTTGAAGGTCCCGGTGGTCCGCCCTTCGGTCAGGACCCATGCGATGTCGCCCTCGACCCAGGCGGCGCGGCGCGTGACCTCGTCGGTCGTGGCGGCGGCGAATGTCATGTCGGCGGGCAGGTGATGACCGGCGTATTCCTCGCGCGACCGCTCGGCGCCGCCGGTCTCCAGGACGACCACGTCCTCGGTCAGCAGCGCCAGGACGGCGTCAGCGTCGCCCGACTTCAGAGCGGCGTGGAAGCCGTCCACGACAGCGATGGCCGGGGCGGTGGCGGCATCGACAGACTGGGCGACCGTCAGGACGGCCGGACGGTCGTGCGCTGGGGCGGGCACCGCGACGAGGCCGATAAGGGCGGCGAGGAACAGGCGGGTCATCATCGGCTCCGAACGGGCGTAAGGGTGAAGGGACAGTCGGTCGCAGGCCCTGCCGTTGACTCTGTACCAATGTACGCAGTGCAAGTCTGCGCCAACTGGAATCGAGACCCTACGACATGATCGACCGAAATCGCCGAGGACTTCTCAAGGTAATGGGCGGCGCAGCGACGGCCTGGGCGGTCCATGGCCTGCTCCCCGCCTGGGCGCAAAGCGGTTCGCCGGGCCTGCGGTCCGAACTGCCGACGCTGGAAGGCCCCGACGTGCGGCTGAGCGTCAGCCATTCGCCCTTCTCCGTCGGCGGACGCACCGGCCACGCCATCACCGTCAATGGCGTCCTGCCGGCACCGCTGATCCGGCTGCGCGAGGGCCAGACGGCCCGACTGTCGGTGACGAACACCCTGGATGAGGACACCTCGATCCACTGGCACGGGGTGCTGCTGCCCTTCCACATGGACGGGGTGCCGGGCGTCAGCTTTCCCGGCATCCGGCCCGGCGAGACCTTCCAGTACGAGTTCCCGGTCATCCAGTCCGGCACCTTCTGGTACCACAGCCATTCCAACCTGCAGGAGGCGATGGGCCACTATGGGCCGCTGATCATCGACCCGGCGGGGGCCGATCCGGTCGCTTACGACCGCGAACATGTCATCGTGCTGTCGGACTGGAGCTTCCTGCATCCTCACGAAATCCTGGATCGGCTGAAGAAGAGCCCCGGCTATTTCAACCAGTCGCGCACGACCCTGTCGGGCCTGATCTCCGGCGAGGACGGCATGTCGCTCGCCGACCGCCAGATGTGGGGCCAGATGCGGATGGACCCGCGCGACATCGCCGACGTCAACGGCACGACCTACACCTATCTGGTCAACGGCCATGGCCCCGCCGAGAACTGGACCGGCCTGTTCCGTCCAGGCGAGCGGGTGCGGCTGCGGGTCATCAACGCCTCCGCCATGTCGATCTTCAACGTCCGCATCCCGGGCCTGCCGATGACGGTGGTCAACGCCGACGGCGAGAACGTGCGCCCCGTCGAGACCGACGAGTTCCAGATTTCGGTCGCCGAGACCTATGATGTCGTCGTCCGCCCGACCGAGGACCGCGCCTATACCCTGGTCGTCGAGTCCGTGGATCGATCCGGCATGGCCAGAGCCACGCTGGCTCCGCGTCCGGGCATGGCTGCCGAGGTCCCGCCGCTGCGCCAGGTGCCAACCCTGACGATGCGAGACATGGGCATGGGCGGGATGGCCGGAATGGACCATTCGGCCATGGGACACGGCGGCATGGATCATTCTGCCATGGGACACGGAGCCCCCGCCTCTGCGCCGATGGATCACGCCGCCATGGGTCACGGCGGCATGGATCATGACATGCGCAACCCGGAAAACGCGCCGGCCGGCATGGCGGTCGGCGTCGGGGTCGACATGATCTCCTCGGACCCGGCCAACCGCCTGGGCGAGCGGCCCATGGGGCTGGAGGACGTCCCGCACCGGGTGCTGGTCTACACCGACCTCGTGTCCCTGGCCCCCAACAAGGATCAGAGACCGCCGTCCCGCGCGCTGGAAATCCACCTGACCGGCAATATGGAACGGTTCATGTGGGGCTTCGACGGGCGTAAGTTCTCCGAGATCGTCGAGCCGATCCGCTTCGAGCGGGATGAGCGGGTGCGGGTGACCCTGGTCAACGACACCATGATGGCTCACCCGATCCACCTGCACGGCCACTTCTTCGAGCTGGTGACGGGCGGCCCGGCCGGACATCAGCCGTTGAAGCACACGGTCAACGTCGCGCCGGGATCGAAGGTGACCTTCGACCTGACCGCCGATGCGCCCGGCGACTGGGCCTTCCACTGCCACATGCTGATGCACATGCACGCGGGGATGTTCAACGTCGTCACCGTCCGTCCGCTGGATGGAGCGGCTTCATGATCCGGATGATGACCGCGCTCGCCCCCCTGCTGCTGGTTACCGGGGTTGCGGTCGCCCAGGATCACAGCCAGCATGCGACGCCCGCCCGGCCGCCGGCGCAGGGTCCGGCCGCCAATCCGCACGCAGGCCACACCATGCTGGTGCCAGCGCAGACCACTGATCCTCATGCCGGTCACGACATGGGCGCGCCCTCCCAGGCCCCCGATCCTCATGCCGGTCATGCGATGCCCGTCCAGTCCGACCCCCACGCGGGCCACGACATGGGCGGCCAGTCTGTCGGAGGCGCGCCCGAAGTGCCGACCAGCGCGGATGACGAGGGCCGGCCGAGGCAACCACCCCTGCCCGCCGCCGCCCTGTCCGGCCCGGCTCATGCCGCCGACGCCCTCTGGGGGGCGGACCAGATGGCCGGCGCCCGCGACACCCTGAGGCGCGAGAACGGAGACGTGCGATCCACCGCCGTCATCGTCGACCGGCTGGAGGTCGGGTTCGGCGACGGAGAGGAGGGCTGGACGTGGGACGTCGCGGGCTGGACCGGGGGCGACATCGACCGCTTCTGGTGGAAGTCCGAGGGCGAAGGCGACTTCGACGGCGAGGCCGAGGGCGAGGTCCAGGCGCTCTACAGCCGCGCGATCTCGCCCTTCTGGGACGTGCAGGCGGGCGTGCGCCAGGATTTCCGCGACGACGGCGAGGACCCGACCCATCTGGTGCTCGGGCTCCAGGGCCTGGCCCCCTACTGGTGGGAGGTCGACGCCGCCGCCTTCCTGTCGACCGAGGGCGACCTGACGGCGCGGGTCGAGGCGGAATACGACCAGCGCATCACCCAGCGCCTGATCCTCCAACCGCGCGTCGAGGTCGAGGCCTCGGCGTTCGACGTGCCGGAGCTCGGTCTGGGTTCGGGGTTCACCCATGTCGAGGCCGGCGTGCGCCTGCGCTATGAAATCGCCAGGGAGTTCGCGCCTTACATCGGCGTGGAATGGAGCCGGGAGCTCGGCGACACAGCAGACTTCACCCGCGCGGCAGGCGCAGAGCACGAGCACACCCGGTTCGTCATCGGCCTGAAGGCCTGGTTCTAGGAGACCCTGATTGTCGTCGATGCCCATGAACCGCCGGACGCTTCTTATCGCGGGCGCCGCGGCGATCACTGCCTGCCCGGCGTTCGCGCAGGATCGGCGGATGACGGCCTACAAGACGCCGTGGTGCGGCTGCTGCGACGGCTGGGTGGCGCACATGCGCGCGGCCGGCTGGACCGTCGAGGTGGTCGAGCGCGAGGACCTGGCCCCGATCCGGGCCCGCTACGGCGTGCCGGACCGCTATGCCGGCTGCCACACCGCCGTGGCCGGCACCTATGCGATCGAGGGCCATGTGCCCGCCGACGACGTCGAGCGCCTGCTGCGCGAGCGGCCGACGGGGGTGGCTCTGGCCACGCCCGGTATGCCTGCCGGATCGCCCGGCATGGAGGCGGCGGGCCGCCAGCCCTATGTCACCCTGCTGATCAATCGCGCGGGCGAGGCGACCGTCTTCGGTCGCCACAACGGGGCCTGAACCTCAGGCGGCCTCACCCTGGAAGGTCTCGATGATCGGGCATGGCCCGGTGTCCTTTGAGGCGCGGGCTCCGGCCAGCCGCCTTAAGCCCGCCCGCGCCTGCTCCAGATCGGCGATGGTCCTGTCGAGCGCCTCTAGATGTTCAGTCCCGACGTGAGCGTGCTCGGATTGATCGTCCTGATCCGCACGTTCCTCAGTGTCTCGCTCGAAACCGAAATCGAAGGTCGATGGCCGTGGGACCGGGAGAACAGGAGCGACCCGTTGTAAGCCTACCCGTGTAGTGGCCATCGCGCCGGGAAACAGGCTGTTGTACCGGCGCAAGTGTGCTGGAGCACTATGGTTCGGGACGTCAATAAGCGTCCGCTGATCGATGCCCTCGCCGTCCAGGCGCGCAGGCGTCAACGTCTCCCTTGATCATCAGGTTGCGGTCGCTGACCTTGCAAGGCGACTGCCAGGTCGTCGGCGACCGGAAGTTCACACCGTTTCGCCTCAGCGTTCTTGCGAATATCTGGATCAGCGATGATCTCGTCCTGCTCGTTCACGGACAAGCGCATGATCGACGGTCAACCAGGAGGTCACGACGTTGGAAGCGCCGGCAGTGCCGGCTCCTCCGGCAACGGGGTGAACTCGTCACCGTCGGCACCGCCCGTTGCGGATCAGCCCTTCGCTGACCTCGGCGCCGTCACGGTTGAAGCTTGCCTGCCGTCAGGCAGGGGTGGCGCGCATCGGTGGCAGCACCTCCTGCGCGGTGCGAATCGCTCCGAGGACACCCGCCCGACGTCCGAGGCCTGCGCTCGCCACGACGACATCCAACCCGCCCCGCGGTTCCAGTACGGCTCTGTAGTCGCCGATGAGTCTCGCGACGTCCCGGCGCACGCGCTCCACCAAGCCGGGGCTCGTTCCGACTCCGCCGCCGATCACAACGCGATCAGCCGCGCCGACCAGCAGCGCCGAGGCGACCGCCTGGGCCAGATACCAGCTCTCGATCTCCCAGGCGCGGTGCGACGCCTCCAGTGTTTCGGCCGGAGCGCCCCAACGCGCGCGCATGGCCGGGCCCGAGGCGAGACCTTCGATGCAGTCTCCATGAAAGGGACAGACGCCGGCGAAATCGTCCTGAGGGTGCCGACGCGGGAGAATGTGTCCCGCCTCGGCGTGCATCAACCCCTGCGGGCCCCCGGCGAAGCCGAGGCCGATGCCGGTTCCGACGGTCAGATAGGCGACCACGGTCACCCCGCGACCGGCGCCCCAGACCCGTTCGGCCCGCGCCGCCGCGTTGACATCAGTGTCGATCACAAGAGGAACGCCGAGCGGACGAAGCGCGCCCAGCACGTCGACGCCGCTCCAGCCGGGCTTGGGCGTCGTCAGGATGCGGCCGTGCCCGGGCGACCCTTCGCGCACATCGACTGGACCGAAGCAGGCGACACCGATGCCCGCCAACCGGCTCGGTCCGCAGCGCTCGAAGACGGAGCGCACGGCCGCGAGCGTCTCCTCGGGCGAGGTGGTCGGCACCGCGCTCTCGGCGACGATCTGGTCGGGTCCGGTCGCGATCAGGCATTTGAAGCCCGTGCCCCCGGCGTCGATTCCGCCCCACAGCCGGCTCACGGCCGAGAGTCCACAAGCGCCACGACGGCCCAGGGCTCCAGAACGAACCGGGGCTCGGCCGTGTCGCCCGACACCAGGTCAAGCTGCGGGTCTGCTAGATCGGCGATCATCACGACCACGGGCTCGCTGGAAAGGTTGAACAGCAGATCGACCCGGTCCAGCCGGGTTCCCCGCCGCACCCGCAGGACGCGGGCGTCCCCGGACGGAACGATCTCACAGCCGGCGTCCGCCCGGAAGGCCTCGTTCTCTCGCCGGAGCGACACGAGGCTTCGCAACGTCGCCAGAACCCGGTCTCCGACCGGGGTCGCGGCCCGGCTCCAGTCCATGAAGGGGCGGTTGAGACCCCGTTCGTCCTCGGCGAAGCGATCCCGGCTTCGCCAGTCGGGATCGTTCAGCAGCCCGATCTCGTCGCCCATGTAGAGGATGGGCAGTCCCGGAAGCAGAAGAACGAGCGCATGGATCAGGCGGATGCGGGCGATCGCGGCAGCAAGCGCGCCGGCGTCGCCAGAAATCTCTGCGGCCTCTAGCCCCGCAAGGGACGCGGACATGCCACAGGTGGCGAGCGCGCCGCTGCCGGCCTGGAAGGTCACGCCGCGGGCGAAGTCGCTGTCCCCGCCGCCGTAGAAGGCGCTCAGGGCTTCGGCGCGGGGCCGCGCGGCCGGGCCATCGTCCGTGATCAGAAGATGCCAGCCGATGTCGTCATGACAGCGGGCGTAGAGCGCCCAGGTGGTCGCCTCGGGCGCGGCTGGGGTCCTGGCGATCACGTCGGTCACGGCCTCGGCGGTCTCCTCGGCCAGCGAGGTCCAGAGCGCCACCATGAGGCTGTTGTGATAGGCCAAATGCGCTTCGGGCCTGGCTTCGGATCCCAGATAGCGGCTCATGTGGCGTGTCGCCGTGACGGCCTCGGCCTTCAGCAGGACCCCGGGGCAGGCCAGGTCAGCGACGGTCCTGAGGACGCCGAGCACGGCGTGGGTCTCGGGCAGGTCCTTGCAGGCCGTGCCGATCCGCTTCCACAGATAGGGCACGGAATCGAGCCGGAAGGATTCCACGCCCTGGTTGGCCAGATCGAGCAGGGCCTCGGCGACGGCGACAAGCACATCCGGGTTGGACCAGTTGAGATCCCACTGGAAGGGATAGAAGGTCGTCCACACCCAGCCTCCGAGATCCGGCGACCAGGTGAAATTGCCCGGAGCGCTGGCAGGGAAGACTTCGGCGAGCGTCCGTTCGGCCCGGGTGACGGCCTCGTCGTCGGGCAGCACATGGAAGAAGCCGCGATGGTGCGCGTCACCGGCTCGCGCCGCCTGCGCCCACGGATGGTCGTCCGCCACATGGTTGAGAACGAGATCGAGGCACAGACTGATCCCGCGCGCCCTCAGGCTGTCGGCGGCCCGTGCCAGATCGCCCGGGCCGCCGAACCGGGGATCGACCGCGCCGAAGTCGGAGACCGCGAAACCGCCGTCGTTGTCGCCCGCGCGCATCTTCAGCAGCGGCAACAGGTGCAGATAGGTGACCCCCAGGTCCGCCAGCCAGTCGGCCCGCCCCGGTAGATTCGCGAGCGTTCCGCAGAAGCGATCGACGTAGGCGCAGTATCCAAGCTGGCGCTGGCTGAGGAACCAGGCAGGATCCGCCGCCCGCGACTGGTCGAGCGCCCGCAGAGGCGCGGGCCGGGCGGACGCCGCTGCGCCTGCGATCCGGATCAATGCCTCCGCAAGCGCGCCGGCGCGCGCCGCGCCATAGAGCGAAGCGAGGTCGCCGCGCAGTCGCTGGCGGGCCAGCGCGAGCGCGGGCGCACCGCCGACGAAGGAATGATCGTCCGACATCGCGGAGCCGACGGGCTGGATCAAGGCGTTGTCCGAATGATGGAGAAAAGAAGATCCCGACGCCTGGGGACGTCGGGAGCAGTCGGGGGTCGAGTCTTCAGAAGCGGTAGCGCAGCGCCACCGTCGCCGTGCGGCCGTTGAGGGTTCGGGCACGGACGACATTGGTCGCGTTATCGATGATCGAGCCCTCCTCGCTTTCGGTGACGGCGAACTCGTCGAAGACGTTGTTCACATTCAGGGCCACGCTGAGGTCGTCGGTCAGGTCGTAGCTGACGAAGGGATTGACGATCACATAGCCCGGCAGGACGAGGCCGTTGTTGAATCCGGCGAAGCTGTCGGTCGTGCCGATCAGGTTGGCGCCGATCCGCAGGGGTCCGAAGCTGTAGGCGCCCGTGGCCTGATAGACCCAGTCCGCCTGGCGGCGCGGCGTGTTGCCGACGTTCGCGGGATTGAGCGCGTCCCTGACGATCTCGGCGTCGGTCCAGGTCAGGCCGCCGGTGAAGTCGAAGTCGCCATGGTTCCAGAAAGCCTCGATCTCGATGCCGCGCGCCTCGTATTCGGCGTCGGTGAAGGTCTGGCTGGTGGCCTCGAAGTTGGTCTCTTCGGTGGTGGCGAAGAAGGCCGTCGCGAAGAGCTGGACCGGGCCTCGGTAGCGGACGCCGAG
This sequence comes from Brevundimonas aurifodinae, assembly GCF_040195595.1. NCBI lineage: Bacteria > Pseudomonadati > Pseudomonadota > Alphaproteobacteria > Caulobacterales > Caulobacteraceae > Brevundimonas > Brevundimonas aurifodinae. Next base: position 43,735 of record NZ_JBEGDD010000014.1, read on the forward strand.
CTCATACTGCTCGACCATGTCCACGGCGGCATCGTCGTCCAGGATGTCGCCGGAGGGAGTGATCGAGGGGCTGAACAGGAGGCGGTCGGCGTTAGCCCGACCACCCCGGCTGGCGCGTCCGAACACCGCGACGTCGTCGTTGATCCGGTAGTTGGCCCCAATCGACCAGGAGACATAGTCCCATTCGTAATCGACCGGGCGGATGTTGGCGAAGTCGATGACCGAGACCTGACGCTCCGGAGCCTGGATGACGCCGTCGCCAGAAATGTCGCGGGTGGTGACGATGCCGTCGGCGTAGCTGCCGGAGGCCGAGCCGCTGTCGTAGCGAAGACTGGCGTCCAGGATCAGGTTCCCCGCCTCCCAGTTCAACGCGGCATAAGGCGCGTCGATGTCATAATCGACGTCGTAGGAGCGGCGACAGCAGTTGCCGAAGAACGAGGCGCCAAAGGCTACCTGACCGAGCTGGGTCTGGGGCACGCCGCCCGCGTTGAAGACGTCGATCAGGGCGGCGTTGTCGCCCCTCACTTCCAGCAGATAGGCGTTCCACAGCCAGTCCATGTCGATCGACTGGCTGGCGCGGTAGTAGCCGAAGGTGGCTGAAAGGATCCCGCCACCCACGTCGAAGTCCCGGGTCAGTCGCAGGTCATTGGCCATGTTGCCGAAGTCGTTGATGTCGACGTCGAACAGAACGACCTGCGCGACCAGCCCGTTGCCGTTGGCGTCGGCCGGGAACGACTGTCCCGCGTTGGGCCCATTGGCGTAACGCGCGGTGGCTCCTGCACCGCCGATCTGGGTCGCGGTCGCCGCGCCGCTCGCCACCCCGGCGGTGAAGGGCGAGACGAAACCGCCGCTGGCGTCGGCGATGCGGAAGCGGTTCTCCAGGGCCCAGCCGCTCCCGAGGTCGAAGCGGGCCTCCAGCCCACCCTGCAGCACTTCGGGGTTCATGCCGTCCTCAAGTTCCGAGACCCGGGGCCCGTTGCTGCCGTCCAGCCCCACCGCGCGCCGGAACAGGGCCGAGTGAAGGGTCTGATCGGACGCGTCATAGCCCGGCAGCGGTCCCCAGTCGGGGTCACCGTTGGTGCCCGTGACCCGGATGGGGGAAGGCAGGTAGCCGATGGCCTTGTCGTTCAGATATTTTCCGGTGAGCCGAACATAGCCGGTCTCGAACTCCCGGGTGATCGACGCACGGATCTGCCCACCTTCCTCGGCGGTATAGCCTGCGTCACGGGCCCCCTCGCCGGTGCGGTAGAAGCCGCCGATGCTGCCGTAGAGTCCTTCGCCGATCGGGCCGCCGACCTGGAAGTCGCCGCGGGTGGTGTCGAAATCCAGCCCCCGCGTCAGGGCCAGGCTGCCGCCCTGGGCGCGGCCGGTCTCGGTGATCAGGTTGATGATGCCGCCCGGCGAGTTGGAAGCGAGCGTCGAGGCCGAGCCGCCGCGCACCGCCTGGACCCGGGCGATGGTCGCGTCGTAGCGAGTGAAGATGTCGGCGTTGCCGAAGGCGATGTCGCCGAACTCCAGGACCGGCAGGCCGTCCTCCTGGATCTGCAGGAACTTGGCCCCGCCGGTCGAGATCGGGATGCCGCGCACCGCGATGTTGGCGTTGCCCTCTCCGCCCGAGGACTCCGAACGGATGCCTGGAATGGTGCGGAAGATTTCCGCTGTGGATCGCACGGCGAGGTCCTCGACCGCCTCGGTATTCAGCGTGGTCACCGAGACGGAGGACCGCAGGGTGGTGCTGGAGCCGGCCACGCCGGTGACGACGATCTCGTCGAGCGCGGTGGCCTGCTGATCCTGAGTGGGGACCGGTGCCGGCGCGGTCTGGGCTTGGGCGTGGGTGGTCGCCAGCGAGGCGAGGAGCGCGAGCGCGCTCACGGATACCGTCCGAGGCATGGTTTCATTCCCTGTTGAGCGGAGCCTCTCGCGGGCTCTCGAAGGGAGACTAGACACGGCTCGCAAACGTTTGCAACAATCGTTTGCGAGAAAGCGTCACGGCGCGGATCGGCGCACCACGAGATGCGTGGGAAGTTCTACCGACGTCACCGCTTCTCCGCCGAGCTGTCGCATCAGCAGGTCGACCAGGCGCTCAGCGCCGGCCGCGACGTCCTGGCGGACGGTGGTCAGGCTGGGGGTCGTGTAGGCCGCCGAAGGCACATCGTCGAAGCCGGTCACCGCCACATCCTCGGACACCCGTCGCCCGGCGTCGCTGAGGGCGGCGATGGCGCTCATCGCCATGACGTCGGACGAGGCGACAATGCCGTCGGCGTTCAGACCACCGGCCAGCAGGGCCGCGACCTCATCCCGCGCCTGAAGGGGCTCGAAATGGACGGCCGCATAGCGCGCCGCCGCCGGATCGAGCCCGGCTTCCCCCAGGGCCCGCTGAAATCCGGCTCTCCGCGCCGCCACCTCCGGCAGGTCGGGGTCGCCGAGGAAGGCGAGCCGGCGACGCCCCGAGGCGATCAGATGGCGCGTGGCCAGATAGCCGCCGCCCTCGTTGTCGGATCCGACCGTTGGATAGTGGCTGTCCGGCAGGGCCGCCCCCCAGACGACCATGGGCGCCCCGGCTTCGGCGGCGCGGTTGAGGGTCTCGTGATTGTAACTCTGGCCGATCAGGATCAGTCCGTCCGAACGGCCCGTCGAGAGCATGTCCAGCGGCCAGTCCGGAGCCCGCCGATCCGCCCGCGACAGCAAGAGCTCGTAACCTCGTTCGAACAAGGCGTCGGTGACACCCCCCACCATGCTGATGAAGAACGGATCCGAGACGTGCTGGCGGGTGTCGTGATCGAGCGCGATGACCACCGAGACCGTCCGGCTCTTCTTCGACCTGAGGCTGCTCGCGAGCGGATTGGCCCGGTAGCCGGTCTCGCGCGCCAGCTGTTGAATCCGCTCGCGGGTCTTCAGCGCGATGCCGGGGTGGTCGGCCAGGGCGCGCGACACGGTCGTGATCGACACCCCCGCCACCCGCGCGAGCTCCCGGATTCCGCCAGGACGTGATCCGCCCGCGTCCGTGGCCGCGCTCCCGCTCCGTGATGTCGTGGTCATGAGGCGACTGCTTACGCGTCGAACGTCGCCTGACAAGGGCCGATCACGCCGGACCGTCGAGCGGAGCTCCCCCGGTGTCGGTGATCGGCGCGATCTCGGCGGCGGCGAGACGGGGTCCAGCCGGGTCGAACAGGGCGTTCAGCACGGCGCCTACGGCCAGAAGCGCCGCCAGGACCGTGGCCAGAATAAAGCCGTACAGCGGACCGCCGAACAGATCGCTGACCGCCCCCATGGCGAGGGGGGCGACTACCGCGCTGACGGCGGTGAAGAACAGGATCACCCCGGCCACGGCCCCATGCTCGCTGCGGGGATAGGCGCTGACGCCCTTGGAGTTCACCGTCGGATAGATCACGGACATGAACAGGCCCGAAGCCGGCAGGAGCCACACTGCGGCGTCCCGTCCGCCGATGAGCGCTCCGAGGAAGCACACAAGGATCAGGACGGTGCAGACCGCGAGAACCCACGTCCAGCGAAGCCGGGACAGGAGCCAGGCTCCCAGGAACCGCCCCGCCGCCCGCAACACGAAGAAGGCCGACAGGGCATAGGCGGCCAGCAGGGTCCATGATCCGTCGTAGCCCTGCAGGAAGGTTGGCATCCAGACGTAGATGGCGGTCTCGACGCCGACGTAGAGCATGGCCGCGGTGCTGAAGCCCATGACGTAGGGGTCGCGCATGAGGCCCAGGGCCGCGCTCATCCGCGGCGGCGTCTCGAGGCGCGTGGGCTGGGGGTAGCGGACCAGCGTCGCGCCGAGGACCAGCACCAGGCTCATCGCGCCGGCCAGCACATAGACACCCTTCCACGACAGGCCCTCGGCCAGCAGAAGGGTGACGATCGCGGGGCCGATGATGGCCCCCACGCCGAAGAAGCCCTCGACCAAGTTCATGGTGGTGGTGTGCTCGCGCGTGGTGGCAGAGATGTCGCCGATCAGGGCGATGGCGGCCGTCTTGAAGACGCCGATGGCCAGACCCGAGACGAACAGAAGAACGACGAACGCCATGAAGGCGTCGCCCGCCAGGAACCCCAGCGACGCGGCCCCGAAGCTGCCCAATCCGAGAAGCAGCGCCGTCTTGCGCCCAAGCCGATCGGCGAGAAATCCGAGCCCGAGGCCCGCCAGGGCGATGCCGGCCATGGTCGCGTAATGGAAAGCCCCGGCGGCGGTCAGGCCCAGGTCATAATCCTCGATCAGCCGCGGGATGATCACGCCGACCGAGTCGGTCGTCATCGCGAACATCAGAAACATGGCATAGGTCAGCCACCGGATGGTGCGCGCGCTGGCGCCGGCTGGGCTCGTCATCGAGGCCTCTTTGGTTTCTTCGCTGAGGTCAGCCTACACGCGGCAAACAATTTCGCAAACGTTTGCGAACGCGGCGACGAGCAGACAGAGCCGTTTTCGCCGTGTCGCCCGGTCCCTGTGCCATCCGTTCAAGCCGCTGAGCATCGCCGTCTTGGAACTGGGCGTTGTCCTGGGGTCGGCGCGATCCGGCGAGGCGCTCCGACCTCGCCTGCCAGGTTCTGGCCTGGCCGCGCGCACAAGTCGGACGCTCCGCAGTCACAAATGTTACGCTTCAGTCTAAAATGTGTATATAATCTCAATTTGCACCTATGTAATTTCATATGTTGTGTCAAAACTGCGACGAAGTCTGTATTGAAATATACAAAACCTTTCACTAAGCTGGCTTGGTGTCGATTGTATGAGTAGCGTTTTCGTCGGAACGACGTTGACTTTTTCGACGTCGGGGAGGGTCGGCTTTCGCCTGGGAGGGTCCGGTGCTGTCTGCACGCCGGAGTTCCGCGGGCAGGCCGGCCGGCTCGCATCGACAGGACTACGCACGCATGACCCGACCCTTGACCCGCACTCGGCTACTCGCGACCACCATCATCACCGGGCTGTCGATCGCGACAGTCGCGATCGCCGCGCCCGCGAAGGCCCAGGAGCCGCCTCAGGAAGCGGAAGACGCGGTTGTCGACGACATCGTCGTCACCGGCTCACGCATCCGTCGCAGCGCCACCAACGCGCCGACGCCTCTCATCCAGCTGACACGGGAAGAGCTCGACAACTCCGGCGAGGCGAACGTCGTGGACTACCTGGCCGACGTGCCGGCCCTGACGTTCTCCACGGTGCCTGAAGATACGACAGGGACCGGGCTCAATGACGGGGGCCTGTCCCTCCTTAACCTTCGGGGACTCGGTGCCGCCCGTACTCTGACGCTGGTCGATGGCCGACGTCATGTCGGCTCCCTGCCCAACTCCCTCGCCGTCGACATCGACACCATCCCGCGGCTGCTGGTCGAGTCGGTGGAGATCATCACGGGCGGCGCGGCTTCGGTCTATGGGGCCGACGCCGTCTCCGGCGTCGTCAACTTCGTCCTCAAGGATGATTTCGAGGGGCTCGAGGTCGACGCGTCCTACGCCCAGGTCAACCAGGATGGGCAGGCCAGCCAGCGTCTGTCGGTCCTCTGGGGCGGTAACTTCTTCGACGACACCCTGAACGTCTACGCCACGGGAGAGTATCAGCGGAACGATGAGACGCTGGATCGCGACCTCGACTGGCTCCGCGAAGGGTGGGGGCTGCTGGGCGTCGACGCCGACCCGAGCTCGGCTCCGTACGACGGCGTTCGCGACCAAGTGCTCGTCAACAATCTGCGGACCTTCATCCGGGGCACGCCGTTCGGAGGCATCACCATTCTGGCGACAGGCGTGCAGCCCAGCCCGGCGGGCGACCCGGACATTCCGTTCGGCACCTGTTCGGCGACCGCCTTCGCCGCAGGCTGTTTCTCCATCGCGCCGGCCAACAACCTCGGCAACAGCTACGTCTACAACGGTTCAGGCCAGACGGTGCCGCTGGTGTTCGGTGACATCCGCCAGGGAACGGGGTTCAGCCGGACCCAGTCGAACGGCGGCAATGGCCAGGAGTCCAACACCGACCAGGCCGGCGCGAGCCGACTGCCTGAATCCGAGGCCTATCGTTTCCAGACGGGCTTCACCTGGGCCCTGTCCGACCGCGTCGAGATGTTCGGCGAGGCCAAGTACGCGGAAGAGGAAACCTTCGACGCCAGCCAGCGCACCTTCTTCGACTTCAACATCCGCGCGGTGCCGCCGGGCCAGATGGGGCCGGTGACGGCGTCGAACGCCTTCGTGATCGGCCTGGACAACGCCTATCTTCCCGCCAACGTCCGCACGGCGATCCAGAACAATGTGAGGACGATCTACAATTCGGCCGGCGTCGCGACCGGCACGGTGGCGGACCCGCGCGCCCAGCACAAACTCTATCCCACCAGCCGTTCTCAGCTGAACAACCGCGACCTGCAGCGTTACGTCTTCGGCTTCCGCGGTGACGCGGGTGACGTCGGCTTCATCCGTAATCTGACATGGGAGGTCGGCTACACCTACGGCGAGATGAACAACACCAACACCGAGGTCGGGACCGACAACCTCCGCGTCCAGGCGGCGGCCGACGCCGTGGTCGATGTCGCCGGGATCGTCAACGGCACACCTGGCGAGATCGTCTGCCGGGTGCAGCTGCTCGAGGCCCAGGGCACGCCCGCCGCGCCCGCAGCAGGCGTCTACTCCTATGGCGGCGAAACCACGAGCCAGTGCGTGCCCATCCGGATCTTCGGCGAGGGTGGGATCTCCGAGGAAGCACTCGCCTATCTCAACACCAGCGTGACGGTCAGCGACCAGAACCGCCAACAGGACTTCCTGGCCTTCGCCTCGGGCGAACTGTGGGACTTCTGGGGCGCCGGCCCCATCGGCTTCGCGATCGGTGTCGAAAGCCGCAAGGAATCGACCAGCGGGGTCGGTCGCGACCGGGACACCAATGGCCGCCTGCTGTTCCTCAACGGCAGCCCGGACTTCGATCCGGTCTCTTATGAGACCCGTGAAGCCTTCGTCGAGCTGCGCCTGCCCCTGTTCAGGGACTGGTGGCTCGGGCGGTCCGCCGAGATCAGCGGATCGTACCGCACGTCCGACTATTCCACGATCGGGCTGCAGGACACCTATTCGGTCCAGGCCTCCTGGCGGCCGGTCGACGACTTCCTGTTCCGCGCGACCCAGAACACCTCGATCCGGGTTCCAGACCTGGGCGAGCTGTTCGATCCGGGTGGCGAGACATTCGTGAACTTCACGGACCCCTGCTCCATCACGGTCATCCAGAACACGGCGGACAGCACGGTTCAGGCGAACCGCATCGCGAACTGCACGGCCCTGGCCACGGCCGCCGGACTCAATCTGAACTTCAACCCGGCCAACGCCACGGCCCCCAACTCCTTCACCCCGGTCTACGGGACAGGGGGGATTTCGGGCAACAACGGGGGCAACCCGTTCCTGGCGGCGGAGACATCGGAGTCATCGACCTTCTCGGTGGTCTGGACCCCGAGCTTCTTTCCGAACTTCTCGCTGGTGCTCGACCACTACAACATCCAGATAGACGACGCGATCGCGACCGTGAACGCCCAGCAGGCCGTCGATCAGTGCGTCGTGGGCACGGCCCTGAACTCCAACGCCTGCGCGACCATCTTCCGCGACCCGACCACCTTCTTGATCAACGGCTTTGTCCAGAGTTCCCTGAACTACGCCAAGCTGACAGCCGAGGGTGTCGACTTCTCCGCCCGCTACCGGCACGACCTCGACAACGTCCTCGGACGCGACCTGGGGCGGCTGGACTGGAATCTGCGGGGCAGCTGGACGCTGGAACAGCACGACTTCGTCAACATCGACGACCCGACGCAGTTCGACGCGAACGAAGGCAAGTATGTCCTGAACAACTTCCTCCAGAACCTGTCGCGGGTCCGTTACCTGTCGACCCTGGCCTGGTCGCCAAACCCCCGGGTCACGCTCAGCTGGGACTGGGACTGGCAGTCGAGCCAGGAAATCCTGAGCACCCGGAACTTCGTGAACAACGCGGACATCTACGATCCGGATTTCCGCGAGACGGGGGCGTTCAGCCAGCACGACTTCACCGTGCGATATCTGGTGCGTGACGACCTGACCCTTCGGGCCGGCGTGGTCAACGCCTTCGACGAAGAGCCGGCGCGGCATCTCGGCCGCACCACGGCCGACGCCTATGATCTCTTTGGTCGTCGCTACTTCGTCGGGCTGAACGCTCGCTTCTAGAGCTTTATCGCCTCTGATACGCGGGCGCCGCCCCGGTCCTTGAGGACCGGGGCGGCGTTTGCTTTCTCGGCCGTGCTCGCCAGGCCCGTTGTCGGTCATCCGCCGACTCGCCCGCAGGCGGGCGGCGCGAGCGAACACGCCGGCACCAGGGATGGTTTGAGGGCCGCGCGGCCTCTGCCGTGGCCCCGGACAATGAAAAAGGACGCTTCCCGGCGAGAAGCGCCCTCTTCAAGGATCGGGCGAATTTGCGGAGAGACCCGCCAAAGCCGCGCCCAGGATAGTCGAGATCGCGCTATTGGGAGCGAGGCGGCGTCACCGTTCGGGCCGAGACGGTCTCGCCACGAACGCGGGCGTAGTCCTGGCGCTGGCGCTCTGACAGAAGAGCCAGAGCTTCTTCGTGGAAGGCTCTGAGACAGCGGGAGTTCGGCAGTCGCGAGCCTGTGACCGTGCAGGCCCCGCGCGCCTGGCGTAGCAGGCGCGCGTCGAAACTGGCCACCCCCTCCGCCGTCGACAGATCGAGATCTCCAAAACGGATGCGGTAGTCCTGAGCATGGGTCACGGAGACCGATGCCATCAGGGCGATGGAAGCGAGAACGAGCGTTCGCATTGCTTTGATCCTCAGCATGGCGTCGCGGAACGACGCTGTTGATGGCGCTGTCGGCGGCAAACGCCACCCAGCCTCGGATGCATACACAATCGCGATTGATTACTCAGCTTAACTCTAGTTTATATTATGGCTATTTGAGAGATGGGTTATTTTACTGCGGTATAATGCCTCTCGATTGTAGCGTTATTTGTGGGATCGCATCCTCACCGTTACACAAGTCGCGATGCTCGGACGCGCCGGAGGAGACATCCGTGCGGAGGCCGTGCTGTCGGTGCGCCAGGGAGAGGAGCGCGAGCTCGCCGTCGTTTCGGAGCATGAGACGGCGGGCGATCAAGCCAGGGGCGGTCGGCTCCCGGTCCTCGCGTGCGACAAGCCAGCCGCGCCGGCCCTCACTCCGCCTGCCGCTCCTGTTCGTCGCCTGAGGGGTCGGACCCACCGACGAGGGGCGCGAGAGTCCACGAAAAGATCACCCCCGCTTCAGGTCGTCCCCGGCTGTCAACGAGAAGAGCGTCGATTTCGTCGAGCTTCCGGTTGATCCGGGCCAGGGTGGCCGCGTCGGGACTGCCGCACACCCGCCTGAGTCCCAATGTGCGCTGAGGGCCTTCCGTCCGGGCCGGGCCCGCCTCGAGTCCAAGACGGAAATCTCGCTCGATCTGTCGGCCGAGAACGCGCACGAAGGCCTGAACCGCCGAGCGATTGGATGGATCTCCGGGCTGGATCCTGAGGCGGACCACACGCGCCGGCGCAGCGAAGAGCTGGACCCGTTTTCGATTAACGACCCGCGTTCCAGCCTCGATAGCGAGGCCGGCTGTCAGGAGCAGCCGGATATGATGATAGAGCGCCGAAGGCCGGGCACCGAGCTGGTCGGCCAACTCCTTCACCGACAGGGGGCCAAACGCGAGAAGCCTGTCCACGATGTCCTGTCGGCGCGCCGCGAGACCCAACGAGAGGGGTACATACGCCTCGACCCAGAACGTATCGTCGGCTTCTTCCTGGCGTACCCGACGAGCCAATCGACACTCCTCCGCCGGAGGCCGCGCCTGCTATAGCCTCCTGCCGAAGTAAGTCCTCATGCGGCCGGCCAGTGTCAATGTTGCTGAAGGGTGACTAGTTCGCAGCCGCGCCGCGCAGTGGCGCAGCGAGGTGGACGTAGCCGCTTCCGCGGACGATGCGAACGAACTCGGCACCGTCGATCTGTGCCAGCCGTCGGCGAAGTCTCGATATGGCCGTTCGAAACGCCGTGGGCTCCATGCGGAACGCGGCGTCCTCGTTGGCGATGAGCGTGGTGGTGACCACGGTCCCTGGTCGATCGAGAAAGAACTGCATCAAGCGGGCCTGATGCCGCGCAAGCTCGACCTGACCCCCGTCGGGTCCCGTTGCGATGTGCGTTTGCGGGTCGAGCGACCAGCGTCCCTCTCCCCGGGGCCTTGGAGCGGGGCCTTGGACGCGCGAGCGGCGAAGCATCGCCCTGGCCCGGGCCAGCAGAAGCCGGCAATCCACATCGGCGGCGATCACCTCGTCCGCGCCGACTTCGAGCGCGACAATCTGGCTGATCGTATCGGACGTTCCGGACAGGAGGATCACGGGGGCCCGGCCAGAGACTGCGGAGCTGCGGCAGAAGCTGTAGGCGCGCGCGCCGAAGCTGCGCTCGTCCAGCACCACAAGATCGACGGCCTGTTGGCCCATGACCGCGTCGGCGGCCTCCGGCCCATCGACCTGGATCGTCAGAAAACCATTCCCGCCGAACACATCAGAAAAGCGCCTGCGCTCTACGTCATCGCCGCCGACGACAAGGATCGTGGGCACGCCAGCGTCAGCAGGCGAGGCAGCGACATCGTAGGCCATACCAATGTTTCCCGTCGCGCGAGCTGCGTCTAAAGACAGCCGATGTCACCAGTTACCGGAAGCTACAAACATGTTTCAAATGAAACATGTTTCACAGAAACACGAGATGACTTGCACATTTGCAACGCATTCGGCCCAATGGACCAGGACAATAGTCCACTTCAGTTCGGTTCAAAAAGATCATACGAACAATCTTCGTCCATTTGGTGGATTCGTTGTTTATATTACGAGCGTGATAGAAAACCGCCCCTCTTTAGACACTGTCTGGTCCTGATCCTAAACTGTATGTAACAAGATGATGATTTTGAGAGAAAATCGCGATGGGAGGGTCGAAAATGATCGATCCTGTTCAAAATCGGGTGCCAATTTTTGTTTCAGCGTTTGTTGGCCTGAGGCATCCTTCACACTCGAAAAAGGGCGACTTCCCAACATGACAGACTCCCTCGACGCATCGGCGTCCCACAAGCTCCGAAGCGCCGCCGCGTGCCCTCCGATCCGGTTACGAGCGACGATCACGATCGATCTCGAAGCCGAGGACTATGTCACCGCAGAGCAGCTGAAGGCGCGCATGGCCAGCGAGTACGACCTGTTGCGACGCGTCTTCCCTGCGGCCGAGCTGGGCTTCCGGCAGCGAAAGCCCAGGAACGTTCCCCGCGTGCCTGCGCCGGAGTTGGTCGTGCGACCCTACGTCGATGACTGAGGATGTCGGCCGTCGGCGCAACACTCTACTCGCCGGCCTGGTGCTGCTGCGCCGAATTGCGCCGGACATCACCGTGTCCGAGATGCTGGCCTTTCTCTATGTGGCCGAGAACCCGGGCGTCCGTATCAAGGAGCTCTCGGGCCTCATGGTCACGACGACGGCGACCGCTTCGCGGGCATCACGCGCCCTGCTCTCGCCGGGAGACGCGGGGGTCCTGCCCCCGGGCCGGGGATGGCTTCTCATGGCGGCGAACGGCCGCGAAGCCATTTCGCGACATCTGTTCCTGACCGATGCCGGTCACGGACTGGCGCTTCGACTGGATGATCTCATCCGCTCGGCCAGACCGATCGCGGCCAAGAGGAACGGGACGGCCGTCCTCCCGCAGATCTGGGCGACGGGCACCTAGAGTCTGATCCTGGACCCTGAGTCCCGGCATCAGCGGAATCGCGAAGCGATTCCGCTGATGCCGATCAGGGTCTAGAGACCGGCGATCACGGAGCCACGGCGAACTCCAAAGCGAGCTCGAAACGCAGACGCTCGATTCCCACGAATGTCGTTTGGCGCCTCACCAGCTCGCTTCCAATCAGCTCACGCAACATGAAGTCCCGATAGTGCTCGATGTCGCGGAAATGGCCGATACAGACGAAATCGGCCTCGCCTGAAACAGCCCAGACCATAGAGAACTCTGCCTGGACCGCGAGCTTGCGCTCAAAAGCGATACGCCGCTCCCCACCAATCTGGTCCAGCGCGAGTTCGATCACGACGGTGAGGGGTCGGGCGGTTACACGGGGATCGACGAGGGCGACCTCCCCTTGAATCAGGCCGCTCTCGCGCAGCTTCTTCAGTCGCCTTTGACAGGTCGCCAGCGTGAGGCCGACGGTTTCGCACAAATGCCCGACGCTCGCCCGGTTGTTCCTCTGCAACTCATGCAACAGCCGTGCGTCGATCAGGTCAACCGGACGAGGCGGCATCGGAGTTCGATCTCGGGCCTGAACAAGGAGAATGACGCCGTTAGATGACAGACGACATCTACGAGAACAGGCTCTGCCTGTTGAAGCGATGGGTCAATAGATCGAAGACAAGCTTACAACGAATTAACCTGTTGCAGACGCGTAATTCGGGTTTTTTTGACTGCATCGATTTGGGCCGTTGTTTCAGGCTCCGGCTGACCCCGGCGACGACCGTCGGAGTCTGGCCGTAACGCTGTCGTCGAGAAGATGTCTGGACACCGGAGGTCCCGCCGAGCGGCCTCAGGAGCGGACGAGCCCGACCGCTCCATCAGCGTCCGGGTGAATGGTCTGCGTCCAGACAGGACGTCACGCACCCCCTCATCGCCGACTTCGTCCGCGTCGGACCCGGCGCAGAGCGACTCGTCCACCGAGACGTATTAATCTTTTTGAGATGGATCAAGTCCACTTTCATCTTATGAAGATTAAACGCACCGCTTGGCCAACTCGACGGGACCGCGCCGGTTCGGTGGCGGTCGAGTTCGCGCTGGTCGGGCCGCTGCTGATCCTGATGCTGATGGGGATGGCGCTGTACGGCGGCTGGTTCTGGCTCGCGCAGGGCGTGCAGTCGCTGGCGACCGAGGCGGCGCGGGCCGCCGTGGCGGGGATCGATCCGATCGAACGCCGCGCCCTGGCCGAGGCCTTCGTCACGCAGGAGGCTCGCGACACCTATGGTTTCGACGCCGACCGGCTGGAGGTCGAGGTGAATGCCGGGGGCGACGCGATCCGGGTCGAGGTCGCGCTCGACACCGCCGACCACCCGATCATGGCCCTGGCGGCGCTGATCCCTGCCCCGCCGGAACGGATCGAGAGATCGGCCGTGGTCCGGATGGGCGGATTCTGATGCCCGGACGCCGCTTCGCGCACGACGAGGCCGGCGGGGTCGCCACCATGGCGGCGGCGGCGGGAACCCTGATGTGCGCCCTGGCCGCTGTCGTCGTGGATCTGGCCGGACTGGCGCTGGCGGGTCGGGCGCTGCAGGGCGCGGCGGACCTGGCGGCCCTGGCGGCGGCGGCGAACCTGGACCAGGCGGAGCGAGCGGCGACCGCCACCGCTCGCGCCAATCTGGACGACGCGGCGACCGAGGTGGTGACAGGCCGCTACACCCCCGACACGACGCTGGCGGCGCGCGAGCGGTTCGGGCCCGGGGACACCCCCGCGAACGCGGCGCGCGTGACCCTGACCCGGTCGGCACCCCTGTATTTCGGGCGGTGGATCCTGGGGCGACCCGATCTGGTGCTGACGAAGACGGCGGTCGCCGCCATACCGGCCGAGCCACCGCGTGCCATGTTCTCGATCGGATCGCGACTGGCCCGGCTGGAGGGCGGGCTGGCCAACCAGCTGCTGTCCAGCCTGACCGGCAGCACGGTCGGTCTCAGCATCATGGACTATGAGAGCCTGGCCGACGCCGAGGTCACTCTGCTCGGGTTCTTCGACGCCCTGGCGACCGAACTGGATGTCGAGGCGGGGCGGTACGATCAGTTGCTCGATCGCGAGATCGAGGTGGGCCGCGCCCTGGGTGTGGTGCAGGCGCTGGCGGGCGATCAGGGCGACAGCGCCCTGGCGAAACTGATCGATCCGGCGGCTGACGTCACCGTGCGACTGGGTGACGTGTTCGGGCTGGAGGCGGACGCGCGGTCGGGCCTGGCCCAGGGGCTGGATGCCTCGGTCTCGGTGCTGGACCTGGCCATGGCCATGCTGGAGACGGGCGGGGATCGTCAGGTGAAACTGAACCTGGGGGTCCAGCCCGGCCTGGCCAGTCTGGTCGTCGACCTGGCCATCGGCGAGCGCCCCAACCGCTCGCCGTGGCTGACGGTGACCGGAGACGGCCAGCCGGTCATCCGAACGGCCCAGGCCCGGCTGTATGTGCGGGCGCGGACCAGCCAGAAGCTGGCGGGTCTGGCGCAGGTCGAGTTGCCTGTGCTTATCGAACTGGCCGCGTCAGAGGCGCGGCTGGAGGCCATCACCTGCGGGCCGAACACGGTGACGCTGGGGGTCCGGCCGGGCCTGGCGACCGTGGCCCTGGGTCAGGTGCCGGAGACGCAGCTCGACGATTTCACCCGGGACCTGACGCCGACGCCCGCCACGGTCCTGAACGTCGCCGGCCTCGTCCGCCTGATCGCGAGCGGCGAGGTCGAGGTGGCCGATCCGGCGTTCAGGGATACCCGCTTCAGCGCAGCCGAGATCGCCGACCAAAGCCCACGCACCGTCACGGCCAGCGGACTGGGATCGGGACTGATCGGCAGTCTGTTCGGCGACCTGGATGTGCAGGTTCAGGCGCTCGGACTGGGACTGGGATTGGGCGGGCTCGTCTCCGCTTTGGGGACGCTGCTGGCGCCCCTGGGGCCGGTGCTGGACGGGGCGATCCAGCCGATCCTCGATCTGGCGGGTCTGAAGCTGGGGCAGGCAGACGTGCGCGTTCACGGCGTGACCTGCGACGACGGGGAGCGGCCGCCGGTCCTGGTCGGATAGGGCGACGCGCCATGGCTTGAGGTCACGGGACGGGCGGCCGATAGAGACCCATGGCCGATCCCACCGCTCCCGCCGACATGACCTATGCCCGCTATCTGGATCTGGACCGGCTGCTGTCGGCGCAGTCGCCGATCAGCGACCAGCATGACGAGATGCTGTTCGTCATCATCCACCAGGCCAAGGAGCTGTGGCTGAAGCAGATCCTGCACGAGGTCGCCCTGGCGCAAGCGTTGGTGCGGACGGGCGACCTGGTCCCCGCCTACAAGAGCCTGGCGCGGGTCAGCCGCATCCAGGCCGTGATGACGCAGAGCTGGGACATCCTGGCCACCATGACGCCAGCCGACTATCTGCGGTTCCGGGGCGTGCTTGGGTCCAGCTCCGGGTTCCAGAGTGACCAGTTCCGGCGGCTGGAGACCATGCTTGGACTGAAGGACGCCAAGTTCCTGGCCTTTCAGACCGACCGGCCCGAGGCCCATGCGGCCCTGTCCGACGCCCTGGCGTCGCCCAGCCTGTACGACGACGCCCTGGCGCAGCTGGCGGCGGCGGGACTGCCGGTCCCGGACGCCGTCCTGACGCGCGACGTCTCGCGCCCTTACGCCCCCTCGCCCGAGGTCGAGAACGCGTGGCTGGAGGTCTATCGCGACACGGACCGCTGGTGGCCGCTGTATCAGCTGGCGGAGAAGCTGGTCGATCTGGACGACGCCCTGGTGACCTGGCGGCACAAGCATGTGGTCACGGTCGAGCGGATCATCGGCCGTCGGCGCGGCACCGGGGGGACGGACGGGGTCGGATATCTGTCGTCGACGCTTGAACGCCGGTGCTTTCCCGAACTGTGGTCCCTGCGAACGCGGCTCTGAGGCGCGAGAAGATCAGTCAGGCGTCTTCGTCGAACTTGCGCGCGACCAGATCCGACAGGGCCTCGATGGCCGGGGTGGCGTCCGTGCCCTCGGCCTCGATTTCGATGCTGCAGCCGTTGCCGGCCCCCAGCATGAGCAGGCCCATGATGGAGCGGGCATCGACCGTCACGCCGTCGCGCGTGACGCGAATCTCGGCCTCGAAACTGGACGCCAGCTTGACGAACTTTGCCGAGGCCCGGGCGTGCAGGCCCCGGGTATTGCAGATGGCGGCGGTGGCGCGGACGGTCGGAACGGTCGTGGCCAAGTCTATTTCTCGCCCGCCAGGACCCAGGAGGCCACGGAGATGTATTTGCGGCCCGCCTCCTGGGCGTGGGCGACGCAGGTTTCGAGCGTTTCGCGCCCACGCACGCTGGCCAGCTTGATGAGCATGGGCAGGTTCAGTCCTGCGATGACTTCGGCATGGGTCTGTTCCATGACCGAGATGGCCAGGTTCGATGGCGTGCCGCCAAACATGTCGGTCAGCAGAATGACCCCGTCCCCGTCGTTGACGGCGGCGGCGGCATCGACGATGTCGCGGCGGCGGCGCTCCATGTCGTCATCGGGCCCGATGCAGATGGCCGCGACCCCGCGTTGGGGCCCCACCACATGTTCCATGGCCGACAGGAACTCGGAGGCGAGGCCGCCGTGGGTGACGATCACGAGGCCGATCATGAAGGCGTCTTCAAGGGCGAAGCATCCCGCGTTGGCGGTATCGACGCCCCCCGGGGCCGACACGCAAGCGGGCCTAGATAGAGGAAAGCGGCGGGGGATTAAAGACGGCGCATCGCATGGGCGAGCAGGGCGACCGACGACGCCGCGCGGATGTCCAGCTTCAGGGCCGGAACGATCGCCCCGGCCAGAGTTACGATCGCAGGGCCTGGCAGCCGCTCTACGGCCTCCTGAACGCAGTCGACGACCAACCGCACCCGCGCGAGCGGGAGATGCCGGTCCCGCAGGATGCCAAGGCCCCTCGCCTCGATCCGGCCGGCGATCCGGTCGGCTGGAGCGGCGTACGGATGGCCGCCCGAGGTGAAGACATGCACATAGTCGTCGCCAACCAGGCGCCAGCCGCCGGCCATCAGCCTCAGCGCCAGGTCGCTCTTGCCCGCGCCCGAGGGGCCGCGCAGAAGCGCGCCCCGCCAACCGTCGGCGCACCGGAGGGCGACGGCCGTGGCATGAACCGGCGGCGGGTTCATCCCCGGCGACCGACGACCGGCAGGGCGACCTCGAACCGGGCCCCGATGACGGCACCCGAGGCGTCGGTCCGGTTGGCGGCGGTCACGCGACCCCCGTGGGCCTCGACGATCTGGCGGACGATGGACAGGCCCAGCCCGGAATTGGCCCCGAAGGCCGTGCCGCGCGGGCGCGAGGTATAGAACCGCTGGAACACCGTCTCCAGGTTCTCGTCCGGAATGCCCGGTCCGTCGTCCTCGACGAGGACCCGCAGGGTCAGGTCGGGATCAGTCTCGTCCCGGCGCACCGCCAGGCGGACGTCGCTTCCCGGCGGGCTGAATGAGCGGGCGTTGTCGATCAGGTTCCGGAAGACCTGACCCAAGGGACCGTCGCGGCCCATGACCCGCGCGGGCGCCTCGATGGCGACGCTCAGCCGCACCGGGGCCTCTCCGGGCTTGGAGGTGGTGTCGTAAACGGTGACGATGTCGCCCAGCAAGGCGGCTAGATCGACCGGGCGGGGCCGGTCGCGGGACAGTTCGGCGTCCAGGCGCGAGGCGTTCGAGATGTCTGTTATCAGCCGGTCGAGGCGGCGCACGTCCTGTTGCAACACCCGGGTCAGGGTCTCGCGCTGGGCCGGGTCCTTGACCAGTTCGAGGGTCTCCAGCGCCGAGCGGATCGAGGTCAGCGGGTTCTTGATCTCATGGGCCACATCGGCGGCGAACCGCTCGATGGCGTCCATCCGGGCCGACAGGGTCTCGGTCATGGATTCCAACGATCGGGCCAGGTCGCCGATCTCGTCGCGACGGCCTTCCAGATCGGGCAGGGAGATGGCCCGGGCACGCTGCAGCTTGACCTGATCCGCCGCCGCCGACAGCCGCATCACCGGCCGCGCGACGAACAGGTGCAGAAGCAGCGAGGCCAGGAGGTTCACGGCCAGCGCGACCACCGCGAAGGGCACAAGGGCCCGGCGCTGGGCCCCCAGGATCTGGTCGACATCTCCGGCCTCCAGAGTGAGAACGCCCAGCACCTGCTGCACATGACGGACTGGAAGCGAGACCGAGACCACCCGGTCGCCGTTTTCCGAGCGTCGCACGGTGGCCTGGGCCTCACCCAGCAGGGCGGCCTCGATCTCGGCCCCCAGGGCGGCGCTGGCCTGGTCCAGGGTCTCGCGCACCTTGGCGGGGTCATCGGTTTCGACGATCGGCGAGCCGGCCGGGTTGGCGGGGGGCAGGGCATTGCCGGGAATGGCGTCGGTGACGGCGAAGCTGTCGGAAACCAGGAGGCCGTCGGCGTCATAGAGGCGGGCCCGCTGGCCGCTGGGGATGAAGTTGTCCCTCAGCCACTGACTGGCGGCGATCGGGTCCAGCGTCGGCGTCGGCTCTCCACGCGTGATGCCCAGCTGACCCAGCACGTTGGAAAGGAGCTCCGCCTGGACACGCAGGCTTTCCTGGCGCGCCTGGACCAGCCCCCGGTTCCATTCGTTCAACGCCAGCGCCCCGCCGAACAGGATCAGCAGGCTGAGCAGATTGAGCGCCAGGATCAGCCCGCCGAGCCGCGATCCGGCGAACCGGAGGCGGTGCCGGGTCAGCCCCCGATCGTCGGACGGATCCGAAGGCTCAGCTCTCGCGGTATCGGTAGCCGACGCCATACAGGGTCTCGATCGCGTCGAATTCGGGATCGACGACCCGGAACTTCTTGCGCATGCGCTTGACGTGGCTGTCGATGGTGCGGTCGTCGACATAGACCTGGTCGTCGTAGGCGGCGTCCATCAGGTTGTCGCGGCTCTTCACGAAGCCCGGGCGCTGGGCCAGGGCCTGAAGCAGCAGGAACTCGGTGACCGTCAGCTTGACCGCCTTGCCGTCCCAGGTGCTTTCGTGGCGGGCCGGGTCCATGACCAGCTTGCCGCGACGGATCGCCTTGCCGGACGTCTCGGCCGAGGGTTCGGGCTCGCCGCCGTCGCCGCCGGAGCGGCGCAGCAGGGCCTTGACCCGCTCGATCAGCAGACGCTGGCTGAACGGCTTGTGGATGTAGTCGTCGGCCCCGAGGTTGAAGCCCAGGATCTCGTCGATCTCCTCGTCCTTGGACGTCAGCATGATGACCGGGATCTGGCTGGTCTGGCGCAGGCGGCGCAGAACCTCCATGCCGTCCATGCGGGGCATCTTGACGTCGAGGATGGCGAGGTCCGGCGGCGAGGATTCCAGCGCCTCCAGCCCCGTGGCCCCGTCATGATAGGCGACCACCTTGTGGCCATGGCTTTCAAGCGCCAGGGACACGGATGCGACGATGTTCTCGTCGTCGTCCACCAGGGTGATGTTGGCCAAGTCGGTCTCCTTGTCGTCGACCCGGGAAAACGCGACCCGGGGCGCATCAACGCGCGGCAAGCGTAACCGTTCGCTCGCGATCGCGGTGACTTTACGGCCACAGTCGCCGGGTGGCCAGATTTGGTTTGGGAAACCGGACCTTAAAGCCTGTGCGTCATTCTGGCAGGCCAATCAGGCGAACCCAGACCATGGCCGGACCCGTCCACTACGAGATCTACGTCAGGAAAACGGCCCCCGCGCCGTGGAGCCTGCTGCAGGCGACGGAGAACCGCCAGCAGGCGATCGAGACCGC
Organism: Brevundimonas aurifodinae; assembly: GCF_040195595.1. Taxonomy (NCBI): domain Bacteria; kingdom Pseudomonadati; phylum Pseudomonadota; class Alphaproteobacteria; order Caulobacterales; family Caulobacteraceae; genus Brevundimonas; species Brevundimonas aurifodinae. The sequence continues at coordinate 63,199 of NZ_JBEGDD010000014.1, forward strand.
AGAGGATATCCTGCGGGACAAGCACGCCGTCGCCGTGCGGGTCACCAAGGAGACGATGGACCCCGACACCATGGAGTTCAACAGCGTCACCGTCCTGACGCGCGGCGCGCCCGAGGCCCCCAAGAAGCGGGTGGCAGAGGCCGACGACCGGCCGAACTGCATGGCGCCGCAGGACATCTATGCCCCCCACGCGCGCGAGTTGATCGGCCGGGTGCTGGAAGACTGGCTGATGCGGAACGGGGTGACGGTGTTCGAACTGCTGCATCGGCCGGACCTGGTCGAGCGGCTGGAAGCGTCGGGCGTCGAGGTCCAGCACGCCATCCAGAAGGTCGCCATCCCCGAGAGCCAGGCCACCGGCCAGGCGGCCCATGAGCTGATCCGCCACTATCAAAAGCTGACCGAAGCGGCGATGGAACGGGTGGTGGTGGCGGGTCGCAAGAGCCTGTTTCCTGACCTGGCCAACCGGTCTCTGGCGGACGTGGCCCATCGTCTGGCGGGGTCGGCGGACCGATCGTTCGTCATCGGCGGCGTGATCGCCGGAGCCCTGAAAGGGCTGAAGGGCGCGCGCGCCCGTCTGGACCGGCTGATGGATCTGGCGGACCGAGCGCCGATGGACGGCCCGCCCCGGGCGTTGGTCATGGTCGCGATCGAGCAGATCCTCTGTGAGATGATGGCGGCGCGGACCAGCCTGTCCGAGGTGCTTGGGCCCGCGTTGGACCAGGGCGGCAGCCTGGCGGCCGTGGTCCGCATGGTCGCCCCGCGCGAGATCGAGGCCCTGATCCGGATGGACCCCCGGATGGCGCTGCTGATGCCCGCCGTCGATGGACCGGCGGCACGGCTGGGCGTGCGGATCGAGGCCGGGGAATATCCCATCCTGTCCGCGGCCCTGGCGCGAATGGTGCTGCGCGAACTGATGGGGCCGCGTCGCCTGCGGCCCACCGATGCGCCCGGCGAAATCGACATCCTGCGGACCCTGGCCATGTCGCTGACGGCCACGGCCGGGCGTTTACTGACATTGGAAGAGGTGCAGAACGCCTTCACCGAACGCTCCAAGAGCCTTGTGACCGCCGACTTCGTGCAGTCCTTCGTCGACCCTTGCGAGACCGTGCTGTGCGAAGCCGAGCAACTGACCCGGCTGTGCGAGAACGTGACGGGCACCGCCAACAAGCGATCGGCCGCGCGCTGGCTGGCGGCCTGCGTCACCTCCCTGAGGTTCGAGCAGGAGATGCGGACGGCCCCGATGTCGGCGGCGAAAAAGCTGCAGGCCCTGGCCGTCCTGCACCGCTCGGTCCGGGCCGCCGCCCTGTCGGAACACGACACCGAGCAGATCGGCGGAGCCATCGGCCATGTCGGTGGGGTGGTCGAGGCCGAGGCCAGGCTGACCGCGCAGCTGGCTCGCGCGCCCGCCCCGCCGGCCCAGAAGCTGGCGGCCCTGCTGCGCCTCGCCGCCGGAGAGACGGCCCCGTTCGGACCGGCCGCGGACCGCGCCAAGGCCGAGGCGATCAAGCTGTTCCGCGCGCCGGAAGCCCGCGCCGCCCTGACCGCTTCGCCGGAACAGATCGCGCCGTTGAAAACCTTGATGAAGGCGGCGGGGTTGGCCGCCTGAAAACGCGGCGGGGCGGGCCTGGCTGCGACGGCCTGTCACGGATCGGCTCGAGGCGATTGCAGGCGGTGGCCCATCATGGCAAGCGCCGCGGCATGGACGGGACCCTGACGACCTATTTGATGCTGGCCGGCGGTCTGGTGTTGCTGACCCTCGGGGGCGACACCCTGGTGCGCGGGGCCTCGACGGCCGCGAAATCCCTGGGCGTCTCGCCCTTGCTGATCGGCCTGACCCTGGTCGGCTTCGGAACCTCGACCCCTGAACTGGTGACCAGCCTGACCGCTGCCATGGCAGGATCGCCGGGCATCGCCGTCGGCAATGTCGTCGGATCCAATACGGCCAACATCCTGCTGATCCTGGGCGTGACCGCCTTGATCGCGCCGATCGTCGTCGACCGGGCCGCCTTCCGGCGCGACGGCTGGATGCTCGTCATCGCCAGCGCGGTCTGCGCTGCGGCCGTGCTCGCGGGACGGGTCGATCTGGTCTGGGGGGTGGCCATGGTGGCGATGCTGGTTGCCTATCTGGTCGTCGCCTATCTGGGCGAGCGTTCGGTTCAGGACGCCGAACGCGCCAAGTACGAGCACATCTCCGACGCCGCGCCCGACTCGGGAGGCGGTCTATGGGCTGGGCTGGCCCTGGCGGTCGTTGGCATCGCCCTCACAATCGGCGGGGCCCGGCTTCTTGTCGATGGGGCCGTCGTCATCGCGCGCGACCTCGGTGTATCTGACACGGTCATCGGGCTGACCGTGGTCGCGGTTGGAACCTCCCTGCCCGAACTGGTCACCTCGGTCGTGGCAGCGGCGCGCCGTCAGGCGGACGTGGCGCTGGGCAATGTGATCGGATCGAACATCTACAATGTGCTCGCCATCCTCGGAATCACGGCCATGGTGTCCCCGCTCAGGGTGCCCCCCGAGATCGCGCGCCTGGATCTGTGGGTCATGCTGGGCGCGACGGCGCTGCTCGTCATATTCGTCCGCACCGGATTGAAGATCGTCCGCTGGGAAGGGCTCGCGCTGCTCCTCGCCTATGCCGGCTACATCGCCTGGCTGGCGACGAACGCGACCTGATCGGTCAGTGCGCTTCGTCCCAGTTCTTCGCCGCGCGGGCGTCCACCACCAGCGGCACTGACAAGGCCACGGCCGGTTCGGCCGCGCCCTCCATGACCCGGCGGATCAGGGGGATGGCGCGTTCGGCCTCGGCCTCGGGGGCTTCGAAGACCAGTTCGTCGTGGACCTGGAGCAGCATGGTCGTCGACAGGCCCGCGTCGGCGAGCGCGCCCGGCATGCGGATCATGGCGCGGCGGATGATGTCGGCGGCGGCGCCTTGGATCGGGGCGTTGATGGCCGCTCGTTCGCCGAACTGGCGCTCGGCACCCGACTTAGAATGGATCGCCGGGATGTGGATCTTGCGGCCGAAGACGGTGGAGACGAAGCCCCGTTCGCGGACCTCGGCGCGGGTGGCGTCCATATAGGCGCGGATGCCCGGGAAGCGTTCGAAATAGGTCTTGATGTAGGCCCCGGCCTCGCCCTGATCGATGCCCAGCTGGGCCGCCAGGCCGAAGGCGGAGATGCCGTAGACGATGCCAAAGTTGATGGCCTTGGCCCGGCGGCGCGTCTCGGGGTCCATCTGATCGACGGGGACGCCGAACATTTCGGACGCCGTAGCGGTGTGGATGTCGATACCGGCCTTGAAGGCGCGCTTCAGCTCGGGGATGTCGCCGATGTGGGCCAAGAGGCGTAGTTCGATCTGGCTGTAGTCGGCGCTGATCAGGACGTGGCCGTCCTTGGCGATGAAGGCCTGGCGGATCTGGCGGCCCGTCTCCGTTCGGATCGGGATGTTCTGCAGATTGGGGTCGGATGACGCCAGACGCCCGGTGGTGGCCGCCGCCAGCTGATAGGAGGTGTGGACCCGGTCGGTGGACGCATCCATCGCCGCCACCAGGGCGTCGGTATAGGTGCCCTTCAACTTGGACAGCTGGCGCCATTCCAGAAGGACGCGGGGCAGCTCATGGGTCTCGGCCAGGCCGTCGAGCGTCGCCGCCCCCGTCTCCCACTGGCCTGACGCCGTCTTCTTGCCGCCGGGCAGGTTCAGCTCGCCGAACAGGATGTCGCCGATCTGTTTGGGGCTCCCGACGTTGAACGGCCGCCCCGCCATCTCATGGGCCTTGGTTTCCAGCTCGGCCATGCGCAGGCCGAACTCCGACGAGAGGCGGCGCAAGCGGTCCGGATCGACGCGGATACCGGCCAGTTCCATGTCCGCCAGCACCGGCGGCATGCCCCGCTCCAGCGTCTCATAGACCGTGGCCAGACCCTCACGGGCCAGCCGGGGCTTGAGGATGCGCCACAGCCTGAGCGTGACGTCCGCGTCCTCGGCGGCGTAGCAGGTCGCCGGCTTCAGCTCGACGTGCTTGAACGACTTCTGGGCCTTGCCGGTCCCGGCCACCTGTTTGAACGGGATGGGGTCGTGGCCGAGGTGCAGGCGGCTGAGTTCGTCCATGCCGTGGCCGTGCAAGCCCCCCTCCTGGACGTAGGAGATCAGCATGGTGTCGTCGATCGGGGCGACGCGGATGCCCCGCCGGGCCATGACGGCGAGGTCGTACTTTCCGTTCTGGACGACCTTCAGCACGGCCGGGTCTTCCAGCAGGACCTTGAGCCGAGCCAGCACGGTCGGCTTGTCCAGCTGCGTCAGGGGTTCGCGCGCGTCGCCTTCGCCGCCGAAATCCAGCCCGCCCGCGCCCTCGACTGTCGGATGCTCGTGGGTCAGGGGGACGTAGCAGGCGTCGTTGGGGCCGATCGCCAGCGACACCCCGCACAGGCCCGCGTGGGTCGCCGACAGGGCGTCCGTCTCGGTGTCGAAGCCGACGACGCCGGCCTCCGTCGCCCGGGCGAGGAAGGCGTCCAGGTCTTCCAGCGTCTGGATGCAGCCATAGGCGTCGTGATCGAAGACCTGTTTCTCGACCGTGTCGGACACAGCCTGGGGCGCATGGCGGGGCGAGATGACGGGGGCGGACAGGGGGGCGGCCGGACGCGACGGCTTGAAGGCGGAGCCGTCGTGGCCTTCCAGCTTGCCGTCGCCGACCCGGCGCTGAAGACCCCGGAACTCCATCTGCTCCAGGAAGGCCGACAGGGTCGCCGGATCGGGGTCGCGCACCACGAAGTCGTCGATCGGCTCGGGCGCGGGGGCGTCGCAGGTCAGGCGGACCAGTTCGCGGCTGAGCAGGATCTGGTCCCGGAAATTGATCAGGGTCTCGCGCCGCTTGGGCTGTTTGATCTCGCCGGCGCGATCCAGAAGCGTGTCGAGGTCGCCGTATTCGTCCAGCAGCTGGGCGGCGGTCTTGGGGCCGATGCCGGGGGCGCCCGGGACATTGTCGACGCTGTCGCCGATCAGGGCCTGGAGGTCGACCATCTTGTCCGGGGTGACGCCGAACTTCTCCATCACCGCCTCTTCGGCCAGGCGACGGTCCTTCATCGGGTCCCACATGACGACCGACGGCCCGATCAGCTGCATCAGATCCTTGTCGGACGAGACGATCACGCATTCGCCGCCGGCATCGCGCGCTTTGCAGGCATAGGTGGCGATCAGATCGTCGGCCTCATAGCCGGGCAGTTCGACGCAGTGGACACCGAAGGCGCGGGTCGCGTCGCGCACCAGCGGAAACTGCGGGATCAGATCTTCAGGCGGGGCCGAGCGGTTGGCCTTGTACTGGTCGTAGAGGTCGTTTCGGAAGGTCTTTTCAGAATGGTCGAAGATCGCCGCCAGATGGGTCGGCCCGTCCGCCCCCTTCATGTCCTTCAACAGCTTCCACAACATGTTGCAGTAGCCCTGGACCGCGCCCACCGGCAGGCCGTCGGACTTGCGCGTCAGCGGCGGCAAGGCGTGGTAGGCGCGAAAAATGTAGGCCGAGGCGTCGATCAGCCACAGCCGGACGGGCGGGCCGTCCTGGGTCAGGGGACGATCGGAGGCTTCGGGCGCGGCAGTGTCGGACATGGCTGCGAACATAGGCGGCGCGACGAGGCGCGTCACGCGCCCCACCGATCAGATTTCGTGAGCTTGACCGTGGGCATGAATGTGCGTCGTCTCCACCGGACGAGTCCGTCGGGGGGACGATCGATGAAGACGCGCGGATGGGGTTCGGTGCTGCTGGCCTACCCGGCGGCGGCGGCCGTGGGTGCCGCCCTGGTGGCGGCAGGGTTCGCGGTCGCGGGCGTGATTGTCCAGGCGATCAACGGCATGACCGACCAGATCCTGGCCGGTCTGTGGATCACGCCCGTGGCCTTCCTCTATGCCTTCGTCGTTTTTCTGGTGGGCCTCGCTGTCATCGGCACACCAGTCTGGTCCGGATGGGACGGACAACGAGGCGCGACGCCGTGCTGGCGGGCACGGGCCTGTGCGTCCTGGCGGGGGCCGCCTCCATCGCGGCGGTCGGTGAGCCAATGGCTTCCTGGGAGCCCTGGGCGCTGGCCGCGTCACTGGCCGTGCCCGGGGCGGCGGCGGGATGGACACTGCACCGCGTCGCCTACGGTCGCTGACCGCGCCTCAGAACTCGCGCCAGCTGTCGCCCGGATCGCGCTCGCCGGGGCGTGCCGACTGTTGGCCCCAGGTCACCATCATCAGCACCTTGTGGCTGCGGATGCGGTACTCGCCGATCATGGGCGAGACCGCCCCGAGCGGCGCGCCCGTGCGGGCGTCGTAGACGAAGCCCGAGAACTCGGCGACGCCGACCCGGTCGCGGCGGCTGTAGAGGCTGAGCTCCGGGATAGAGACGACGTTCAGGTTCTCGTTGATCGGCAGAGCCAGGGGCGGCAGGCCCACCACACGGCGCATCTGTTCCAGCGACAGGGCCCCGGCCCGCAGTTCGAACACCGCGTCCGCATTGTGCCGGTCGTCGGCGAGGGCGTGGCCGGCTCGCGACAGGGCACTACGAACCGCCGAGGCGGCATAGGCTGCGCCCTCGCCCTGCAGATAGCGGCTCTCGACATAGACGCGGGCGGTATCGGGGATCGGCAGTCGCAGGTCCTCGACGGCCAGATCGGCCGCGCGCGCCATCAACAGCTGTTCCGTGGCCGTCCGCCCCGGGTTGGTTTCGGACGTCGAGGCGCAGGCCGAGAGACCGAGAGCCAGTCCGGCCGCGAGCAGTCGCCGCATCACCAGGTGCCGACGTTCGGCATGGAGACCCAGGGCTCGGCGGGCTCCAGGGCCGGGCCCTCCTGCAAGAGCTCGATCGAAATGCCGTCGGGCGAGCGGACGAAGGCCATGTTGCCGTCGCGCGGCGGCCGGTTGATGACCACGCCCCCGTCCTGCAGCCGTCGGCAGGCGGCGTAGATGTCGTTTACGCGATAGGCCAGGTGGCCGAAGTTTCGGCCGCCCGTGTACTCCTCGGGGTCCCAATTGAAGGTCAGCTCGACCTCGGGCGACCGCTCGGCCGCCGAACGGTCCAGGTCCTTGGGCGCGGCCAGGAACACCAGAGTGTAGCGCCCCTTCTCGTTCTCCATGCGGCGCACCTCCTGGAGACCCAGCAGGTCGGTCCAGAAATGCAGCGAGGCGTCCAGGTCTTTGACGCGGACCATGGTGTGCAGATAGCGCATGGCGGCTCTCGGAGGTTGTAGGGGAGGAGGCCGCCGTTCTAGTCGGGTTTGGTCAGCTTCCCAAGGCGGACGAAGATCACTAATCACGACAGCGTTCACCGTCCGTGCGCGAAGCATCGCGGGACGGTTGATCGTCGGTCAGGGGGGCCGGCGGGCTTATCCAGGATCGACGCCACACCATGGGCTCACTCACCCGTGCCAACGCCGCGCGCAGCGGCGTCAAGAGCACCGCCGCGGCCAAGCCGAACACTCTCAAGGAACAGCAGCTGGGCGACGTCGGCCTGGGCGAGAAGCTGCGCTACGAGTTTGACAAGTCGATGGCCGCCGGGCCGATCGCCCTGGTCGGCTGGCTCAGCCTGGTGACCGTCTTCGTCATCCTGCTCGCGGCCTCGGTCCTGGCCCTGACACGGCTGGGACCGGACGGCGGGTTCAACTTCTTCGAGGCCGCCTGGCAGTCGCTGATGCGGACGATGGACGCCGGGACCATGGGCGGCGACGCCGGCTGGCCGTTCCGACTGCTGACCCTGTTCGTCACCCTGATGGGCATTCTGGTCTTCTCGGCCCTGATCTCGATCATCTCGGCGGGGCTGGATTCGGCGCTGGAGGCGCTGAGGAAGGGGCGGTCGCGCGTCCTGGAGACCGACCACACGGTCATCCTGAACTGGTCACCGTCGATCTTCGACATCGTCTCGGAACTGGTCGTGGCCAACGAGAGCCGCAGGAAGCCGCGCATCGTCATCATGGCCAATCGCGACAAGGTCGAGATGGAAGACGAAATCGCCGACAAGGTGGGCGACCTCAAGAACACTCAGGTCATCTGCCGCTCGGGCGATCCGACCGACCTGTTCGACCTGTCCCTGGTCAATCCCCAGACCTGCCGCTCCATCATCGTGGTCTCGCCAGAAGGGACCGACGACCCCGACAGCCAGGTCATCAAGACCGTGCTGGCCCTGACCAACGACCCGAAGCGGCGCGAGGCGCGCTACCGGATCGCGGCCGAACTGCGGGATTCGCGCAACGCCGAAGTGGCCCACATCGTCGGCGGCGACGAGGTGCAGCTGGTGCTGGCCGACGACCTGATCTCGCGCATCGTGGTCCAGTCCAGCCGCCAGGCCGGCCTCAGCGCCGTCTATTCCGAGCTGCTCGATTTCGACGGCTGCGAGATCTACACCACCGAGCTTCAGGACCTGGTCGGCAAGACCTATGGCGACGCCGTCATGGGCTATCGCGACTCGGCCCTGATCGGCCTGCGCTATCCCGACGGGCGCACGACCCTGAACCCGCCGATGGACGAGGTGATCGCCGAGGGCTGCCGCGCCATCATCATCGCCGAGGACGACGATTCCATCCGCCTGACCCAGCCGGACGAGGCCCTGATCGACGCCGCAGCCGTGCGGGCGCCTAAGGCGGTGCGGCGCAAGGCCGAGCGGGTGCTGATCATCGGCTGGAACCGGCGCGGGCCGATGATCGCGTCCGAGCTGTCCAAATACGTCCGGCCCGGTTCGGTGCTGACCGTCGCCGGCGACACCCCCGGTTTCGTTGACGAGATCCGGTCCATGCCGCTGGGATCCAGGAACATGACGGTCGAGCACAGGGTGATCGACACCGGCCACGCCGCCTCGATCGAGGCGCTGGACCCGGCGTCCTACGACTCCATCATGGTGCTGGGCTATTCCGACACCATGGAGGCCCAGTCGGCCGACACCCGCACCCTGATCACCCTGCTTCACCTGAGGAAGCTGTCCGAGCGGCTGGGCGTCCACATCAGCGTCGTGTCGGAGATGATCGATATCCGCAACCGCGAGCTGGCCGAGGTCACCCGCGCCGACGATTTTGTCGTGTCCAACAAACTGGTCAGCCTGATGCTGGCCCAGGCGTCGGAGAACGAATACCTGTCCGACATCTTCGCCGACCTGCTGGATGAGGACGGCTCGGAAATCTACATGCGGCCGATCGGCGACTACGTCGATCTGACCGGGCCGGTCAGCGGCTATACGCTCGCCGAGGCCGCGCGCCGTCGCGGCGAGACCGCCATAGGCTATCGCAGGAAGCGCGAGGAGGACGGGGCCGATGGCCGCAACATGGGCGGGGTGGTGGTCAATCCGGACAAGGCCGAGGTGCTGGAGTTCCTGCCAGAGGACCGGCTGATCGTGCTCGCGGAGGGCTGATCGCGGCAGCGCGACGCCCCGCCCGGTTGCGTGGACGGGGGCGAGGCCTCACCTTCGGTCCTGACCCGTCGCTGCGCAGGACCCGCCGATGCCCCTTCTGATGTGCCCCAACGACAACGCCCAGATGCAGACGCTGGACCGGGGCGGCGTCCAGTTCGACATGTGCCCGACCTGCCGGGGCGTCTGGCTGGATCGCGGCGAACTCGAGAAGCTGATGGAGCAGTCGGCCGCCACCGCCATGCAGCAGGCCCACGCCCCGCCGCCGCAACAGGCCTATGCGCCCCCGCCCCAGCAGCCCAGCCCCTGGGGTCAGCCGTCGCAGCCCCAGCACGGATACCGCGAACAGCCGCGTTACCGCGACGACGACTATCGCTACAAGAAGAAGAAGCGCGACAGCATCTTCGACATCTTCGACTGACGGCGCGACCTGACGAGGCCGTGGCGGACATACGGCCAGTGCCTTGCTGACGCCCAATGAATGGGCCACGGTGGTCACGACAGAACGTCGAACAGGACGGCACGGGATGAAGCGTTTTTGGGCGGTCGCAGTGTGCGTGACCGCGATCGGCGGTCTGGGTGCCTGCAAGGGCGCGGATACGCCGGATCAGACCCCTGCGCCGGTCACGGCGGAGACCGGCGCGCCGGCAAGCACCGACCCCGTCTCTGCCAATGCTCCACAGGTCTCCGCTGACCCGGCGGCCCTGCCCATCGCCGAGGGCGCGCCGTCGTTCGCGGTGCTGTATCCCGGCGGATCCGTCGAGGGCGAACCCGTGATCGCGACCGGGTCCGCTGGACCCGGCGGCCTTGTCACCTATCTGACCGACGCCGCCCCTGAGGCGGTCATCGCCTTCCATCGCCAGAAGGCCGAGGCGGCCGGACTGGCCTCGGTCATGGCCATGAACCAAGGCGAGGCGCGCGCCTACGGCGCCGCGCGCGACGGCGACAATCTGCAGGTCGTGGCCTCGCCGACGCCCGAGGGGCGGACCTCGGTGCAACTGAGCTGGAGCGCGGCCGGATGAGGCGGCTCGCGGCGGTCGTCGCGGCGACCGTGATCACGGGATCGGCGTCGGCCGGTGCCGCGCCGCAAACGGCACCGGCGGGCTTCCTGGCCGAGAGCCGGCTCGCGGCCTTGGTCCAGAGCGTGCCCCCTGCCCCCGCCGACGGCTCGCCCGCGACGCTCGCGGACATCGCCGCGTCCGAGCGCCTGCGCGCGCTGGAGGACACCGACCGCTGGCTGCTGGCCACCCGCCACGCAGAGCTGAGGCCGGCGGTCGCCCTGGCCCATTTCGACTGCGCCCTGGGGTTTCGCGTCGAGGCGGCCGAGAGCCCGCGCCTGGTCGCCCTGCTGACCCGCATCCTGCACGACGCCAACGAAGCGGCCGAACTGGCCAAGGCCCGCGCCCACCGACCCCGGCCCGTCGGGGCCGATCGCGAGCGCCGCGCCTGCCAGGTCGTCGGCGAGGCGGGGCGGGCCAGCGCCTCCTATCCGTCGGGCAGCGCCTCGGTGGGGGCGGCCTATGGGGCGACGATGGCCGCCCTGGTCCCCGAACGCGCCGAGGCCCTGGACGAGATCGGCCACCAGATCGCCGTCAGCCGCATGGTCTGCGGCATGCACTATCCGGCCGACGTCGCCACAGGCGAGACCCTGGGTCGCGCCGTGTTCGCGGACATCCAGACCACGCCGGCCTTCCGCGCGGAGGCCGAGGCCGCCCGGGTCGAGATCGCGGCGGCCCGCGCCGCGGCCCGGACCAGCCCGGCCTGCGCGGCAGAGCGCGCGGCTTTGTCCATCCCGCTTCCCTGAGCGGCCGGGGTTCGCTGTGTCATGGATCGCCCTCGCTGCGACCCTGGTCGCCGGGCCGGCCACCGCCCCGTGCCCGGCCGACGTCCTCGCGGAGCTGACCGCGACGACGGACCCCGCCCCCTTCCATCTGACCTGTTTCGCCACCCTGCCGCCGGGCCGCTCGGTCACGCGTCCCATCGTGATCGAGGGCGAGGAGGGCTCCGGCGCGGGGCTGGACTGTCGCGGCGGAAGCCTCGGCCGTCCGGGCGTGGCCTCGACGACGCGCACCCCCACCCTGTCGATCCGGTCGCGGCTAGACGGCGACGGCTGGAGCCGGCCCCGGGGCGTGCGTCTGGCCGATTGCACGCTGCACGGCAACGCACGCATCTGGGGTCTGGGGGCCGACGGGCGGATCGAGGAGTTGCGCGCCTCCTCGCGCGCGCCGGGACACACGGGCCGCGCCCAGGCGGCGGCCCCGACGGACATCCTCTTCCACCGGATCACCTTCATCGCCACGGGATCGATCCCGCTCTACATCGGGCCGGGCGTCACGGGCGTGCGGGTCGATGAGGGCCGCTTCACGGGTCGGTCCGTGTCGACGGCGATCTATCTGGATGCCGAGAGCGCCGGGACGGTGGTGCAAGGCGTTGATTTCGACATCGCCACGGCCCGCGAGCAGATCGCGGTCGACGGGTCGGCCCGAAACCGGCTCGTCGACAACCGCTTTCGGCGATCGGATCGGGGGGGCGTGTTCCTGTACCGGAACTGCGGCGAGGACGGCGTGATCCGACACCGGGCGCCGACCGATAACACCATCACCGGCAACCGGTTCGAAGGCGTCAGCTGGCTCTGGCCGCGCGCGGTGGTCCTCGGTTCTCGCGAGGGGGGCCGACGCTATTGCGGCGACGACGCAGGCTGGCCGTTCGGATCCAGCGCCGACGACGGCGACAACGCCGCCCGCAACGTCGTCAGGGGCAACACGGTGGACTACCGCCTCTGGCCCTTCTGACCTCAGGCGGGTCGGGGCTGGGTCAGGGAGCCGTAGAGGTCGGTGCGCCGATCGCGGAAGAAGCCCCAGGCCGCGCGGTGGCGGTCGATGTAGTCCAGGTCGAAGGCGTGGACGAGCACGCCCTCCTCGTCTCGCCCCAGACTTTCGACCAGATCGCCCCGATGATCGGCGATGAAGGACGAACCGTAGAAGACCTGGCCGGCCTCGGTCACCCGCTCATGGCCGATGCGGTTGGCACCGACGACCGGCACGACGTTGGACACCGCATGCCCCTGCATCGCGCGCCGCCAGGGCTCGGCGGTGTCGAGCTCCTTGTCGTGCGGCTCCGATCCGATGGCGGTCGGATACATCAGCACCTCGGCGCCCATCAGCATCATGGAGCGCGCCGTTTCCGGATACCACTGGTCCCAGCAGATGCCGACGCCGACCCGGCCGTGGCGCGTGTTCCAGACCTTGAACCCGGTGTCGCCCGGCCGGAAGTAGTATTTTTCCTGATAGCCGGGGCCGTCGGGGATATGGCTCTTGCGATAGACCCCCATCGCCGAGCCGTCGGCGTCCAGCATGACCAGGCTGTTGAAATAGTGCGGCCCCTCGCGCTCGAAGATCGAGACGGGGATGACGACGCCCAGCTCTGCCGCGACCGGCTGCATCGCGGCGACGGCGGGATGCTCGCGCCAGGCGTAGGCCGTGCCGAACCAGCGCTCCTCCTGCGACACGCAGAAATAGGGGCCCTGGAACAGCTCGCTCGGCAGGATGACCTGGGCCCCCTTCGACGCGGCCTCGCGCACGAAGCCGACCGTCTTGGCGATGTTGGCGTCCATGTCCTCGCCATAGGCGGTCTGGATCGCGGCGACGGAGATCGTGCGGGCCATCAGGCGGGCTCCTGCTGGGTGATGCAGTGGAAGGATCCGCCGCCCGACAGGATGGCGGTGGACGGCAGAGGAATGATCTCGCGGTCGGCGAAGACCGTGGCCAGACCCTCGCAGGCCAGGCGAGCCGCAGCCTCCTCGCCATAGGTCGGGACGATCACGGCCCCGTTGGCGATCAGGAAGTTCATGTGGCTGGCGGGGACCGGGCGTTCGTCCTCGCCCAGAACCAGGCCGGGAGACGGCAGGCGCAGCAGACGGATCGCGCGACCCTCGGCGTCGGTCATGGCCGACAGGTCGGCGGCGACGGCGTCATAGACCTCGTGGTTCGGATCGTTCCGGCCCCAGCCGACCGGACAGGCGACCACGCCCGGCGCGACGAAGCGGGCCAGGTTGTCGACGTGGCCGTCGGTGTGGTCGTTCAGCAAGCCGTCGCCCAGCCAGAGAACCTTTCGCGCGCCGAGCGCCTCGGTGAGGGCGGCCTCGGCCACGACCTCGGTCCAGCCCGCGTTGCGATTGGGGTTCAGCAGGCACTGGCGCGTGGTCAGGATGGTGCCCGCGCCGTCGTGGTCCAGAGCCCCACCCTCCAGCACGACATCATGCGGGTCGAGCGCAGCCCCCGAAGCCTGGCCGATCTGATCCGCCACCGTGTCGTCGTGCTCGAGGTCGTATTTTCCGCCCCAGCCGTTGAAGCAGAAGGCGGCGGCCCGGGCAGAACCCGCCCCGAAGATGGGACCGGTGTCCCTCAGCCAGATATCGCCGAAGCGGCCGTCGACGATCTCCACGCCCGCCACGCCCTCGAACCGGGCGCGGGCGTCGGCCAGGGCTTCCGGTTTGCCGACCAGCAGCTTCACGCGCTCGCGGCCGGGTCCGGCGAGGGCGCGCACCAGCGCCTCGACCTCGGCTTGAGCGGATATCAGGTTGTCCTCCCACAGCTCGGCGTGGCTGGGCCAGCCGACCCACATCGCCCGGTGAGGCGACCATTCGGCGGGGACGGGCGAGGCGAAGGCCATGATCGGAACGACATCCTTGGACGCGGCGGGACCGCGCCAGATAGGCCCCCCGGCCCCCGACTTCAACCGACGGGGCCCGGACGGACAGTCAAAGAAAAAGGCGGCCCCTTTCGGAGCCGCCTTGATCGTGTCGCCTGATCGAAGGGATCAGAACTCGTAGCGCAGGCCCAGCTGGATGGCCCAGAACGAACGACCGTTGTTGTCGCGGTTCAGGGTATCGGCCGAGGAGCTCGGGCTGGAGTAACGATAGGTCGAGCACACCGGATTTCCGACGTTGCTGCGAACGATGCCGGCGGCGTCAGCGCACTCGGCGTTGATCAGCGTCAGGCTGTCGCCGTACTCCTCGACGATGCCCCACTCGTCGTTGAGCAGATTGGCGAGGTTTTGGATGTCGGCGACGAACTTGAACCGGCCCGGCAGGAAGAAGGACGGCAGTTCCTGGCTGAACTGCAGATCGATCTGATAGGTCTCCGGCTGGTCGTCCGAGCCCTCGCCCTTGCCGACGGTGCGGCCGTACTCGAGGCCGAAGGTGTCGACCAGAGTCCGGAAGCGGTCACGGCTGGCGGCGGTATCGAAGATGACCGAGCCGAACTGCAGCGGGTTCGTCGCGCTGGGGGCATTGAAGTCCGGCACGAACAGCAGCTGGTTGCCGCGGTTCACACCGAAGGTCGGGCTACGGCTTGCCGCGCGATCGCTCATCACGAACGTGATGGGGCGACCGTCACGGATCTCGCCGAACAGGTTAAACCGGGTCTCCAGGTCACCGAAGAAGGTGTTGGTGTAGTTGACCTCGGCCTTCCAGCGGTTGGTGATTTCCTCGAACGCGGTGCCGTAGGCTTCCTCATTCGGGTCAAGGCCCGATGCACCCGTGCCGTAGAGCGAGCTTTGGGTCGAGCCGAAACGGACACCCGAGACGCGGTCTTCGATGTTGGAGCGAGCGTAGCCGACCAGCACGTTCAGGTCGCGATCGAAGAAGGACCGCTCGGCGCTGACGCCGAAGGAGTAGCTTTCGCCCTCCTTGACGTTGAAGGCGACGATGTCGCGGTTCGAACCCGGGTTGGTCGAGGTGATGCCGAATGCGGCGCGCTGGGCGGCGGTGCCCAGGATGCCGTCGTAGCGGATGCGGCCGTCCGGGGTGAACTGCTGCACGCCGTTGACCGTCAGGGGTTGGGCCCGGAAGTCGCGGAACGACACGGCGTTGTTCACCTGGGTGACAACCAGATCGAAGTTCACGCGCCAGTTATCGACGGCGGCCGAGGCGAACGCGGGCAGGAAACCATCGGCCCAGCCTTCCGGCGCTTCGACGGTCGCGGTCAGGAAGTATTTCCAGTCCGAAGGGATGTCGAAGGTGGGGAACAGGGCGTTCACTTCCGACCCGGTCGGAGCCGTGGCCCCGCCCTGGATCGCGCGGACCGAAGCGGGGATGGCGTAGCCGAAGGTCGGATCGGCGACATTGATGTTCAGCGCCGCCGCGCCGACCGCCTGGGTGAAGCCGGCGGCTCCGGTGGTTTCCCGGAAGGTGCCGTCGACGTTGCGCTCGATCTGGATCTGCGAAGTCAGGACGCCCGTGTTGCCGAACGGGTTGGTCACGATCACGTCGGGGATACCGCCCGAGAACAGGCCGAGGCCGCCGCTCAGGGTCAGCCAGTCGTTGGCCTGCCATTCGAACGAGGCGCGCGGCATCAGGATCTCGATGCCGTCATAGGTGGTCTGGTTGGTGAAGCCCGTGCGGTTGAAGAAGTTCTGGTTGAACGCGGGCTTGTCGTCGCTTTCGTACCAGTCGTAGCGGAAGCCGGCCTGAACAGTCAGGTTGTCGAACAGCTGCAGCGTGTCCTGGAAGAACAGCGAGTTGACGCTGTAGTCGTGAGCGCCGGCACCGTCCGCCTTCACGCCCGAGATCGCGTTGTTATAGACCAGACGACTGGCCTGGCCCGATTGGAAGTCAGCCAGAGAGTCGAAGTAATAGACGCCGTTGCTGCTCGGCACGAACAGATTGAAGATGCCCACATCCTGGCGCTGGTAGCCAAACTTGAGCAGGTTGTCGCCGAGCGAATACTCGCCCTTGAACTGGATCTGCAGGTTGTCGGTCGTCAGGAAGTTGGCGTGGCGGAACTGGTCGGGACCGAAACGGTAGACCGAGTTCGAACCGCAGCCCGTGATCGCGTTCGAGGTGACCGTGCGGGTCGCGTCCGAGCAGACCGTGATGTCCGAGAAGAACTGGCCCGACGGCGGATCCTGCAGGCGGGTGTAGTCGCGGTAGGTGACGCGGAGCTGGGTCGAGAAGTTGTCGGTCCACTGCGAATTCAATTCGGCGGCATAGGCCTGATCGTCTTCACCGGTCAGGTACCACTGCGAGTCGAAGCCGGCCGAGGTGGTGCCGATGTTCGTGCGCTGGATCACGCCCGATTCGGCGCGGCGATAGGTCAGCGACAGGCGCTGGCTGTCTGTGATGTTCCAGTCCAGCTTGACCGTGTATTTTTCGTCCGTGATCGGCTTGGTGCGAGAGATCGCGCCGACGTCGAACTCGGTCGCATAGGTCGAGTTGAACAGGCTGACGAAGCTGTCCAGGTTCGCCTGGGTGATGCCCCGGATCGAGTTCGAGAAGCCTCCACCGGTCGGGCCCGTGGCCGTCTGGTCGACCGTCTCATAGGTCTCGTACGAGGCGGCGAAGAACAGGCGGTCGCGCCACAGGGGGCCCGAGAAGAAGAAGCCGTAGTTCTCCTGGGTGATCTGGCTGGGGATTTCCACGCCGCGGATCGAGGTGCCGACGAGGCCGTCGTTCAGATAGTTGACGAAGGCGGTGCCGCGGAAGTCGTTGCCGCCCGAACGCAGGACCACGTCGAGCGCGCCGCCCGAGAAGTCGCCGTTCTCGACGTCGACCGGAACGGCGCTGACGCTGAACTGTTCGATGGCGTCGATCGAGACCGGGCCGCGACGGGTCGGCAGGCCACCCGTGTTCAGACCGTAGTCGTCCTGGGCCTGGGTGCCGTCGATGGTGACGCGGTTGGTGCGGGGGTTGGAGCCGGCGATCGAGATGCCGCCGTCGCCGCGCGTGTTCTGGGAGACCAGGATGTTGCGGCGGGCCAGGTCGCGGATGTCGCGGTTGACCGAGACGACGCCGGCGACGTCTTCGCGGCTCAGAACCGAGGTCACGCCGGTGTTGTCGGCCGTGACGTCGCGGATGCCGACGACGACGATGTCGTCCACCGTGTTCCCGCCGTCGAGGTAGACGGTCAGGTCGGTCGTGTCGGCCACCTGCAGGTTGATGTCTTCAAGCGTGCCGCCGCCGGCCGAGGAGGAGGCCTCGATGCGGTAGGGGCCACCCGGACGCAGGCCGCGGGCATTGAAGATGCCGTCATTGCCCGTGACCGTGGTCAGGGTCGTGCCCGAGGGCAGGTGGGTCAGGGTGACGGAGCTGCCGGCGACGGCCGAACCGTCATTGCCGATGACCGTGCCCCGGACCGCCGAGGTGGTGTCCTGCGCATAGACGGCAGACGACATCGCGAGCGACGTCAGGAGGGCCGTGCTGGCCCAGATTGCCCGAGAGCGGTTGGTCATCTTGTATCCCCAGATGGTCCGGGCGGCGGCCCGGCGCGCGAAATGTGGCCGCAAAGGGCCACGTCGAAATCACGCTCCGTCTAGGCTCGGTCTCGGAACGGGGGACGACAGTGTTGCGACAGTCGTGTGACAGCGGTCGGGGGTGACACGGGAGCCACAGTGTGGGGACCCGGACGCGTGCTGGCCCCCACGCCCTCAGTACGCGGAGCGCCTCAACCCCAGACGGCGCGAAGTCTGGCCTCGCGCCCGCAGAACCGGGTGTAGCCGCCGTATCGGACCGGGTTCAGCCGAGCGAAGTCCTGATGGTAGGCCTCGGCGGGCCAGAATCGGGCGGCTTCGCGCACAGGCGTGACGAAACGCCGCTCTCCGACGACGGCGGCGGCGGCCTGCCTGGACGCCTCGGCGATCGGGCGCTGGGCGGTCGTCGCGAAGACGGCCGTGGCATAGGGCCCGCCCTGGTCGCAGAACTGACCGTCGGGATCGGTGGGATCGATGGTGCGCCAGAACCGGTCGACCAGCTGGCGATAGGTGATGCGGGTCGGGTCGTAGGTGACCTGGACGGCCTCCAGGTGCCCGGTGCCGCCCCGCACGACCTGATCATAGGTGGGATTGGCCACGCGCCCCCCGGCGAAGCCCGAGACGGCCGAGACGACGCCCGGCATGCGCTCGAAATTGGCCTCGACCGACCAGAAGCATCCTCCGGCGAACAGCGCCACCTCCCGCCGACCGCTGTCGGGGCCTGATTGCACCGGAGGCTGGGCCGTCGCGGGTTCGCCCGGCGAGCAGGCGGCGAGCGTCAAGGTGGCGGCTACGGCGATGCGGGACAGGGGGGACATGGGCGGACTCCGAGAACGACGGGGGGATGCCCCTAGCTACGTCGGCGCGCTGTCGGGAGATACAAGA